>CAKZZO010000126.1 GCA_937885175.1 uncultured Treponema sp. | reverse complement strand
CTGCTGTGGCAGGGAATTTCTTTGAAACTTATGTTATTTCTGAAATTGTAAAAACATATACGAATAATGGAATTGATGTACGAAGCCGTTTTTCATATTATCGCGATAATAATGGCAAAGAAATTGATTTGCTTATAGAAGAAAATAATGTGCTTTATCCTGTTGAAATCAAAAAGAGTTCAAATCCTGGTAAAGACGCTCTAAAGAATTTTTCTGTTCTTCCAAGCTTACATAAGTCGATTGGAAAAGGTTGTGTGATATGCTTGTGCTCTTTTTCGATTCCGCTTGATGCTGACAATATTCAACTGCCCGTTTCTGTATTGTGACGATTAGGTTTGGTGTTCTTTAAAAATTGGCTTCTACTTGATTTTTCTCAATACACTGAGTAAAATTACTCAACAGCCTGAGTATTTTTACTCAGTCGGGTTCAAGGAGCAGGTATGGAGCGCACTTTATTCATAACTCAGCTGAAAAAACGGATTTCAGAAAAACGAAAGTTCATTCAGGTTGTTGCAGGTCCCCGTCAGGTTGGAAAGACTACTATAATCATGCAGTTTCTGGAGCAGACTGATTATAACTACATCTATGAAAGTGCTGATGCTTTGAGCGGGTCTTCACAGGTCTGGCTTGAAGCACTTTGGACTTCTGCCCGCTTTAAGATAAAAATGGGTGCAAAAGAAGTGCTTCTTGTGATTGACGAGATTCAAAAAATTCCCAATTGGAGTGAAATCGTAAAAAAACTCTGGGATGAAGATAGTCGCAGCAAAACGAATGTCAAAGTCCTGCTGAGCGGTTCCTCAAGGCTTCTGATAGAAAAAGGGCTTACGGAATCCTTGCACGGGCGTTTTGAGCTTATTCAAGTTCCTCACTGGACTTTTCTTGAAATGAAAGAGGCCTTTGGCTTTTCTTTGGAAGAATATGTGTTTTTTGGCGGATACCCCGGTCCTGCAGAGCTGATAAAAGACGAAAAACGCTGGAAGTCCTATATGAGGGATTCTATCATCGAGACAAGCATCTCAAAAGATATTCTTATGCTTACTACCATCACAAAGCCTGCTCTTTTGCATCAGCTTTTTGAACTGGGGGCTGTCTACAGTTCTCAGGTGCTTCCCTTTAATAAAATGCTGGGAACTTTAACGGATGCGGGGAATACCGTTACTCTTTCCCATTATCTCAGCCTGCTGGAGCAGAGCAAGCTTCTGGGCGGTTTGCAGAAATTTTCAGGCAGCGAACAGAAAAGCCGTTCTTCAAGTCCTAAGCTTCAGGTCTACAACAATGCTCTCTATGCATCCCTTCTTCCCAAAGGATTTGAAACTGCCATGGAAACTCCTGATTTGTGGGGAAGGCTTGTTGAATCCTGCGTGGGAACGCATCTTATAAATAATGCCGATTTGTGCGGATACAGACTTTTTTACTGGCGGGACGGAAATGACGAGGTTGATTATGTAATCAGCAATGGCCATGATTTATGTGCAATCGAAGTGAAAAGCGGCTCAAGGACGAGCAACAAAGGCATGCAGATTTTCAAGGAAAAATATCCGGAAGCGAAAGTCTATGTTGTTTCCGCTCAGGACTCTGATAATTCTGCCTGCATTCCACTTGAGCAGTTTTTGTGCAATTCGCCTGAAATCTTTTTCTAGGCCGTAAAATCTTTCAAAAATAGAATGTCAAAGGACGCTACAAGAAAATGTCATTCCGAACTTGTTTCGGAATCTCAAATATTGGAGGCGTTATGCTTGAAAATAAGACAAATAAGAAACGTGTCTACATTATCGGGACGGTGGGCGTTCCTGCCTGCTATGGAGGCTTTGAGTCTCTGGTGGATAACTTGCTTGATTACACCCCATCCGATGTAGAATATACCGTGTTCTGCTCGGCGAAAAAATACGAGAAGCGGCTGGATTCTTACAAAGGCGCACGGCTTATTTACCTTGACCGGGATGCCAACGGCAAGGACAGCATTCTCTACGATTTTGAGAGCATGAAGATTGCGGTAAAAGAGAGCAGGGAAGAAAAGCTTGGTGATAGAAGTGTCATGCTGATTCTAGGCGTTTCAGGCTGTATCTTTTTGCCCTATATCCGCCGGGCTTTTAAGGGTAAAATCATCACGAACATTGACGGCCTTGAATGGAAGCGGGATAAATGGAAGAACTATGCAAAGTGGCTCCTTCATTACAGCGAAAAACAGGCGGTACGCTATTCCGACATTATCATCGGTGACAACAAGGGCATTACTGATTACGTGCAGGCCGCATACTCAAAAATCACAGCAAAAAAGAGGGTGGAACTGATTGCCTACGGCGGCGACCAGGTTTCCCCGGTAAAAGATGATTCCCTTTATGAAAAATATCCCTTCTGCCGCGCTCCTTACGCCTGTACGGTCTGCCGGATAGAGCCTGAGAACAATGTGCATGTGATTTTGCAAGCCTTTGCCCGTCTTTCGGAAATGCCGCTTCTTATTGTGGGAAACTGGGAAAAATCAGACTACGGAAGAAGCCTTAAAAATCAGTACGGGGCTTACAAGAATATGCATCTTCTTGACCCCATTTACGAGCCGCACACAATCAACTGGATTCGCTCAAATGCGGCCCTATATGTGCATGGTCATTCTGCAGGGGGAACTAATCCCAGTCTTGTGGAGGCTATGTGCTTAGGGCTTCCCGTTCTTGCCTTTGACTGCGTGTACAACCGTGCCACAACAGAAGGAAAGTGCCTCTGCTGGAAAAAGAGCGACGATATTGCATCGGATGTTCAAAAACTCTTTGCGGGTGATAAAAAGGAGCTTTCAGAAATTGCCGCCTCCATGAAAGAAGCAGGGGAAAGGTTGTACACATGGAAGAGAATTGCCAAGCAGTACAATTCGCTGTATTAAAATTGTTTCTTCCCGAGGGGAGAAAGGGTAAGATTTTCATCTTTTTTCATCACAAAGCCTTTTGCCACACACCCCTCAATCCCTCGTTCTATCGCGTTTAGGTCAAGACCCTGGCAAGAGACCATCACAGTTTCTACCCTTGCCGTACATTCAGGCTGTAGTGCAAGAAAAGTGAGTATGTCTCGTTCAGTTTTTGTCGGTATGTATCTTTCCATAAGCGTATATGCTATACCTTTTTCCTCAGCACATCTACCACATGGGAACTCGCACCCAGCAGGTCAGCCCGTTCGCATGTGGCAAGATGGTAAGACAGAAAATGGGCGAAGTCTGCTTCACTCAGCGCGTTCAGTTCCCGTCGCATGTAGTCGGCGGCTCCATCGGCGGCAAAAATCTTTTCCCGCTGTAAGCCGGCCCTGTCCTTCAGTTCATTGATGTCCTCCAGCCGCAGATAGCTGTAGAGTTCATCGTCATCGCTTTTTGTGTGAAAGTCTGCGGTCAGTTTTCCCGTTGCCATTACCTCGCCAATGTGGTTTTGCTTAAAGCAGTAGGTGAGTACGCTGTATTCATTCATCACGTAGGCACAAAAAATCAGTCCGTCTTTCCTGGTAATCCGCTTTGCCTCGCTCAGTGCCTGCAAACGGTCGGATTCCGTATGCAGATGGTAAAGAGGCCCGAACAAAAGTGTAATGTCAAAGCGTTCATCCTCCAAAAAATGCAGGTCTCGTGCATCTCCCGGCCAGCAGTTCACTTTTTCATGCTTGCTTTCTAAGACCGAAAGGTTTTTTGCCACCAGTTCCACGGCCGTCACGCGGTGTCCTTCACGTGCCAAAGCAAGGGAATAGCGTCCTGTTCCCGCACCGATGTCCGCAATGCGTGCCTTGCCGTCTGCCCCCGCCACCCCGGGAATATATTCGTGGATAAAATGCATGGTCGTCTCAAATTCCACCCGCCCATGCCTCGTTGTCAGCCGATGGTCTTCGTCAAATTTATTGTAGTAGCGTTCCAAATTGGTCATAAGGCGATTATAGCAAAACCTGTCGTATTATTCAAAAGGATGTATGTGTTGAACCTGCCAATTCCTTATGCTACAATAGGCTTAATGACAAAAAAATCTTTTGCCACCCTTGCGCTTTCTTTTCTTCTCGTATGCTCTGCCGCCGCAAAAGTTGGTGTAGGAGTGCAGTGTGATTTGTATTTGCGCTCGGAACTTCCTGCTTCCTCCGATATGGTTTTTAAGGACGGCCTTTCGTCATATATCGGGGATTCGATTACCTTTGCCTCAAATCATTCGCCCTGGGTCTTCGCCTTGCAGGTAAAAGGTAACCCTTGGTATGTGGGCTTTACGGCGGACAACTGGTTTGTGTACAAGACTATTTTCCGTGCGGCAGCCTACTATCTGTTCTGGGGACCTTCTGGCGGTGCGGAAGTGGAAAAAAACTTCGGCGTGAATATGGGTGCGCGGCTGGGTGCAGGCATAAATGTCTTTCTGGCTAGCCGTCATCTTGAACTCTACGCTCAGGCCGCATGGAATCCCTATTTTGGCATAAACCTCAAGCACGATGACGCTGACCTTTTTTTTGTAAAGCCGCTTAATTTTCCCGTAAACGCAGGAGTCCGGGTCTGGTTCTAGCAGCTGGGCGTTCCCCTTCGGGTCGCTATGTCCGTGGTTTCGCTTTCGCTCCATTGCTTCGCAACGCTTCGCGCCACTCCCAGCGCTAACGCATGGTATTTTAAAAGGACTCTACGCTCCAGCCGGCATTTTCATTGCCTAAAATGTTTGCAAGCCAGGGAAGCACTGCTTTCATCTGCTCATCCAACTGATAGGGAAAGTTTACCACGAGCATGCCGCTTCCGTAGAGTTTTGCAAGCCCTGTCTTTTCCTCTGGCGACTGTATGGCAAGCTGTATGTCCAGCACCTTGGGGTCGCTTTGCATTCCTTCCGCGCAGGAAATAATAGTCTGCTTCATGCGGACACTTTCTCTGGAGCGGTGCTTCAAAAGCGGATACCAGAGCGCAATGATGCCGTTCTGCCAGCGTTCATGCACCGCACAGATAGTGTCGGCGCAGTCATAAAAATCCGCCGCTTCCTCAAAACTGGGATCTATGAGGGCACAGCCGCGTTTTGTCGCGGGTGGGGTAAGGGCACGGAGCATTTCAAAGCCGTTTCGGTAATGGACTTTTGCCCTGACGTAAGATTCTTTTTGTGTAACGGCAAGTGGTGGCATTTTCATGTTTTCGCGCAGTCTTTCAATAGCCTGGGGATGCAGTTCAGACAGAATCAGCGTGTCGGAAGGGCGTAAAAGGCAGCGGGCAATTTCAGGTGAGCCGGGGTATAATTCCTGCTCCGCGTACAGGCGGCAGAGACTGAGGTAGGGTGCGATAATCTGCCTGACTTCATCTGCTGCGTCAGATAAGTCCTGTGTGTTTTTCCTTGCTTCCAATAGTTTCTTTAGACCGCTTTCTGCCTCATTGGTCTTTTTTGCCCGCAGGTCAGTCAAATCATACCAGCCCAATCCCGCATGGCTGTCGTAGACCGTAAAGGGCTTTTCTTTTTGCAAAAGCCGCTTTAGTATCAGCGTCAGCGTGAGATGCTTGAGGATGTCTGCATGATTTCCCGCATGATAGGCGTGTTCGTAGGAGAGCATTAGAGTTTTTCCGCCTGGGTAAGCCACAGCCTTGCACTTGCATCGCTCGGCATGCGCCAGTCTCCCCGAGGACTGAGGTTTACCGTACCCACTTTTGCTCCATCGGGAAGACAACTTCGCTTAAACTGCTGGGCAAAGAAACGCTTGTAGAAGGACACGAGCCATTTTTTGATGGTCGCCTTGTCGTAGGCGGCCTTTTGCCCCCTTGCTTCTGGCTGTACAATAAAGGCCTGTTGAGCAAGAAAGAAAATCTTTGCGGGTGTAAAGCCAAAGCGCAGCACATAGTACAGGAAAAAATCATGCAGCTCGTATGGGCCTACCAGTTCTTCTGTTTTCTGGGAGATGTTTTTTCCATCAGGGGGCAGTAACTCTGGGCTTACCGGTGTGTCCAGAATGTTCCGCAGGACTTCAGACAGCCTGACCTGCTTTTTTTCCTCAGCGTCATCAGCAAACCAAGAGACTAGGTGGCGTACCAGCGTCTTTGGAATCGAAGCGTTTACGCCGTACATGCTCATGTGGTCGCCGTTGTAAGTTGCCCAGCCCAGGGCGAGTTCGCTTAAATCGCCAGTGCCAATCACAATGCCGTTGTTTTTGTTGGCTATGTCCATGAGCACCTGCGTTCGTTCCCGCGCCTGACCGTTTTCGTAGGTTATGTCATGCAGGTTCTCGTCCTGCCCAATGTCCTTAAAGTGCTGGCGGACAGCATGGACAATAGGCACCTCCAGAAGGCTTGCGCCAGTTTCCTTTGCCAGAAGACAGGCATTCTTGTAGGTGCGGTCAGTTGTGCCAAAGCAGGGCATGGTCACCCCTCGGATAAGAGACGTGTCTAGTCCGCACAGGGCAAAGGCCCGTACCGTCACAAGCAGGGCAAGGGTGCTGTCCAGTCCGCCACTCAAGCCGATAACTGCGCACTGCGAGTGGATGTGCCGCAGACGTTTTGTCAGTCCCTGTGCCTGCAATTCAATGACAGCATGGCATCGTTCTGCCCGTGCCCTTGAATCTGCTGGAACAAAAGGGTGGGGGGCAATCGGACGCAACAAGGCAGGCGTTTTTGTATCAGGGGATTTGTGAGTGGCAGTGCCCAAATCAAGGCTAATCGTCATAAAATCATGGGATTCGTTTTTCTGGCAGTCGGCAAAAGTCGTCACCCGCTTTCGTTCCTGAAAAAGCCGCTCCAGGTCATAGTCAGCATAGGTAATGCCTGAGGAAAACAAATCGGATTCAGCAAGAATGTTGCCATTTTCTGCAAGAAGATTGTGGGCTGCAAAAACCATGTCAGTGGTGCTTTCCCCGTTTCCTGCATCAGCGTAGAGGTATGCGGCCGCCAGTTTTGCACTCTGACCTGCAATCAGCATGCGGCGGTAGTCTGCTTTTCCGATAATCTCATTGCTTGCGCTTAGGTTTGCAATCACCGTTGCGCCTGCCAAGACCGCATGAACAGAAGGGGAAAGGGGAACCCACAGGTCTTCGCAGATTTCCGTTCCCAGTACAAAAAGAGGATTTGTCTTGTCCGCAATCAGAATGTTGCTGCCAAAAGGAACTTCCGCATTCTTTTCATCTATATAAACGCTTTTTATGTGGTCATACGCTGCGGGTGCAAAATGCCGCCGTTCATAAAATTCACTGTAGGTGGGGATATAACTTTTAGGAATGAGGGCAAGAATCTTTCCTTTGTAGAGAATTGCGGCGCAATTGTAGGTTGCTCCCTTGTCGGCAAAGGGAAGTCCTACGAGCATGAGTGCGTCAACTGCTTCCGTTTCTGTCATAATACGCCGGAGGGCATCCAGAGCACCGTCCAAAAGGGTGCGCTGCAGAAAAAGGTCTCCGCAGGTGTAGGCGGTAATGCATAGTTCTGGAAAAACGACAAGCCGTGCACCTTTTGCGCAGGCTTCCTTTGCCATTGAAATGATAGCGGTTGCATTTGCGTCGCAGTCTGCCACCGTCACACTTGGACTGGCACATGCGGCGCGGAAAAATCCGTAGTTCATGCAGAGAGTGTAGCACAATTATCTGCCTTTGTCATTGACAGAGGTCATCCAGCACAGGGCAAACGCATTATACATATCGTACTTGAACATCGGCTGGACAAATGAAAAGTAGTTGCAGCAAAAAGGCTACCGTTGCAGCGTGTCAAGCAAGCCCCGCGGTTGAGCGTAATAGGTATTGGACTCGCTTACGCTCGCCCCGCTCAAAGCGGTCTTGTTGCCCCGCTTTCACTATAGCCTTTTTGCTGATTTTCCTCCCTCCAGCCGATGCCCATGGCGAGCGCATACAAAAGCCTTTGCCCTGTTGGTGATTTTCTTCTAGGTTGCAAATATCTTCAATTCTTTGTACAATAATACATTATGAATAAAGCACTTGAAGAACTAAAGGCGCGTGGTTTTTTTGCGCAGTGTACGGATGAAAAAGGACTTTCTGATGTAATGGATAAAGGACCGATTGCATTTTACGTGGGTTGTGACCCCACAGGACCGAGCCTTCATATAGGACATATGGTGCCTTTTTTTGCCCTGCGTCATCTGAGAGCGGCGGGACACATTGGTATTGCGCTGATTGGCGGCGGAACTGCCCGCATTGGTGACCCCAGCGGAAAAACTGAAATGCGCAAGATGATTTCTTACGAGCAGATTGACCGGAATGTTGAGACGATTAAGGCTCAGCTGGACAAATTTATCGGCTTTGATGGAAAGACTGCTTTTTCTGCCAACAACAAGGACTGGCTTGCAGACCTGAACTACATAGATTTCTTGCGCGATATCGGTTCATGCTTTAGCGTAAACAAAATGCTTTCCTTTGAGGCATACAAGCAGCGTCTTGAACGGGGGCTTTCCTTTATTGAATTCAACTATCAGCTTTTGCAGAGTTATGACTACCTGTGCCTGCATCAGAAGCACAATGTACAACTGCAGATTGGCGGTGACGACCAGTGGGGCAACATTACGGCTGGCGTAGACTTGATTCGCCGCAAACTGGGGGGCACCGAAGAACTGAATGCGGCTCACACGGTCTATGGACTTACCTTCCCCTTGATAACCCGCAGTGACGGAAAGAAAATGGGCAAGACTGAAAAAGGCGCAATCTTCCTGGACAAGAACCTTACCAGCGTCTACGATTTTTTCCAGTACTGGCGCAATGTGGCAGATCCTGATGTCCGCAAATTCTTCCTGCTCTTTACCTTCCTGCCGATTGCAGAAATCGACCAGATTTGTGCCGGTGACATCAACAAGGCAAAGGAACGGCTTGCCTACGAAGTGACCAAGGAAATCCACGGCAAGGAAGAAGCCGACGGCGCATTGGCTGGTGCAAAGGCTGCCTTTAGCGGGGCAGGCGACAAGAGCCAGATGCCGACTGCCGAAGTCTCCAAGGCTAAGGTTGAGGCGGGAATCGGTGTAATCGACTTATTTGCCGAAGCCAATTTTGGCGGCTCAAAGAGTGATGTCCGTCGTCTGATTCAGGGCAAGGGGCTGGCAGTAAACGGAAAGGTAATCGAGGATGTGCATGCAAGCCTCACGCTTTCTGATGTTGATGATAGTGGTGAGTTCGTGCTTCGCGCGGGAAAGAAGAAATTCCTTCGTGTGGTTTTAAAATAGCAAAAAAGGTGCAGGAATGAAGAGGCGACTGACATTAGTATGTTGGATATTCGCAGTGCTGTCTGCATGGGTCTCAGCGCAGGCTGCTGACTATGCCGATACCGTGCGTCCTATCGTTAAAAATATTGCAGTCTCTCATATTGCCAATGCACAGGTAAAGGTGACTTGGAAATTGCCCCAGGGCTTTTCTGCCTCAGCCATCCTGATTTTTAAAGATACACAGCCCTTTGTGACAAAAAATCAGATTACTACCATGAGTCCGATTGCCCAGGTTAAGCCGGATTCTACCTATTACGTTGACCGCCTGATGAACTATCAGGAATATTACTATGCCGTTATTGCCCGGCGGGAGGACGGAAGTCTGTATGATGTGGTGCTTCCCTCAATCAATGCAACGGCTTCTGGCATTCGGGCCCGCAGGGAAACAGTGGCACAGGAAGAGGACGAGGAAGTGCTCCCTGAAAAACTCTATGCCGACGGCCAGCTCCGCGAGCTACCCCTTCCGTATCTGGAGATGATGGAAGAACAGCACAGACCAAATCCCCTTCGCAAAGAAGTGTTGGATGCGGGAAATGAACTTGCGGGAAAGCATAGGACAAGGCAGGTTGCCATTTTGCCTCCCTATATTTTTGAGGAAGACATGATTGCACCTGCTGGCGGTGATGATTATTTTCTCTTTGAAATTTTAAAGGACTATTTTATCCGAAAAGACTACAAGCAGTCGGTGGAGAGCCTGCAAAAGTTTCTCAGCGTGAATCGTGCACCGGCTGTTACCAACCGTGCCGTTTTCTATCTTGCAGAATCCTTCTACTTTCGGAAGCATTATCGTCAGGCACTGGGACTCTTCCTCTTTGTAGAAGATGAGATTCCTGCCATGTCAAAAAAATGGATAGAGTCAACGCTGGATTTGTACCAGTTGCCGGATGAAAACGCAAAATAAAGAGGTTTCACTATGTTAGAAGAATTAAAAGAGCCGATTGCATCGCTCAAAGAAGATATTATGAATGTTTGGGGGCGTCTTTGACTCTGCCGCAATTGATAAGCAGATAAAGGAAAAAGAAGAACAGACGGCTTCTCCAGACTTTTGGAATGATACTGAAAAAGCCCAAAAAGTTATGAATGAGATTAAGCTGCTCAAAGGCCGTGTGGAGCCCTGGCGGGAACTGATTGCCGCCCTGGACGACATGGAAGCCCTGTATGAAATGGGCATTGAAGAACATGACCAGAGCGTTGAAGGCGAACTGCGGGATATGCTGGAGGATGCTCAGAAAAAGTTTGACCACCAGAGCATTTTGAATTTGCTTTCAGGAGAAGTGGACAAGAGCGGCTGCTTCCTTACCATTCATGCGGGAGCGGGCGGAACGGAAGCCTGTGACTGGGCATATATGCTGAGCCGTATGTATATTCGCTGGGCGGAACGTCGTGGCTTTAAGATGGAAACCGTTGACATTCAGGAGGATGAAGGCGGCATCAAAAGCACGACAATTCAGATTACCGGCGACTATGTCTACGGCTATCTTAAAGGCGAGGCGGGAGTACATCGTCTTATCCGTATTTCTCCTTTTGACGCTAATGCCCGCCGCCACACCTCATTTACCTCGGTCTTTATTTTTCCTGTGCTTGATGACACCATTAAAGTGGACATCCGCCCGGAGGATTTGCGCGTTGATACGTTCCGTTCTGGCGGAAAGGGCGGTCAGCACGTAAACAAGACGGATTCTGCCGTGCGCTTTACCCACTTGCCAACGGGCATTGTAGTGCAGTGTGACAGTGAGCGCAGCCAGTTGATGAACCGCGCCACCGCCATGAGCATGTTGCGGGCAAAACTCTATCAGCACTACAAGGAAGAAAAGGAAAAGGAAAACGCCAAATTTGGCGCAGAAAAAAAAGACATTTCCTGGGGAAACCAAATCCGTACCTATGTCTTTCAGCCTTACACTATGGTCAAAGACCATCGCACCAAGCATGAAACGGGCAACATTCAGGCAGTCATGGACGGTGATATTGACCAGTTTATTGACGCCTACCTACAGGCTCAGTGGAAAGGTCTTCCCATCGGTGGCGATGACTCAGACGAAGAAATGTAATTTTTTTTAAGTGCCCTTCATTTAGAGCAGGCTCACGGGATCAACGTCACACTCAATATACACGTCGCTGGAATGTTTGTAGTTGTAGAGCAGGTCAGCGGAGACGCTTTGCATGATGCCCATGTTGTTTCCCCTTAGCAGAAGCTGGTAGCGCCAGTTCAGTGCGATTTTTACAATAGGACATTCAGCGGGCCCCAGTACTTCCGTGTTTTCCGCCGCCTTTGCATTGCTTCCACCAGAAAGGGCAATTTTTTTGAGGGAAGAACGCAAAATGCTGACTGCTCCTGCGGCGGCTTCTTCTGCCTGCTTTTCCGTGGGTGCTCTAAAGACAAGGCGTACAAGGCGGGCGTAGGGCGGAAAGTCCAGTATTTCCCGCTGCTGCAATTCATCTTCATAAAAGGCTTCTATCTTGCCTTCAACGGCACAAAGGATGGGCTTTCTGTCGGGAGCATAGGTTTGTACGAGTACCCGCCCGTCTGGAAAAAATCTTCCGGCGCGACCTGCAACCTGTGTAATCAGCGCAAAGGTTCTTTCTGAGGCGCGAAAGTCGGGGAGATGCAGTCCCGTGTCCGCCAGAATTACACCTACAAGCTGCAGGTTGGGAAAATTCAAGCCTTTGGCAACCATTTGCGTTCCCAGCATGATGTCGTAGTCGCCATTCCTAAAGGCATCCAGTTTTTCCTGCAACTCGCCCTTGTGGCTAATGTTGTCAGTGTCCACACGGACGAGACGGGCATGAGGAAAATTTGCCCGGACTTCTTCCTCAATATATTCTGTTCCAAAGCCAGAGTAACCCACGTCAAGAGAAGCGCATTCCGGACATTCCTGCGGGGGAACGGTCTGCCAGCCGCAATAATGGCATCTCAGGCGTTTTTCATTTTTATGGTAGGTGAGGGAAACGGAACAGTTCTTGCACTTCATTTCAAAGCCGCAGGAATTGCAGCGGAAAAAGTGGGTAAAGCCACGCCGATTCAAAAAGAGTATGGTCTGCCGCTTTTGCGCCATTGTTTCCTTGATTGCGTCGGCAAGTTCTGTAGAGATGCAGCCGTCCATTTTGCAAGTGGAGAGGTTTATCGTCTTAATCTGCGGCATGGCTCCCCCTGCAAGCCTGCGGGTAAGGGTGTGGCGGATAATGCTGCCTTTTTCCATGGCATGCCATGCTTCTACGCTGGGGGTAGCGCTTCCCATTACAAGGGGAAACTTTTCCTTTGCGGAGCGGTACATGGCTACTTGTCTAGCGTGATAGCGGGGACTGGAGCCACTTTTGTAGGAACCATCGTGTTCCTCGTCAATGATAATCAAGCCCAAGTCGGGTACAGGGGCAAAGACTGCGCTTCTGGCTCCGATAACAACTCTTGCCTCTCGGTGTAAAATGCGCTTCCATTCGCCCAGCCGCTGACTGGGAGTCAGACCAGAATGCAATACTGCCGCTGTCTGGCCAAAGCGGGCAACCACCGCCTCAATCACCTGTTTTGTCAGGCCGATTTCAGGCACCAGATAGATAACGCCTTTTCCCTGGACAAGCAGACGCTCGGCGGCCTGGAGAAAGACTTCTGTTTTTCCGGTGCCCGTGGGACCATAGAGATAGTGCAGGCGGCTGGAAGACTGAGGAGACAAAATGCCATCTGCAGCATTCCGCTGTTCTTCGCTTAAAGTGCGTGCTGTCGTATCAGGCGCTTCCTCCGTAAAAGAAAAGCTTCCTGCGTCAGTCTCTCTTTTTCCCCCGGGGAGCATGGCAGAAATGGCTTCGCCGATTGAGCAGAGGTAAAATGAGGATACCCAGCGGGCAAGGTCAACCAATCCTTGCGTAAAAATCGGTTCTTTGTCCAAAAGTCGCAGAATAGGACGGATTTTGCTTTCTTCTACGCCACAATCAGCGGGAAATTCGGTAGATTCTGCAATGATAAAGCCCGTGGTGCGTCGGTTTCCAAATTTAATGTCGGCACGGTAGCCCACATGACTTTTTTCTGCGTCATCTTCCTCAGAAGAAATGTCGAGGTAGGTAAATGCCTGATTCAGGGGTACATTCAGTACGATTTGCAGATAGCGTTTCATGCCTCCCCCGCATTTAGTTTGGATTGTATTCCGGCGCAATTTCTTTGAGACGGGCGCGCATCATTTTAAGGTCTTCCCATGCAAGTCGTTTCTGGCTGGTGTCGCGAAGCAGGGCACTGGGATGAAAGGTGACTGCCACGGGAATGCCATTCCATTCATAGAAATGTCCGCGAAGGCGCATAACGCCGTCCTGTGTTTTAAGCAGATTTTTTGCGGCCGTGCTTCCCGCACACAAAATCATTTTTGGCTTCAGCGAAAAAATCTGCGCCTGCAAAAAAGATTCGCAGGCGGCCGCTTCATCGGGATAGGGCACACGGTTGCTGGGCGGACGGCATTTTACGATGTTTGCAATAAAAGTGTTTGTCTTTCGGGAAAGTCCAATGGAGGCAAGCATCTTGTCCAACAGTTCGCCCGCAGGTCCCACAAAGGGACGGCCGGTCAAATCTTCCTGCTGCCCAGGACCTTCCCCAACGACAAGAACCAGCGGTTTTTCCACGCCCTCGCCAGGAACGACATTTTTTCTTGTCTGAGACAAGGCACACCGCTGGCAGGCGGCAATTTTTTGTGCAATGGAGGAGAGTGAGGAAGGAGAATTGACCGGAGGCTGTGCAGAAAAAGATACACTTTGAGAATTTTCCTCGCCAATAACCTTGTCATCAGTAAAAAGGGGTGCTTCTCCTGCAAAAACTGCCGGCATATACCCGTATGCATTGCAAGCCGCTGTCTTGAGAAGATTGTATATGCTTCCTTTTTCTTCTGCCGTCATGGCTATGGATTATAATATATCCTTGAAATTCACGCAATAATCAGATAAAATGATGCTGGTATGAAAATCGCCATGTTTTCGGACTCCTACTATCCGCGCATAAACGGCGTTACGGTATCTGTCCATTCCTATGCGGTAGAACTTACAAAACTCGGACATAAGGTCGCCATCATCTGCCTGGACTATACGGAGGAACAGCAGAAGGCTTCATTTTTTGATGAGAAAAAAAGTGATGCATCTTCACCGTTTAAAATCATTCGCATTCCTTCCCAATGGATTGTCTGGTCTGATGAAGATCGTTTTGCCCGTTTTGACTGCTGGCGATACCTCAAAAAACAAGTGGATGCTTTTGGACCTGATGTAGTCCACGGCAATGGTGAATGGTCTATCGGCTATCTGGGGGCCATGTATGCCCGTCACCGCAGGCTTCCCTTTGTCTACACCTTTCATACCATGTGGGAAGATTACATTGCAAACTACACCTCGCTGATTACATCGCTTATTCCTGACAAGGGCTTGCGGCTGGCTGGAAAAATGCTGGTCAAATTCTACCTCAAGCGGGCCAATCTCATAATCGCACCGACCAAGCATATTGCCCAGGTGGTGGAACGCTATGGGGTTGACCGCCCTACAAGGGTTTTGCCCACGGGCATTCCCGACAACAAATTCGGCAAGTATTCCCTTTTTAGGGCCAAGTCCATGTTCAATACCCTCAGCCGCAAATTTCCCGCAATAAAAGATAGAAAAATCCTTCTCTACATTGGCCGTATCGTAAAGGAAAAGAATCTTGCTTTTTTGTATGATGTGCTTGAGAAAGTTCAGAAAAAAGAGCCTAAAACTGTGCTTTTGATGGTTGGCGGCGGTCCCTATCTGGATGACCTGAAGGAACTTGCCCTTGCGCGGGGACTCGAAAAATCAGTTTGTTTTACCGGCTATGTTCCCTCAAAGGATGTTATCTATCTCTACCGCATGTCTCAGGTTTTTGTATTTCCCAGTAAGACTGACACTCAGGGTTTGGTGACGATTGAGTCTATGCTGGCGGGACTTCCGGTTGTGGCAATCGGTGAACTGGGAACCGTGGACGTAATGCAAGGCGATAACGGCGGATTCATGGTGCCGGATGATGCGGAGCTCTTTGCGGATAAAGTACTTCTTTTAATGCAGCATTCCAAATTGCATCAGCAAAAAGTGGAGGAAGCAAAGGCCTGGGCACAGAAATGGAAAATTTCTTCTCTTACCCCCCAACTGGTGCAGTGCTATGAGCAGGTGCTTTCAGAACATACACAAAAAAATGATAAGAAACAAATAGATGATTGTAAAGACAACAGTGCGGACGAAAAAAATGAAAGCAAGTGATACGTGTATTACAAAAAAAATCTTGGCTTTGTGCCTGCTGCTCTTGGCTCTGCCAGTATTTTCCTTTGATGCAAAAGGCCTGTTTGAGCGTCGTTCCCGAAGTGCGCAGGAACTGATACCGGTAGGACACTGGATATACGATTCCCTCATGGCAGTAAGCCTTGAATCTCGGGTTTTACATTTTGCCGACAGTGCACCACTTTCCATACAGGAACTGACTACCTATCTGAACGAGATTGACTATGATGCTTTGAGCGATATGGCACGCCTGCAGTATGATCGCATATATTCCTACATCGGCGAAAAACGTTTTTCTATCGGTGCGGATTTGCTTTCCCTTTCCGTGGAGCCTGAAATCAATCTGGAAGGATTCTATAAGACAAACGAAAATCTTGACTGGGTTTATGACCGCTATAGCCGGAAGCCGGTCTTTGACTGTCCGCTGGTCATTTCCTGCGCCGACTATTTTGCCATGGACATGGAAATTTCCCTTGGCTCCTCAAAAGGTGCCTCGCTCCTGCATGACAATTATTCAAACATTCCCTATCAGGTAAAAAACATGGACGTGAACTTTCCCTACAATGCTTATTTCAATGCGGGATATAAGTTTACGGAAAAAACAGGCGTGGCCTTGCAGATTCAGCAGGGAAGTCAGTCAATTGGACGAACTCTGGGAGGTTCAATCATCTGGTCTGACCATCTGACGGGCACCACCCAGGTAAAGTTGAGCGCCTATTCTCCTATTCTCAAATACACTGCCAGCATCAGTCAGTTTAACGTAGACAAATACATGTACATGCACAATGTTGAGGCTCGTCTCTTTAAGAAGTTTACGATTGGCGTGCAGGAAGGCATCCTCGTTTATGCGCCTCTTGAACTGCGCTACATGAATCCCTGGACGATTTTTCATGGCTTTGCACCCTGGCGCGACTATGGCGATGAACTGGGAAAGCGTACATCCGATGACCCGGAGTCTCATACCTGTGCCTATCTTGGCATAAAGATGGAGCTTACCCCGGTAAAATATCTCCGCCTTTACGGACTTTTTGCGATGACTCAGTATGCCACTCCCTATGAAAAGGCAAACTGGCCGGACAGCCTGCAGCCAAATGGCTTGGGCGGTCAGTGGGGAGCGGAGTCCTACATTCCCTTGAATAGCGGCTATCTGCATTTTGGACTTGAAGCATCCTACACTCAGCCCTATCTCTACATTAAGGAAAGCCCCAACTGGTCTCTGGTGCGTACCTACAGCGAAAACATGGGAGACCATGCGGTTTTTTATGAGTGGATTGGTTCTCCCAACGGTCCCGACACCATTTCTGCCCAGCTTACCGGCGGCTACTCTGTTCCGGCAAAGTACTCCATTGACGGAAACTATCTCTTTATGGCGCGGGGCGAAATGTCTGGAACTGGTGTCTTCGACAAAATGAATGCGAATGGGACGGAGTGGGGTGGACAAATCACTGAGCAGTCGGGAGTCACGGACTGGTGCTATCCAACGGAACTGAGTCAGCGTGACTATAGCACTCCCCATGGTATTCCAGAGTATGTGCACCGTATCTCTGTGATGGGAAGCTGGTATGCAAAGCCCTGGCTCAAACTTTCCCTGCAGCCTGCCTACGTGTTCATTTTTAACCGAGGACACAAAAGTGGTAATTTCCAGCAGGGATTTGAAATTGCCCTTGCGGTTAAGTGTTCATTTATTCGATTATGATATATACTGGAAAAAAGGTGTTCTGATGAAAAAACTTGTTCTGCTGATTTCTGTTTTTATGCTGACTCTTTCTGCGGTGACCGCTCAGGTTGCTGTTGACCCCAACGACCGCTTTTATGAAGAAGCCCAGGTATGGGAAGTGCGGGGATTGATTGACCGTCTTCCCCAGATTCGTCCCTATCCGCTGAACCTGATAAAATCAATTCTGGAAAAAGTTGCACTTGCCGGCCTAAACGAGGATGGCAGCCGCAATGAACTCTATAAGGCTGATGTTGACCTTGCCCTGTATGAATATGAACGCATTTTTTCCAAGCCCTTTCATGTGCGGGGAACTGCTGGAGGAGGGCTGGGGGTCTCCAATGACCGCACCAATGGCGGTACAGACACCAGTAAATTTCTGGAGGGTAAGGCTGCCATTGTGGGCGATGTTGCCCTGCATCCCCTTGTAAGTTTCAGTTATGACATCGGTGAGTATGGAAACATCGGCTCCTGGAAAAATGTTTCGCCAGACTACACTAATTTTCCCTTTGACTCCATACATGACCCTGCGTCAATCGGTCCCTTGGACATTTATTTTGACGCAAACAGCAATATCAGTGCAGGAACAAAGGATTTTTATGCAACGGCAGGCGTGAGCCGCGTGGGATTCGGCCCCTTTTTAGGACAGGGGCTTTGTCTCAACGAAACCTCCTATCACTCAGCAAATATGTTTGTAAATGCATCCAGCAAATATGTTTCCTTTACGACGCTGTTTTCTGCAATTGGCGCAACGACTAATGTTAATGCAAAGGACGATTTGTCAAGTTCAAAGTATTTTGCCGTGCACTCAATCCGCTTTTCGCCTTTCAGCTGGCTGGGCATCTCATTTTATGAGTCAGTCGTCTTTGGCGGGCGTACTGAATTCCTCTATCTTGTGCCCGCTCCCTTTATGGTGGTGCAGGGCTTGGGCGGTAACCGCGATAACTTACAGATGGGATTATTGTTTGAGTATGATGTCATAAGAAACCTCCGCTTGAATCTGGACATTTTTATTGATGACTTGGATGCAGAAAAACTTGCCAAACTCAAGCTGGACGGAAAAAACCGCTTTGGCATTCAGGCAGGCTTTTTCTACACGCCACCTCGCAGCGTCTGCAAGTCCTTTGCCATGAATTATACGCTTATCACCCCATATACCTATTCCCACTGGCAGTGTGTTTCCGCTGAGTCTGGACAGATTACCGGCTCAACATTCAATTATCAAAACTATACGAATAACGGAATCAACATCGGCTCTACCTTGCAGCCGGATTCAGACAAGATTGGCTTTATCGCCCGCTTTCAGCCAAAAAAGAATCTGAAGCTTACCCTGTCTTCCAACTTTGTCCGTCATCAGAATGTTATTGAGGCATTGACTGATGAGGAGGCGGGAAGATACATGATAGCAAAAACCGGTACCTATCGCACAGACGGCAGCGTATACACGCATTCCTTGTATTCTGCAGAAAATGAAACTGATACCAGTGGTGATCATGTTGAAAGTGCATGGTCAAGCCTGAATTTCATGTCTGGTACTCACTCCATGTACACCTGTCAGGCCGGTTTCAAGGCGGAGTATGAAATTCCTTCCGCAAAAAAATGGCGCATCACGCTAAAATTCGGCTACACCTTTGAGTATGTGCACAATAAGGGCGTGGACAGTGCCTTGTATGCCGGAAATTCAACGGGCTACATAAAGAATGCAGACGGCACCTATACCTACACAAGCGACAGGACGGGAGAATCCGTAACAAAATCTTCCCTGACGGAACTTGCAAACTCCACGGAAGTGCAGGACGACGTAACCGAATCCTACGAAAACTGGGTTAAGAACCTTTACGACTGCGTGAATAACTATTTCTATCTTGGGGTAAAACTCACCTACTAGCGGTATCATGCTTCAGTGAGGAGTTTTCCATTTTCTGCCGCAAGCATGGCAGTGTTTTCCCGCGTACCAAACTGGGAAGCCACCATGCCGGCGCAGTCAAAACGCTTGATTTCACGCTTTTCGTAAGCCTCATGGATTAGGTCTTCTGCTTCCAGCGATTCATAGATTTTCTTTGCTTCTTCCAAATCAGCATGCAAAACCGGATGGCGGGGAGAGAAGAGTACACAGCAGTCTTCGTAGGGCAGGATTGATGTCTCATAGGTGCCGATAGTGTTTGCCGTAGCGATGATGTCTTCTTTGTCTGTTCCCACAAGAGGACGGAGCAGGGGATAGTTTGCCATGCTTTCGGTCACCGCCATATTCTGTATGGTCTGGCTTGCAACCTGTCCAAGGCTTTCCCCGGTTACAATGCAGTCAGCGCCCAGCCTTTCTGCCAAGAGATTTGCGCACTGCATCATGCACATGCGGAGCATAAGGGTCGTAAAATTGGCAGGAGAACGCTGTTTTATCCGCATCTGTACATCGGTAAAGGGAATGACGTTGATGTGGGTGGTAAGACCGTAGGAGGCAAGAATTTCTGCCAGTTTTTCCACTTTTTTCTGCGCTTCCTCCGATGTGTAGGGATAGGCATGGAAATAGCAGCACTCAATCTTCATGCCGCGGCTCATCATGCGGTAGCCTGCCACGGGACTGTCCAGCCCACCGCTTAAAAGCAAGAGTCCTTTTCCGCTGCAGCCGACGGGAAGCCCCCGGTGTCCCTTGTTTTTGTTTGAATATACAAAGCAGCGGTCTCGCATCTCTACGCAGATGGAAACATCGGGATGGTGCACGTCTACAGAAAGAATGTCTTGCTGACAGACTAGGGCAGGGGCTTCTCGGCAGATGCCGTAAGTGTCAAGATAAAAACTCTTGTCGCTCCGTTTTGCCTCAATTTTAAAGGTTTTTGCTCCCTTATCCCGGGCACTGATTGCTTCTTTAAGCACTTCTTCGCGGATTGCGTCAATGTTTTTTTCTACCACAGCCGCTTCTGACCAGCCGGTTATGCCAATCAGATGGTCAAGGGCAAATTCCACGGCAGGCGCGGCTTCGTCCTCGCATTCGATGTAGAGCCGTCCGGCATAGAGCGACACCTTTGCCTCAACTGACTGCAAATAACGGCGGGCATTTCCCATTAACAGCCGTTCAAAATCACGGATATTGGAGCCTTTCAACACCAACTCGCCAAGTCTGCCTAAGTATGTTTTCATGGAAGCCAGTATACAGAAAAATAATGGCTTTGTGAACTAAAAAATGCGATTGTCCCGGTGAGCGTACTAGGTATGCAACTCATTTCGTTTGCCCCGCTCAAAGCGGTCTTGTTGCCCCGCTTTCACGGCTGGAAACTTCGTTGCC
>CAKZZO010000125.1 GCA_937885175.1 uncultured Treponema sp. | reverse complement strand
ATTTCATTTGTCCAGCCGATATTCAAGCACGATATCTATAATGCGTTTGCCCTGATACAATATGTCTGTAGTATAGAAATTACACAATTATAATGCTATAATAAAAGATAGGTTGGGAAGATGGCGGATTAAACTATGATGATTGTTACGGGCTATGGCAGGGAAATTATGAATTTATAGAGAAAGTCGGGAAAAGGCCTGATTTTTTTTGAGTGATAGTGAGGTGAAATATGTCTGAACTTTCATTTAAAACCTATTGCATAGAAAATTACGCTGAATACAAAAATCTCTCCTCATCTGCAGTTTTTGAAAAATTTATGAAATCTCGACTTCTAAAACATCTTGAAACTGACTACGAAGATTTGCACGGAATGGGAAAAGAATTTTTGATGGATTATTTTGACCAGTGGTTTGGCGAGGAACAGAAATGATTTTGTATCACGGCTCATACACGGTAATTGAAAAACCTCGGATTATCACGCAGGAAAATCTGCACACAAAAGGCGTTGGAAGCGATTTCTTTCAAAGAAAGCTATATCGTAAAAAGCGTGAATTGGAGGGATTTTTAATGGCAGACACCCATCATCTTATAAAAACAATTTTAATTCCACAGGTCGCAGAACTTCTGATGAAAAACAAAGGTCTTTCGGAAGATGAAGCCTTGCGCACAATTTACGAATCCCCGATTGCGCCGCTTTTGGAGGACGACACTATGGGGTTGTATGGTCAGAGTGCGTTGTATGTGTATGGGCTGATAACGAATGATGAAAATGCCTAGAGAATTATGCGAATATTGCGTAACATAGTAAACGACATTACTATTCTTACTTAAAGCTGCATAAAGTGCGAAGTTGCTCATTGGGCTTACTCCATTCATCAAATGCGCTACAGCCTACTCTCCTGCAAAAGAGAATTTGAAACTGTCTAAAATCCATTCTTGAATGCTGCGTGGTTTTCGTAATCATACACGCGGTACCATTCGTCCTCATAGACCAGTCTGCCAGATTCCCATATTTTCAGGTCTGGAGAAATGGCATATTGGTCTTGGGAGACAAGGAAGAATATTTTTTTGTCTTTGTGGTTTTCGTCAGAATAAATATATGCAGGAGACAAAAAGGTATCATATTCATACGTTGTTGATATATAGCAATGCTCACCGTTTTCATCGTGACTAACATGATCCTTTACCAAATTACCGACTTCTATTTTTCCATTAGAAAGAAAGGTAAACTGCGTAGAATGCTCTGTTGTCGAATAGCCAAAGTCGTAGTTGTTTTCAAGTAAAAACTGGCAAACAGCATGTTTATCTTTATTGGAATCTGTTAATAACAGAGTTTGTATTGTAAAAAAAGATGTAAAAAGAATCACAGTACTCCAAACTATGCCAAGAAAATATCTCCTTATTTTAGAAAGAGATTGATTATCAATAAGAGTTATAAAAATTGGAATTATATAAATAAGAATAGGATAAAAGAAGCGCGTACTATATTCAGTGTGGATAAAAACGAAGCAGTTAAAAAGAATATTGACAAAAAAGAAAAGATACAAGAATTGATGAGGCTTGGACAAATTTGACTTAAAAGAATAAATTATACTGACAAATAACATAATTATTGCAATGTATACCAGTATATTAATCAATCCCGGTATACTAACAATGACAATATTCTCCGTGAAGCCAAGAAATGACAAAATACCTGTCTTTCCAGCAAGAATATCACGAAAAGTTATTTCTCCAACGGTATTAAAAGTTAATGTATTCCAGTTTGTAAAATCCCAAAATTTATGTAGCAGTTGACTATTACAAATATAACCAAACCCACTTGCAAATAATCCAGATATGCTGTAAAAAACCGATTTTTCTTTTAGCCAAAAGGACTTAAATTGTATAAGGCGAATACTTTTGTCTTTATTATAGGATTCTATGAAAAGGCTTGCTATTGCAAGGGGAAATGTTAGAATCAAAATATACCTAATACTTGATAGTCCACTAATAAACGCTAAGCAATAAAATAGAATTTTTGATTTTCGAAATGTGGCTACATCTTGTATTAAGTCTATAAATAAAGCAAAATAAAAAAAACTGATTACGATATGCGGGATATAATAATTAAATCCAGAGCCACAGTACCATACCGTATACGACCAAGGGCATATAACAAGAATACAAGAAAGAAATCTAAGCCATACAGTTTTTACCTGAAGACGCTTCATTAAGTACCATACAGAAAAAAACAGAATAGCGCAGGAACAGATGGACTGAAATGTTTTTACGATGCTCCAATTTGACGACAGTAAAAAGCCAAGCGCAGAAAAAATCTGAGTATTTAGCAAACGAAATTCCGTTGAGTAATACCAACCAGTTGGCCAAAAAGTATGTTCACGCACACATTCTTTACCAAGCCATATTTCAGATGCCAAATCAGAATCAACATGAAATTTTGTTCCGACAAAATTTGTAAAAATAATGATAAGACTAATATCAAAAAGTAAGGCAAATAAAAGAATTATTTTTTGTCTTGTTGTATATTTTACAAAGAAAAAAATATGTATGGCTGTGATGCTACAAGCAGGAATGAGGATAAAAGACCTAAGCAACGGTAACCATTTTTCTATTGAGAAATCGCGATGAAAAATTTTTTGTGAAATGATATCATAAACAACAGAAATAAACTGGCTAGAGAAAAGAATAAGAAGCGTAGAATCAAAAAGCAAAACAATTGATAGTAACACAAATAAGTTACTTAAAGAAAATAAATTAGCATCATGGGGGGGGGGCGTTTTTAGAGATTTATTGCTCAAAGTATCGGCATGCATAAGAAATTATACCCTTGTTTAATATAAAATTGCAAGTAAAAAGCATTATTAAAACCCATTCTTGAATGCGGCATGGTTTTCGTAGTCATACACGCGGTACCATTCATCCTCATAGACCAGTCTGCCTGATTCCCATATTTTCAGGTCTGGGGAAATTGCATATTGGTCTTGGGAGACAAGGAAGAATATTTTTTTGTCTTTGTGGTTTTCGTCAGAATAAATGTGTTTCGGCGTTAAAAAGGGGTCATATTTATAAGACTTTGAAATATAATAATGATTTCCGGCTTCTGAATATTCGGTCTTTTCCTTTGCTAAATTGCCAACTTCTATTTTTCCATTAGAAAGAAAGGTGAATATGGTGGAATACTTAGTCGTTGAGTAGCCAAAGTCATAATCATTTTCGAGCAAAAAAGAAAGAACTTTTTCTTTATCGGAGTTCGTGTTGTTTGATACCGTTGATTGCAATGTCGCAAATGTGGCTGTTAAAAGCAGAATACTCCATGTAATACCCAAGAAGAATTTGTTTGTATCAGGAAGTTCTTTGCCATCAAGTAAAATAGCAAGCGTAGGCACGATATAGATGAGCAGGGGATAATAGAATCTAGGGGCATATTCTGTATGAAGGAATATAAAGGTGTTAAATCCTGTTGCAACAAGAAAAAAAACAAGGAATAAATAGAGCGATTTAGAGACAGACTGTTTTAAAAATGAAACAATATTTATGCTGAGCTGTATAACGGCAATATAACTGAGAATATTTATAATACCACTTGGTGTAAATATAGCGACACCTGGTTTATAGCCAAGAAGTGCCAGAATACCTGAGTTACCGAGCAGGATATCGCTGAAAGTTACGTCACCTGGATAGTTAAAGCCTAATGTGTTCCAACTGGAAAATGACCAAATATGGCGGAGGATAAAACTGTTGCAAATGTATCCGAATCCACTGATAAACAATGCGATAGTACTGTAAAAAACGGATGAATTATGTAACCAAAATTCTTTTGACAAAATGGCATATTGTTTATTGCGCACTTCAATAATGATTGCGGAAAGTGCCAATGGGAATGTAAAAAGCAAAATATATCTAATGGTCGAAAGTCCGCTGATAAATGCAAGGGCAAAAAAAAGTATAAGAAGTTTCTTTTTTTGGATAGCAGATGTATCAGCGTAAATAAGATTGATAAAAGTCGCTATATACAAGAAACTGATAACAACATGCGGAATATAAAAATTTTCTCCAGCACCTACAGTCCACCAAGCACCTGACCAAGGCGAAATAGCAATAATACAGGCAAATAATATAATCCATGTAGATTTTATATGCAGTTGTTTAAGCAAATACCATGTTGCCCAAAAAAGCAGCAGGCATGACAAAATAGACTGTATTGTTTTTACCAAATTCCAATCAGAAGAAAACAAAAAACCGATAGCAGAGAAAATTTGGGTGTTTAGCAGACGAAATTCGGTAGAATAAAACCAACCAGTTGGCCAAAATGTATGCTCCCGCACACATTCTTTACCAAGCCAGACTTCAGATGCAAGATCAGTATCAATATGAAGCGGTGTACTAACATAATTGACATACATAATGGCAAAAAAAACATCAGCCAAAAGAATGAACAAAAAAATAATCTTTTGTTTTAAAGGATGCTTTATAAAAATAATTGTAGAGAAAACGATAGTACAAAAAATAGGAATCATAAAAATGGAATTTATAGACGACATCCATTTATCAAGTGAAAATTCCCTATGGAATATTTTTTGAGAAAGAATACTGTATACTACGGAAACAAATTGATTTGAAAACAGAATAAGAACTGTACTTGCAAAAAGCAGTATGACCGAGAGAGCCAAAAGAATGTAAGAATTTTTTCTAGAAAAATAAGTCATAAAATTTTCCTGATTATAAATTAAGATTGATTTGTTCTGTCACTGATGATGTATCGGGGGCGATGTTTGACCTCAAGATAAATTTTGCCAATATATTCACCAATAACACCTATGCAAATTAACTGAACGCCACCAATAAATGCTATAATGCTTGTGGTACTGGCCCATCCAGCGACAGATTTTCCTAGTAACTGGACGATAACAGACCAAATGACAGCAACAAAACTTAATGTTGCAACAAAGGTACCTATGCCCACAATAATATGCAGCGGCTTGATACTCAAACTTGTTATGCCATCCCATGCAAGAGCGAGCATTTTTTTCAAAGGATAGTGCGAACTTCCTGCAATGCGTTCATTTCTTTCATAGTAAACACAGGTACTCTTAAAACCAACCAGGGGAATTAAGCCACGAAGAAATAAATTTACTTCGGTATAATTAGCAAATTCCTGAAGAACTCTACTTGATATAAGGCGGTAATCTGCATGATTAAAAACTATTTCAGCACCCATCCAAGAAAGTACTTTATAAAATCCTTCTGCGGTGGCGCGCTTGAAAAAAGTGTCAGTTTTACGCTGTGAACGAACACCATATACAACTTCTGCCCCGCTACAATACTCGTCTACCATAGCATCCATAGCGTTAATATCGTCCTGTCCGTCGCAATCAATCGAAATGGTTATATCGCATTTGTCTTTTGATTCCATAAGACCTGCAAGAACGGCAGCTTGATGCCCACGATTTCTACTCTGGGCAATACCTAGAAAATGAGAGTCTTTGGCTGCGTAGGAACAGATAATATCCCAGGTTTTATCCTTGCTGCCGTCATTAACGAATAAAATTCGGCTTTCTGGGCTAATCTTTTTTTGCTCAATTAAAGATGATAATTTTGTAAGAAAAAGAGTACCTGTTATAGGTAAGACGGACTCTTCATTGTAACAGGGAATGATGATGTACAGAACTGGTGTAGAACGATTGTTCATAGCGTCTCCTTTGAAACCTTTTTTTCTGAAAATACAATAAAGCGTTGTCCAATATAATTCAAGCCCGTATACAAAACCATGCCACAAGCCATAGCAATATTACCTTTGGAGATTTCTGATAATGCTGAAAAAACATGAAAAATCAGAATTTTGGCAAGGATATATGCAATAAAATAACAGATAAGCAAATTTATAATGAACAGCAAAACTTGCAAAGCACTTTTTTCTTTATTTTGAAAGGTAAAAAATTTATTGAGTAAAAAACTGACAATACCGCCAATGATATAATTACTGGCTGACGAAATCCAATATGAACAATGAAAGACATTAAAAAGCAGGAACATAAGACCCGCTCCAATAATCGTATTGACAATGCCAGTTAGGAGAAATTTGAGTAATTTGATATCGAAAAATTTATTACTCATACGTTTTATATATCAGACGTGTAAGAGTTTGCGGAAAATCCGCAAACTCTTTGCTATAGAATCGACAAGATGTCGTTTTTTACAGCGTAACCCCGTCCTTGAAAATCGCAATCTCGCGGTAGCCGTTCTTTTCGTTTTTGGTGACGGCTCTTCCCGAAACGATGTCGATAATCTGCTGCAAAAGTGCGTCGCGGACTGAATCGCTTGGCTCGTCCAGAAGGCGGGCCGCGTCAAAGTCAATCCAGCCGTGCTTGTTCTGTGCAAGGGGGTGGTTTGTGGCGATTTTGACTGTTGGAACGGGGGCTCCCAGCGGTGTTCCCCGTCCTGTTGAAAAGAGGATGATGTTTGCGCCTGCTGCCGTCATGTCGGTGGTGGAAACGATGTCGTTGCCCGGTCCTTCAAGCAGGGTGAGTCCTGTTACGTTTTGCGGTAGCCGCTCACCATACTTCAAAACGCCTGTGACAGGGGCTTTCCCGCCCTTCTGAACGCAGCCCAAAGACTTGTCTTCCAAAGTGGTGATGCCGCCGGCCTTGTTTCCCGGTGACGGATTTTCGTAGCAGACCTGATTGTGTCGTGCGTAGTAGCCTTTGAATCCGTTGATGAGGTTTACGGTCTTGTCGAAGCGGGCCTTGTCTACACAGCGGTTCATAAGCATCTGCTCGGCGCCGAACATTTCAGGAACTTCGGTGAGCATGACGCGGCCACCCATTCCTGTCATGGCGTCACAGATGCGGCCAATCAGAGCGTTTGCGGTAATTCCGCTCATGCCGTCTGAGCCGCCACACTTCATGCCGAGCACGATGTCGGTAAGGGGGGCTTCCTCGCGCTTGAACTGCTTTGCGTAGTCGGCAAGTTCGGTGAGTAATTTTTTGCCTTCTTCAAGCTCGTCCTCAAACTGCTGGGTGACCATGAATTTTACGCGATTTTCGTCGTATTCGCCCAAGAATTCCTTGAAGTAGGGAACATTGTTTTCTTCACAGCCAAGGGAAACGACCAGAACGCCGCCCGCATTGGGGTGATGCACCAGGTCAGCAAGAATTGTGGCAGTCGTTTCCTTGTCGCCGCCCATCTGAGAACAGCCGTAAGGATGCGTCCAGGTGAAAAATCCTTCCAGTCCGCCTTTTTCGCTGGGTTTGGGGTCTCCGTCACAGAATTTGGCGTTTGCCCACATAGCCAGCTTTTCTGAAATGCGGTTTACACAGCCGACGAGAGGCACAATCCAGACTTCGTTGCGGCTTCCCACGCGGCCGTCTGCCCTTTTGTACACATTGACCGTGGGAACATTTGCCCGAAGTTTTTCGGTATCTTTGTACCATGCATCGTAAGCGGCTTTTGCCTTTGCCTCGTCGTAGGTGTAAGAAAGCTCGCCTTCAAGCAAAGTGTGAATGTTGTGAGTGTGAACATGCTTACCAACGGCAATATCTTCGGTAGCAGAGCCGATGGGATAACCGTATTTGATGACTGGCTCGCCTTTTTTGATTTCTTTGATTGCGAATTTATGGCCTGCAGTTATGTCTTCTTGAAGGGTGACAGTAACTTCTGGAACATCGTCCATTGCCTCAAGCGTAACCTGAGTTCCTTTTGAAAGCGGTTCCAGCGCGACAGCGACAAGATCCGCCTGATTGATTCTGATGGCGATTTTGCTCATTAGATACCTCATTAAAAAAGTGTTGCTACTATTATATACTAAGAACATAAAATTGTATATGAAAAAAAATGAATCTGTGTTATACTTGAGAGAAATTCTTTACTTTGGAGTATAAAATGCAGATTACCGATTCAATCAAATATGTTGGCGTAGATGACCACGAAATCGACCTTTTTGAAGGTCAGTTTGATGTGCCTAATGGCATGGCATATAATTCATATGCGATTCTTGATGATAAAATTGCAATTATGGACAGCGTAGATGTCCACTTTGGCGAGGCATGGCTTGCAAACATCAAAAACACGCTGGACGGAAAATCACCTGATTATCTTGTAGTTCAGCACATGGAAATGGATCACAGTGCAAACATAAAACGTTTTGTTGAGACCTATCCCAATGCAAAAATCGTTTCTTCAAAAATGGCATTTAACCTGATGAAAAATTATTTTGGCACAGACTTTGCAGACAAACAGGTTGTCGTGGCAGAGGGAGCAACTTTGGAACTGGGAAAACATGTCTTGCAGTTTATCGGTGCACCCAGCGTGCATTGGCCAGAAGTTCTCTTTACCTACGACAAGACAGACAAAGTGCTGTTCAGTGCAGATGCATTCGGCAAATTCGGTGCAAATGATTATGATGACCCGGAAGGCTGGGCTTGCGAAGCTCGTCGTTATTACTTTGGCATCGTAGGAAAATTCGGCGCAAACGTGCAGGCCGTCCTCAAAAAGGCCGCTGGGCTTGAAATCAAAACAATTGCTCCACTCCATGGCCCCGTCCTGAATGATGATATTAAATACTATTTGGATACCTACAACACTTGGTCAAGCTATGGCGTGGAAAGCGAAGGTGTGACGATTGCATATACTTCAGTCTACGGAAACACCAAGCAGGTAGCAGAAAAACTTGCTGAAATTCTCAAGGCAAAGGGTTGCCCAAAGGTGGCGATTTCCGACCTTGCCCGTGAAGACACCTACGAGTGCGTAGAAGATGCCTTCCGTTACGGAAAACTTGTCCTTGCCACCACCACCTACAACGGCGGCATCTTCCCCACAATGCGGGAATTTATTGAGCATCTGACAGAACGCAATTACCAGAACAGAAAAATCGCCTTTATTGAAAACGGCAGTTGGGCACCACTGGCAATCAAGGGCATGACCGCCATGTTTGCAGAAAGCAAGAACATTACGATTTGCGACACAAAAGTAACCGTAAAAATCGCGATGACAGCAGACACTGTGGCACAACTTGAAAAACTTGCGGATGAGTTGTTGGGATAAAAATAAATCATCATAGTACGCTGAAAGATATTAAGGAGTTTTCTAAGTTCATTTAGAAAACTCCTTATTTTTTTAAAGTTTTCAAAGTGTATTTTGAAAACTCCTTATTTTTAAAGTTTTCAAAGTATACTTTGAAAACTCTTGATTTTTTAAAGTTTTCAAAGTATACTTAGATAAAATGACAAGTCGAAACGATTATTTTGAGCAGGTTTATGCCTTCAAAGACAAGCAGATTATCAAGGTTCTCACGGGAATGCGCCGGTGCGGAAAGTCCTTCTTGATGGAGCAAATCATCGAGGAACTGAAGGTAAACGGAATCCCTGAAAATCAAATCGTCCATTACCGTCTGGACGAGCTTGAAAACGAAGCCCTCCTTGATTACAAAGTCCTGTATGAAACGATAAAATCCCAGCTTATTGACGGCAAAATGACTTATATCTTCCTTGATGAAGTGCAGCTTTGCCCGAATTTTCAGAAAGCGGTGGATTCCCTTTTCAACAAAAAAAATACCGACATCTACATAACTGGCTCAAACTCTGACCTTTTGAGCGGCGAACTTGCCACGCTTCTTAGCGGACGCTATGTCACGATTGACATGCAGCCTTTTTCATTCCGGGAATACCTGCACGAGCGGGGTGAACAGGGACTGGCAACAGGAGACACGGAGCAGTGCTATGCTGATTATGTTCGCTTTGGGAGCCTGCCCTTTACGGTTCAGCTAAAAAACAATGCGGAAAATGTGAATCAATACCTGAACGGCGTTTACAACACAATTCTTCTCAAAGACATCTCGGCCCGTCATCAGATAAACGACCTTCCAGCGCTGGAAGCCGTCATCCGCTTTATGTTCGCAAACACGGCCAACATCTGCACCTCAAAAAAAATCAGCGACACACTCACTTCCGGCGGGCGGAAAGTCAGCCAGCCCACGGTGGAAAACTACATGCACTACCTTGAAGAATGTTTCATGGTCTACAAAGTCGGCCGCTACGACATCAAGGGCAAGGAATATCTCAAAACGCTCTCAAAATACTACATCGCCGACACGGGCCTGCGGAACATGCTTTTGGGCTACCGCAACATCGACACAGGACATATTCTGGAAACTCTCGTTTTTCTCGAACTCAAAAGGCGGAAATATGAACTCTACACAGGAAAAATCGGTGACATGGAAATAGACTTCGTGGCAAAAACGCCGTCATCGATTCACTATGTGCAGGTCGCCGAAAGTGTAAAATCAGAAGAGACTCTGGAGCGGGAATTAAAACCCTTTACCCGTCTGCGGGATTCCTATCCCTGCGTTCTGATTACGCTGGACAAAACGACCAACGAGGATTTTAACGGCGTAAGGCACGTCAATGCGATTGAATTTTTCTGCGGGAAAGAGCTGGGGTAAGGCATTTACTAACTACCGATAGTTTTGAAACTATCGGTAGTTAGTTTTTAAAATTCAATCTTTAGTGATATACTTGTGCCAGAAAGAAGGGCTTTTTTTAGCATTTCTGTGTCAAATGATGAGTCATCTGAACTGCTGCCCGATGATGGAGTTGATACCGTTGAGTATGTAGAAAATGCCGAATGCAAAAAGTCTGTTGTTTCTTTATTGAGAATAGCCGCGGCAATCATTTTTGTGAGGCGCAGGGTCGGAACAAAATGCTTGTGAACTGAAAATCGATAAGATACTTCGGCGATTCCTGCAAAAATGTGTATGCCTCCAGTATCTGGAAGAGGAAGATTACCGCTATCCGAACTGCCGTCAAAAAAGAGATTTTCCTTAAATAAATATGTATATGTACCTGATGCTGTATTTTTAACACAGAAAAGCCAGAGAAAATCAAGAGAAAAATCAAAGCCGCCTTTTTTTAATGCAAAAGAGTTACCTAAAGAAATGAAATGCATTCCTTCATCAAATTCTCCGCCAATGTATTTATATGGAAAAAGACTATAGGTTTGGTTTTTTGATGTTAGCATGGTATCACCAGTGGCAGAAAGGTACACATAGCCCACATAAGGTTTTACAGAAAATGAGTCTAATAATGAAACAGAAAATGATTTTGCAACAAAAAAGGAAATCATGTGAGCGTACAAATTTCCGACCGTTGTTTTTTTGCTTGTATTTAGTTCGGTTGAAAAATAGCCACCAAACCCAAATAATTCAAATCCATACGGCATGAAAAGAGACGATTTGCCACCGAAAAGAAACAAACTGTCGGGATTGCCATAAAAATAATACATGTCGCCGCTTTCAACATTGGCTTTTGAAAAAAGAAAGTCTGCGGCAATACTCCATTCCTTACCAAAAAGACTGAAATCAAGCGTTCCGCCTGTTGTTGCAAAAAATCCACCAGAATCTTTTAGGCTAAATTTTGGCTTTCCCTTGAGAACCTGTATTGCATCAGGAAAAGTAAAGGCACCGAAACCTGCACGAACTGTATAAAAATCCCGAGAAAAAGTAAAATCAGCAGAACCAGCATGCATATTGCCATTGCACAATGCGTGTGGTGATTTTCCATACAAATAGCGACCACCTAAGGAAAATGTATTATCTCTTGCTTTTAGAGTAGCATCCAAGCGTTCTGTATGAAACCAACTGAGATTGTCATTTTCATAGAGTAAAAATCCAAAACGAGAATCTAATGATGGTGATAGCGAAATATCAGGGGAAAATGTAATTTCAGAAAAAATCGTTCCCGCACAAACAAAAAGCACGGGAACGATAAGAAAGCATCTTTTCATGCAGTTAGTATGTAATCGCTACTGAATTTTCAAACCTTTTAATTCTGAACAACCGCATAAAGCGCAACTCATTAACAACATCAATAGCTACACCTGGCAGGGCATCAGTTATGATTTTTTGATTTGCCAGAATGCCGACGTGATAACGAATTTCAATTGACGTTGAATCTGCATAGGTATTTCCTGCATCGCTTACGGTTGAGGAGAAGAAAGATGGAATGTCTTCTATTGGGGTCGGCTCACTCTCTGTTGTTACAGCTTTGTAGTTTGTGGAAGAACCATATTTTAATTCTTCACGAATGTAATAGAACTGAACATTCTCCATGTTTTCAGTACGTTCAATGAGTTTGGTAAAGTAACCAGCCGTAAAGATTTTTCCCATATCAATGCCGAACAGTGCATTTTCTGCGCTCGTTGGGAAGGATTTTTCGTTCATTGTTTTAGGAACATACAGTACAGTGCCAGTTTCGATGGCGGATTTTGCTTTTTTGGCTCCGTCATAGATAAAGTCACCGTATTCTGCAATCATGTCCTTTGCCGCTTGCGGATAGTTGTTTGAGGTTTTGATTTCCTCATAACTTGCGATAAGACGAGTAAGTGCGTCAGTGAACAGTGCTTTTGATGTAGTCATCTTTTCTGCATCATGGACTGCAAGCGTCTTTGCCGTTACACAGTCATTTATGATGTTCAGCAAGTCCACCGCTGTTCCGTCATAGCCAACTTCGGCAGCCTTTACGTTTCCGCTCAAATCATAGGAAGCGGCATAGTTCAGTACAGCCTCAATGCCTTCAAGAGCAGAAACAAGCACATTCATTTCCGTTTTGCCGAACTCAATGCTGTCATCACCAAGAATTTTTGTAAGGTTGAAATGCGTAATCAACGAAGATTCAAGTGTGGCTTTTCCTGTTCCAAGTGAATCTACAAGACCTTTGATGGTTTCGCTCTTTTTGTGGAAGATTGAAAGAAGCGAGTCAATTGTCTCATTAAAGCCACTTTCATGGCCTGTTACGGCATTTGCATACAAGAGATACAGCCATGTTGTGTAAGTCTGTGTTGTGCCAACAAGCGTACTTTTGTAGTAATCATTATCTTTAACCCAATCTGGAAGGGAAAGACCAGGAATGTAAATCGCTGCACCAAGAACAGGTTTTTTATAATCATTGCTATTGCGGTAATCATATAAGTAGTCGGCAACTTTTGTTTTTGTGTCGGCAAGCATAGTCTGTGCATAACTACTGAAGGGAACAAGGTAATTTCCGTCGTCTGAAAGAGCATAGTCTGTCAGATAGCAAGAAGTAGATGACCACGTTCCATCATTTAATTTATAACAATCACCATAATAAGAAGAACCTATACTATTTTCAGATGAGGATGTCGCTTCCGTTCCAGTCATGCGAACATAAAAATTATACAAATAAGAACCGGTGGTATCTGATTTTGTAAAGACGTACTCTCCACTAGTATAATTATAATTACAAGCATACAAATATCCTGAGGCGGCTTTTTCTGCAAGTAAGTTGTTATAACTACTTAAATAAATCATATAAGAGCCGTTGGCATCCGGTTTTACATCAGTAAGATATTTTTCTTTTGTACTTGTGTATGACCAATAGTCATCGCAACATATCCAATCACCTTCATATAAAACATAGTAATAATATGAGGTACTAGAATTATAATCATTTGTTGGTGTACCAGAAACGCGAATATAACTACCATCCGTGTTTTTATTAAATTCATAGGCAGTTAGTGTCTTGTATTTCGGGTAGTTCTTGAACCAGTCGGTGCTCAAAAGCGCGTTCAGTGTGGCAGGATAATCTGTGACACCAAGTTTGTTTTTGATGATATTCGTCAAATCTTTGTCGGCACTGAGTGTTGCAAGTTCGGTAAGTGCGTAGTAGATTTTGTTTGCATCGCTGGGATTTTTCTTGTAGGCTGCCTGAAATTTTGCAAGGGTGGTGTCATAGTCACCAGCAATCAACGCCTTGTTTGCCTCTGCTACCAAATCTGCATCAGATTTTCCATCGTCTTCTGCTTCGTCAAACTTGATTGTCAGGCCGTTTGCACTGGTGAAAGTGAACGCGTTGTTTGATACGGTAAGAGTATTAGGCGTAGGAGTT
>CAKZZO010000124.1 GCA_937885175.1 uncultured Treponema sp. | reverse complement strand
TTTTTCGGAAGATTCAGGCTACACTAACCCCGATGAAAGCGAGCACGACTTTTTCAACATCGGGCACACGTCAACTTCAATCGCATTGGCTTTAGGATTGGCAAAAGGCCGTGATGTTTTGGGCAAAAAAGAGAATATCGTGGCGATTATCGGCGACGGCTCTCTTTCTGGCGGCGAGGCGATGGAAGCCTTGAGCGTGGCCGGAAGCGAGCTTAATTCAAATTTCATCATCATCGTGAACGACAACGAAATGGCAATCGCGGAGACTCACGGCGGAATCTACAAAAATCTAAAAGCCCTCCGAGACTCAAAGGGCAAATCCGAGAACAACTGGTTTACCGCCTTTGGGCTTGATTATGTTTATGAAGAAAACGGAAACGACATCGCCTCGCTCATCAAAGTTTTTGAAAAGGTAAAAGATTCAAATCATCCTGTGGTAGTCCACATCCACACCCAAAAAGGCAAAGGCTATGAGTTGGCAGAAAAAGACAAGGAAGGCTGGCACTGGTGCGTTCCGTTCGACAGGGCGACAGGAAAGCCCACTGTGGATTTTGGAAGCGGCGAGTCTTATTTTGGAATGACGAGCCAATACATACTTGAAAAAGCAAAAAAAGACAAGGATTTTGTTGTAGTAACTCCCGCAATGCCAATGTCCGTGGGGCTAGGGTCTGCTGAACGAGAGCTGCTGGGCAGTCAGTACATTGACACAGGAATTGCGGAAGAGGCGGCCGTTGCCATTGCTTCTGGAATCGCTAGGAGAGGAGCAAAGCCGCTTGTGGTCACGAACATGACTTTTTTGCAGCGAGCCTACGACCAGATTTCACAGGACGTCTGCATCAACAAGACACCCGTCACCATGCTGATGAACTATTCATCTTTTGACGGGCTTACCGATGTGACGCATCTGGGGATTTTTGGACTTGCAGCTTTTACAAATATTCCAAATCTTGTAGTTCTCTGCCCGTCAAGCGCGGAGGAGTATATTTCCATGCTGGACTGGAGCATTGACCAAAAAGACAATCCTGTTTTGATTTTGATTCCTGGTAACGAGGTGAGCCACCGCCCGGCGGACAAAAATTATGATGAATTGAACCGCTTTAAAATTGAGCAGAATGGCGAAAAAGTTGCAATTATTGCTCTGGGGGATTTTTACCAAAAGGGGCAGGAGCTTGCCGCTGCTATTAAAGAAAAATGCGGATTTACGCCAACTCTTATAAACCCCCTCTTTGCTTCGGGAATAGACGAAAAACTTTTGCGGGAACTAGAAAAGAACCATCAGTTTGTGATTACAATGGAAGACGGAATTCTTGAAGGCGGCTTTGGACAGAAAATCGCGTCCTTCTACGGATCTAGCAAAATGCTGGTAAAAAACTACGGCCTTAAAAAGAAATTCTACGACCGATACAATCCGTCTGACCTTTTGCGCGACTGTGGAATGACATCCGAGCAGATTGTGGAAGATGTCAAGGCACTTTTGTAGGAAGAAAAATATGAAAAGAAGATTTATTTTTTTGACGGCGTTTTTGCTTGTGGCATCTGCCAGCGCAATTTTTGCAAAAGCAAACCCAAAGGCGACAAGTTACAAAACACACGAAGAGCCTGCCAGCGACAAGTCCGTGCCCGTAGTTTATTTTATCCGCGACATTTCGCCTGAGGCTTTGGTCAAAGTCTATAAGGCAACCGGCTATAAGGAGAGCGGGAAGGTCGGCGTAAAGGTGAGCACGGGCGAAAGCGAAAACTCAAACTACCTGCGCCCCGCGCTTATAAAAAACCTTGTGAAGGACGAACTTAACGCGACAATCGTTGAATGTAACACAGCCTACGGCGGCTCTAGAAGCAACAACATAAACCACATGAAAATTGCCCGCGACCACGGCTTTTTGGACGTGGCAAACGGCTTTGACCTTCAGGACGCGGACGGCTACATGACCATTCCCGTAAAGGGCGGAGTGCGTCTCAAAGAAAACTATGTCGGTGCTCATTTTAAAGATTACGATACCTACCTGATTCTTTCCCACTTTAAAGGGCACGCAATGGGTGGCTTTGGCGGAGCGATAAAAAATCTTTCTATTGGATTTGCGAGCGGAATGAGCTGCCAAAAATCAGGAAAGCTTAACATCCACAGCGCGGGCCGCAGCGTAACAAACTGGACTCACTGCCCGCAGGATGAGTTTTTGGAATCCATGGCCGAGGCTGCAAAATCGGTCTGCGACTACATGCAAAATGGAAAGGGCATTGTCTGCGTGAACGTGATGAACCGCCTTTCCGTGGACTGCGACTGCGACTCAAACCCTGCCGAACCAG
>CAKZZO010000123.1 GCA_937885175.1 uncultured Treponema sp. | reverse complement strand
GTATACTATCCCAAATCGAATAAGATAATTCAATAACATTAATATACGAGGAGGTAACTGTTCGGGAACTTCTCTGGAGTCTTCTTACTGATTATCTTTCAAGCCCGGAAAAAAAAGAGGCTGTCGCAGCGTATTATAGAGAGCTCAACAAAGACAACCGGTCAAAACCAAATGAAGCGATTAGGCTTGAAATAATCTTCGCCTATATGGCTGGTCTCTTTGGAAAATTCGCCTATTTTAATCTGAATGACTGGATTCCCCTGCTGACTCTTTCTGACCGCTTTTTACAGGATGAAAATCTTGAACGCTACGCAGCTTCTTTTTGCACTTTTGCACTAATGGATGAAAATTCTTTCTACGACATGAAAAAGAAACTGGAGTCTCTGCTGGGGCTTACCGATACTGCCTCAAATCGCGGGCTTGTTCCAGAGTATGTCAACGACAATGCATATTTTGTGCAGGCGGCAATGGAACTGGGCTACATTCAGTATGATTGGTCTGATTTACAGCAGGCAGGATTTCTTTCAGAAGAAGAGGTAGAAGACCTAAAGGCTATGGACGGTGTTGAGTCTTTTCTTGACACGTATGGTCTTACCTATGACAATGGTGCCTTAATGAATGGCTTTATCACCTTTCTGCAGGAAAACAGTACAAAAGATAAATGCCGTATGCTTTTTATTTACGGGGAAAATGATCCTTGGACTGGTGGCGCAATCCCTGACTCCGTGGTTGACGGCACCTACATTAAGAAAATCATTGCAAAGAAAGGTCTTCACAGTCAGAGCATAAACAACGTTTCCCATTATGCAAAAGAAGACAGAGAAGCCATTCTTGACGCTATCAATACACTTTTGGGGGAATAAATAAAAGTGTCGCATTTGACAGGAACGGATATTGGACTTACAATGAAAAGTGAAGCGTATTTTATGGAGCTTGTGTATGCTGAAAAAACTTTCTTTCGTTCTAATCGCCTTTACGGTGGCTTCTTTCCTGTTTTCCTGTAGCAAAAAGACTGGGGAAAAAGAAATCACCCTTGTGATGGCTGAGGTAAACCCGCCGGAAACCATTGCAGGTAGAATGGATCAGGCCTTTAAGGAAAAGGTTGAGGAACTTTCAAAAGGAAAAATTAAAATTGATCTTCAGTGTTCTGGTGTTCTCGGTGACAACAAGAGTGTGCGCGCACTTATGGCACAACCAAACAGCAGTATCCAGCTTACCCGGCAGGGACCGATTGCAGAGATGAGTACGCTCTACAGTCTCTATCTTATTCCCTATACCTTTACCAGCCATGAACATTTTTGGAATTTTGCGGAGTCAGAAACTGCCCAGAACCTGCTTGAGCAACCACGCAAGGAAGGTAAAAAAGTCATCGGTCTTTTCTACGGTGAGGAAGGATTCAGAAATCTTTTTTCAACAAAAAAAATCACTTCAGCAAAAGATTTTGAAGGCCTTACCATGCGTGTCACTAGCGAAAAGACACACCAGATGCTGGCAGAAAGTCTCAAGATGAATAAGGCAGAAATTAAGTTTGCAAATCTCTACGAGGCACTGCAGACAAATAAGGCAGATGTCGCTGACCAGCCTCTGTCAAACTATCTGGCAAACCACTTCAATGAAGTTGCGCCCAATATTATTCTGAATGCACACCAGTTGGGAATCATGGAGGTCTACATTACAACGGAATGCTGGGATGCCCTTTCTGAAAATCAACAGAAGATTTTAAAGGAGGCGGGAAAATATGCCTCTGACTTCTGTAGAAAGATTTCTCAGGAAGAGGAAGAGAAGGTCATAAAAGAGATTGAGGCATCAGGCGTTACGGTTCTTCGTATTGATGACATTGCTCCCTACAAGGAAGGCTTTAAGGATTACATTCAGAAAGCCTCAGCCATTGCCCCGGAACTTTATCAGGAAATACTGAGTTACGCAACAAAATAATGCCGCACAGGGAAGCCTGATACGCAGGGCAAACGCATTATAGATATCGTGCTTGCATATCGGCTGGACAAATGAAATGTATGTGCAGCAAAAAGGCTACCCTTGCATCGTGTCAAGCAAGCCCCGCGGTTGAGCGTAATAGGTATGTAACTTACTTCGTTCGCCCCGCTCAAAGCGGTCTTGTTGACCCGCTTTCACTATCGCCGTAAAAGTGCTGCAAATTTTTGTTAGGTTCAATTTCCATAATAGCGAGATAATTTTGAAATTATAATATCTTCAAAATTTCTTCGTCCATCTATGAATGTATGAACAATTACTTTATCGTCTGATATTTCATATATAATTCTATAATATCCTTGAATAAGTTCTCTATACTGTAAAATCCCCTGTTTTTCTAATTCAGGTACAACTCTTCCACTTCTAGGATGTCTCTTTAACGACATTATATTTTCTTCAAATTCGGAGATTACTTTTTTAACATAATTTTGTGACAGTGAAAAATAATATTCGACTATTTCATTCAAATCGTCTTCTGCAAATTGAGATACTATAACTTCGTTAATTTCATTCTCCACAGTTATATTTCCTTCTTAAATTTGAAAAGACTTCGGAGGCAGGCTTGTACTTTCCGTTTTTTACATCTCTTTCAGAAAATTGAATAATCTTTAATAAGTTGAAAGCATTTTTCATTTCTTGATAGGATTCCACATCTATTAGTACAGCCCGAGATTCTCCATTTTGCGTTATGATAAGGGGTTCTTTCCTGTCATTAACAAAATTCATCATATCGGCCGCATTTGTTTTAATATACGAAATTGGTTTTATGCATTCTTGGACATTTGTAATCATATTTACCTCCAGTCTTTTTATTGTACTATATTTAGACTAAATGGGCAATTATTTCCCAATAAAAAAAGGCGGGCTTGACCGCGACATCCGCTTTGAAGCTTATGCTTTTATCCATTCTTTCTGTCATCTACATCTTTGTAGACTTCCATATTTTCCCGCTTTCCTATTCCCCAGACTTCTATAATTTCAACTTTCTCTGGAGTTAAAAGACGATAAACAATACGAACTGATTTTCCGCAGGCATACAATTTATAAAAACCTGTTAAATCCATATTTGCTTTGTTTCCTAGCGGATAACCAAGAAATGGATTCTTATCAAGCTTTGCAAATTTCTTATCTACTTCAACTCTTATGCTACCATCTAAACTATTGTACTCTTCGGCTGCTTCTGGAATAAGTTGGATTTTATCAAATTCATTTTTTTTATCTTCCCATCTTTTTGCCATTACTTATTCCTTAAAGATGACCAGCTGACATTTTTTGAAGCATCGTAATGACTCATTCTTTCCTGTACCATTGAGTAAATTTCCTTCTGCTCTTCAAGTTCTTCCAATTCGGCAAGTTTCTCGTAACGATCGAAAGGCATCATGACCGCTTCCATTGCATTATTTTTCATAATGAATACAGGCTGCTTATTCTCAGAAATTTTTCTGACAGTCTGGGTAAGAGTTTTCTGCAACTGAGTAATTGGTATAATCTGTGCTGTATCTACCATCATATTATCACCTCTATTTGTATAATAATATGTATTATTCTATATAGTCAAGTATATATTTTTTTACTTAAAATCAGTATTTATTCATTTTAGATAAAAATTTTTTAGTCAATGGATAACCTGATGATTCACTTATTACGGAATCGATACCACATTTAGGACAAAGTGCTGTTTTTCCATCTTTATCATCTATCCAAAACTTAATCTCTTTAAGAGAAAACATCTCAAGACAATAAAAACATCCGCACAAAGAATCTTTCGACAGCATGTCAAAGTTTGCTGTACAATATTTATGTGCAGATACAATATCTTCTTTTGAATTTATTCTATTCATTCTTTTCCAAAACCACGCCAGTGGCGTGTGAGCATAACAATATTTTCAAAGCCGACAGGCAGCTTGACTGCCTGTCGGCTTTGAAAATTATGAAAATCATTAAGGCCCCAAGGCTTATCGTGCTAAGATAGATAAGCCCATCAGGGCACAATATCCTAATTAATTCGACAGGGGGACCTTAATGAGATTCTA
>CAKZZO010000122.1 GCA_937885175.1 uncultured Treponema sp. | reverse complement strand
CTTTTCATTTGTCCAGCCGATATGCAAGCACGATATCTATAATGCGTTTGCCCTGTTGCCTGTCTTGCCGGCGGCAGTCATGCCTAGTCTTTGCGTAACATGCCGGATTCCAAATCTTCTTTCGCGCGTTCTTTGAGGACAAAGCGCATTTTTTTTCCGGTGGCGGTGCGGGGAAGTTCTTTTAGCAGGGCAAAGTAGCGGGGTCTCTTGTAGGCAGACAGCATGGGAGAGGTACTGCAAAAAAGTGCCAGGTCGTGGATGGTGAGGCTGTCGTCTTTGGGAACAACGTAGGCGCAGACGGCTTCTCCCCGCACTGTGTCGGTCACGGAGACAACCATGCAGTCCTTTACTTTTTCATATTCGCTGAGGGCGTCTTCAATCTGGGTGGGGTAGATGTTTTCTCCGGCTACAACCATCATGTCGTCTTTGCGGCCACGCACGGTGACAAACCACTTTTTATCCCACACTCCTATGTCGCCTGTGTACATCCATCCTTTGTAAAAGCGTTCGGCAGTGGCTTCCTTGTTTTGGTAGTAGGAATAGGTGGTTTTTTCCGGGCTAAAGACGATGATTTCTCCCTCGGTGCTGTTGTCCTGGGGTACGGTGTCGTCAGGCTCTGCCTTTTTGTTTTCGTAGATACGTACAACGCGCACTTCATCGTCTATGCAGCTTGCTCCTACAGAGCCTGCTCCGTCGGGCAAATCATCGGGGCGCAAAAATGAATTCCAAAAGGTTTCTGTGGTGCCGTAGCCGTTAAAGATGTGGGGAGTGAGTGTGTCCATAAAGCGCATGCAGTCAGTTCGGGAAAGCGGTGCGCCCATGGTGACGATGCCCCGTAGATTGGAGAGATTCCTTTTGTTGCGTTCCTGTGCACGGGCAAGCATGGCAAGGTTTGCAGGGGTTCCCATCATAAAGGTGATACCGTACCTTTCTACCCAGTCCAATGCGCTCTGGGGCTTAAAGCTGCGCATGATAATCAGGGCGGCACCTGCATAAAAAGTGGGGCATTGTCCGCCTGAGTGACAGCCCCCTCGGTGAAACTGGGGAGTCATGTTCAGGCAGACGTCATCGTGGCGCAGGGGATAGTGCATGATTACGTCGTGGGCGGAAAGCACTTCGTTTATGTCATTGATGGGAACGCTTTTTGGCAGGGCAGTGCTGCCGCTGGTGCAGAGCCTCAGCACTTCATCGTAAATGTGGGGACGGAAATTCCTTTCAGGCTCTTTTTCTGACGCTTCCGCAATGTAGTCTTCGTAAAGCAGGTGATTCTTTGGTGGCTCGTATCCTTCGATATTGTCCGCAAGCACAAAGCGTTGGGGCTTCCATTTGCACAGGGATTCTGCCTGAACCATGACGTCTCTGATGTTTGCGGAATAGATGATGATTTTTGGCTTGTTGTGGGTGATGAGCAGGGCAAGTTCTCCCGCCGCAAGATTGTAGTTTGCCGCAAGCAGGATGCCTCCGATTTTTCTGGGGGCAATGTAACAGGTACAGAAAGCAGGGGAGTTGCGCAGGGCGGTCATCACGAGGTCATTTTTTTGCACGCCGTCTTTTTTCAGGGCATGGGCGAGTCTGTTTGCCTCGGCATTCAGTTCCGCGTAAGTCCAGTTTTTTTTCTGGTCAGGGTCGATGACGGCGGAACGGGTGGAAAAACGATGCACGTTGCGCATAAAACCGTTCAGCCATGTGTATTCGTGCTCAAATGTGTCTATAAACATGCTGTCATCATACGTTCTTGCCATATCCTATTAGAATAAAAGAGATGACAAAAAGTTGCAATCTGTGTTACAATTTTATATATGGACGTTATTGCAAAAAGACAGGCACTTGCGGGACACATTCGTGTTCCCGGTTCTAAATCACACACCATTCGTGCGCTGATTCTTGCAACATTTGCGGAAGGTCGATCCATCATTCATAATCCCCTGCCCAGTGCAGACTGTCTGAGCACGGCTGCTGCAGTTCCTTTGATTGGTGCGGAAATTGACCTTGACTTGAATACGGAAGGTCTCTGCGGCTCTACTTGGATTGTGGAAGGTGCAGGCAAGCACATGCATCTGCCCGATGATGTTGTCAATGTAGGAAACAGCGGCTCGCTTTTGTATTTTATGGCTCCCGTGGCGGCAACCCTTGACGGCTGGTCTGTTTTTACGGGGGATGAAAGCATCCGCAAGCGGCCTGTTGACCATGTGGTTGATGTGATTCGCCAGATGGGCGGAGAGGCCTTTGTCACTCAGCCTGGAAGCAAGTGCTGTCCCCTGGTGGTGCGTGGACCTGTTTCCAAGTCAGGCAAAATCATTACGGAAGGCAGTGTAAGCAGCCAGTACATCACTGGTCTCATGCTGGCAGCTATCCGTATGACTGGACCCATGGAAATTGAGCTGACTAATCCAAAAGAAACGCCCTATCTTACCATGACCCAAAAATGGCTGGAGACCGTGGGAGCAAAGGTGACTGTTTCCCCTGATTTTCATCATATTACCGTGGTGCCGCCAGCAGAATGCAAGGGCTTTGAGCGCACGATTCCCAGTGACTGGGAGGCTGTTGCCTTTCCGCTGATTGCGGCTCTGCTTACCGACAGTGAAGTTGTCATAGAAAACATCGACGGAAGTGGAACTCAGGGTGACGATGCCATTGTGGCTATCTTGCAGTCCATAGGCGCAGACATTACCTGGAACAGGGAAGAAGAAACGCTCACCGTTCGCGGCGGAAAAAAGGCAGGGGATGGTATTGGCCGCCTTTCCACGGAAAAATTGCCGCAAAAAGAACTGCATGTGGCCATGTCTGGCTTTCCTGATGCCATCTGTGCCCTTGCGGTTATTGCCTGCTTTACCGAGGGAAGGGTTGTGCTGGAAGATGCCGCCGTCTGCCGCCGCAAGGAGACCGACCGTATTTCCGTGCTTGCAAAAGAACTCCAGACATTGGGGGCTCATGTGGAAGAAGGCGAGGATTTCTTAATCATCAACGGACACTCGCCCGTGCTTGCAGACGGTTCGTCCAATCCCGCATTCTCTCTCCATGGCGGCATCTGCGAAAGTTACGGCGACCATCGTATAGCCATGGCTATGGCCTGTCTGGGCTTGGGGCTTCCTGTAGATGAGCAGATTATTGTGCACAATGCGGAATGCTGTGCCGTAAGTTTTCCCCATTTTTTTGAGGAAATGGACAGAATCGGTTCTCAGTTTAAGAAAAGGTAAGGGTATGATACGAATTTTCTACACGATAATCAGGGCATTTCCTTCCGCCATTACTTTTCTGCATAAAGGACACGTGGCAAAACGTCACCCGGAAGCCTACAGTCAGGAACAGAACTATCAGACTATCCTGCATTACATTGAAGTGATGAAAAAGGCCGCGAATATTACTACGCTTGTTACCGGTCTTGAAAACCTTCCCAAGGAGGGCAGTTACGTCATGTTTCCCAATCATCAGGGAAAGTATGATGCCCTGGGGGTTATTGGTGCTCATCCCACTCCCTGCAGTGTTGTTATCGACAAAAAACGCTCACGGCTTCCTTTTGCCGATGAATTTGTGTCGCTGATTCACGGCTTTCGGCTGGACAGGACAAGCATGCGCAGTCAGTTTGAGGGCATAACGGCTATTACCGATGAAATTAAGGGAGGAAAGCGTTTTGTCATCTTCCCGGAAGGCAAGTACAACCACAATCACAACAACGTGCAGCAGTTCAGGCCGGGTGCCTTTAAGTGTGCCATTCGGGCAAAATGCCCTATTGTTCCCGTGGCTCTGGTGGATTCCTACAAGCCCTTTGAATTCAATTCCGTTAAGCCGGTGCAGACACAAGTGCATTTCCTCAAGCCGATTTATTATGATGACTACAAGGACTTGACTTCTCAGCAGATTGCCGACAAAGTGCGGGATGCCATCGTGGAAAAAATCGTGTCTGTTGTATAAATCAGTGATATTTTCTATAATGAAAGCATGACTAGTATTTTGCTTGCGATGCAGGGCGCTGTTGCTCAGGGCGTTCTGTGGGGAATTATGACGGTAGGTGTTTTTATGACCTTCCGTATCTTGAATATTGCCGATATGACCTGTGACGGTTCCTTTGCACTGGGCGGTTCAACTTGTGCAATCTTAATCGTTAAAGGATATCATCCGCTTGTGGCATTGTGCGTTTCTTTCTTTGCAGGATTGCTTGCAGGTCTGGTGACAGGTTTTTTGCATACCAAACTTAAAATCCATGAGATTCTTGCCGGTATTCTTTCCATGATTGCCCTCTATTCAATCAATATCCGCGTCATGGGAAAAGCAAATACCCCTCTCTTGGGTGTGACTACCTTGATGAACAGCCTGCAGAAGGCGGCTCACGTGACTTCAAACCAGGCCTCATTGATTGTTGGCGTGATTTTCTGTCTGGTTCTGGTGGCGGCACTCTACTGGTTTTTGGGAACGGAAATTGGCGCAAGCCTGCGGGCAACGGGAAACAATCCCCGCATGGTTCGTGCCCTTGGCGTAAACACTGATTCCATGAAGATTCTGGGACTCATGCTGAGTAACGGTCTTATCGCCATGAGCGGCGCACTGGTAGCCCAGAGTCAGGGCTATGCCGATGTTGGCATGGGTACTGGTACGATTGTCGTGGGTTTGGCTTCCATCATTCTTGGCGAAGTGATTTTCGGCTATTTTGGTCGCTTCCTGCCTTTCTGGTTTACGCTGGCTTCGGTAATCCTCGGTTCAATTGTTTACCGCATCATCATTGCAATTGTCCTGCAGCTGGGCCTGAAGTCTACGGACTTGAAGTTGCTGACGGCGGTTATTGTTGCCATAGCCCTTTCCATACCGGTGATAAGAAAGTGGTTTGCACATGCATTTTTACGCAGGTACGAAAGTGAATTGAAAGTTTCAAAGAATGCGGTGAATACACGTGTAGAGAGAGTCGTTGCCTCGCGCAGGGAGGGGCTCTAATGCTTCAGATTACTCATGTTTCAAAAACCTTTAACGCGGGCATGATTACCGAGAAAAGGGCTCTGCACGACATTAGCCTTACGATTGAAGACGGAGATTTTATTACGGTTATCGGCGGAAACGGCGCGGGAAAATCTACGCTGCTCAATCTGATTGCTGGCGTACACACCTGTGATACAGGTTCAATTGTTCTGAATGGCGATGATCTGACCAATATGCCGGAATACAAGCGGGCAAAATATCTTGGTCGTGTCTTTCAGGATCCTATGATGGGTACGGCTGGCAACATGGAGATAGAAGAGAACCTTGCCATGGCCATGCGCCGGGGAAAAAGACGCACCCTTGGCTGGGGTATTCTGAATAAAGAAAGGGATTTGTATCGTGAAAAACTCGCCATGCTGGATTTGGGCTTGGAAAAACGCTTGAAGAGCAAGGTTGGGCTGCTTTCTGGCGGTCAGCGTCAGGCTCTTACCCTGCTTATGGCTACGCTGCAAAAACCTGAGTTGCTTTTGCTTGACGAGCATACCGCTGCCCTTGACCCAAAGACGGCGCAGAAAGTCTTGGATTTGACGCAGCACTTTGTAGAAAAAGATTATCTGACCACTTTCATGGTTACCCACAACATGCGTCACGCCATTCAGTACGGCAACCGCCTGATTATGATGCTGGACGGAAATGTAGTCTTTGACGTGCGTGGTGAGGAAAAGAAAAACCTTCAGGTGCAGGATTTGATGCAGAAATTCCAGACGGCAAAAGAAGGTGACTCTCTCAGTGACCGCATGATACTCAACTAGACTTTTCAACGCAGATACCTGTGTGCTCTGTTTTTGTCTATTGCATAAAATATGCAAAAACGGTAGAGTTATTGCATAAATATTCATTTTTAGGTAAATCGAGGCATTATATGGCAAAAGAAAAGGTTATCCTTGCGTATTCAGGTGGATTGGACACAACGGTTATCATTCCCTGGCTTAAAGAAAATTATGACTACGATGTTATCGCAGTTTGTATTGATGTTGGTCAGGGCGATGACTGGCCAAAAATCAAGTCACGGGCGGTAAAGACTGGTGCATCAGCCTGCTATGTTGTGGATGCCCGGCAGGAATATATTGAAGAATACATCTGGCCGGCAGTAAAGGCAAACTGCAAGTATGAAGACCAGTATCTGCTGGGCACTTCAACGGCTCGTCCCCTTATCGGAAAAATTCTGGTTGAGTATGCAAGGCAGGAAGGTGCTACGGCTATCTGTCACGGCGCAACAGGTAAGGGAAACGACCAGATTCGTTTTGAACTTGCAATCAAGGCATTTGCTCCTGACCTGCGGGTAATCGCTGCATGGCGTGACCCAAAGTGGAACATGGACAGCCGTGATGCTGAAATCAAATTCCTGGAAGACCGCGGACTTGAAGTTCCGATGAAGAAAGACCAGTCTTACAGCCGTGACGAAAACATCTGGCACATCAGCCACGAGGGTCTGGAGCTGGAAAAGACTGAAAATGAGCCAAACTACAAGCACATGCTCAAAAACACGGTCTGCCCGGAAGATGCTCCCGAAGCTGGCGAGTACGTTAAGATTGAATTTGAAAAGGGTATTCCCGTCAGCGTAAACGGAAAGAAGATGGGCGGTCTTGAACTGATGACCGAACTGAACAAAATCGGCGGAAGAAACGGTGTTGGCTTGGTTGACATCTGCGAAAACCGCTGCGTGGGCATGAAGAGCCGCGGTGTGTACGAGACACCGGGTGGAGCGATTCTTTACGCCGCTCACGAGATGATGGATCACCTCTGCCTTGACCGCGACACCTACCACTACAAGCAGCAGGTTTCCCTGCGTATGAGCGAATTGATTTACGATGGAAAGTGGTTCACCACGCTGATGGACGCTTGCATGGCTTTTGTGGATAAGACGCAGGAAACCTGTACCGGCTGGGTCAACCTCAAACTCTACAAGGGTTCAATCCGTGGCGCAGGTTCATGGTCAAAGTACAGCCTCTACAACGAAAGCATTGCGTCTTTCACTACAGGCGACCTCTACGACCACCACGATGCTCAGGGCTTCATCACCCTTTTTGGCCTGCCGCTTAAAGTGCGTGCCATGATGGAGCAGCAGGTTGGCGAAGGACAGGCGGTCAAAGAAAGCAAAAACCTAAAGAAGCGTCCCACGGAGTAAGTGACTTTGTTTTGCCGTCCTTGGCAAACCGAAGTTCGGCGGCAGTAAAACCGCCGTCACGCTTTTCAGCCCGCATCTTTGCGGGCTTGAATTTTTTTAAGGAAGAATCTTCGTTATGCCATCTGTGGCGATGTGCCTGCAAAAATCATCCCCCCCCCAAAAAAAAACAGAATGTTTCTCGGAAGATTACAACTTTTGCTTTAACCTAAAATCCGCTCAATCTCGTTTGTTATGCCTCTGATTAAATCCTCTTTGAGCGATGGGGAAAGGCATGCTTTTTCTGTATCGCGGATGTTTTCAGGACAGGCCGATTTGGAGAAAAGAATTTCAGGTTCGATTTTTAAGAGTCTTGCAATTTCATCAATGACATGTGGCGGCGGAAAAGACGCTCCGCATTCTATAGAATTGATGTAGTTGAATCCCTTGTTCAGCGCGATAGACAAGTCTTTTTGAGAGACGGATTTTTCTTTTCTGTAAAATTTCAGATTTTTGATGAATACATCCTGTAAAGCCATACTTTTTTATAAGATATTATTTTAATAAAAGAACATTGTTTTAGCGATAAATCTATTGAAATCTTCTAAAATAATGTATATACTCCTTAATAATAATTGTTTTATCATGTTTTATCTCGTTTATTCGGTAAAACAGTGTTTAGCGAGGAATAGATTGACAGGTTACGCTGTTCTCTGCGGTGCTGCCCCAGAATTATTTCAACAGAAAAAACTTACTGTCATGCATGACTTTCTCAGAAGTGCGGACAGCGGTTCTTTTACAGAGAAGAACATTGTGCTCTTTCCCCATGGTGTACATGAACTTCTTCTGGAGAGTGTGCTGAATGGCTTGTTTGACGCTGCGGCGGAGGAAAATGATGGTGAAGTGCTGTTGTATTTCTGTGCCAAAACGAATGCAGACTTGCAGGCGGAATTGTCGGACTCTTGTGTTGCAGGCGTGCAAGCGGTGCGGCTTGGTGCGGATGAGATACGGAAGGATGTGATTGCCTGGTATGCAGACTTGGCAAAAAAACTTGAGATTGGCTTTCGCGTGGTGTATGAAAATGATGCTGAACTTGTAAGCGAAAAAAGACTGGGTTATGTGCAGGATGACCGGACGGAAAGGATATGCTGACGGCAAGTGTAGTTTTGTTTAACACCTCGAAAAATCAGATTGATTCCCTTTTTAAGTCTGTCGTAGCTTCCGGATGTGTCAGGATTTTTTATGTAATTGACAACTCACCCAACGATAAATGGCGGATTCTGGAAAAAGAATACGCAAATGCGGCGAGGAATTCGAAAACTGAAATCCGCTACATACACAACGAAAATCTGGGCTACGGTGCAAGCCATAATCTTGCCATGGAAGAGGCGGTAGAGCAGGGGGCAGACTATCACCTGATTTTAAATCCTGATATTTATTTTGGCGCAGAAGTTTTGCCTGAACTTATTCGCTTTATGGATGAAAACAAAGACACCGCCTATGTACTTCCCCGGGTGGAATACCCAGACGGTGGACTGCAATATTTATGCAAACTGCTTCCTACGCCGGCTGACCTTATTTTCCGCCGTTTTCTGCCAAAGAGTTGGGGAAGAAAGCGGGATAATCGCTACTGCCTCAAAATGAGCGGATACGACAAAGTGATGAACCCGCCTTGTTTGAGCGGCTGTTTTATGTTCATGCGACTTGCTACCTTACAGGAAAACGATATTTTCTTTGATGACGGCTATTTTATGTACTGTGAAGATTTTGATTTAATCCGTCGCCTGCACCGTGTAGCAAAAACGCTGTATTACCCTGGGGTGAAGATTGTGCATGACCATGCCAGGGAGAGTTACAGGAGCCGCACCATGCTGATTGTGCATATTAAGAGCGCAGTGCGGTATTTTAACAAATGGGGGTGGGTGTTTGACAGGGAGCGAGGTGAGATGAATAGAAAGATTTTGCGGGAGATTGGATTATGAGCCGTTCTCCGCAAATCTTTATTTCAAATCTGCTATGGCGATTCCTCGAAAGAACTGGTGCGCAGGTTGTCGCATTTTTAGTGACAATTGTGCTTGCACGGCTTCTTTCACCTGAAGAATTTGGCTCAATTGCATTGATTACTGTTTTCATAAACATCTTAAATGTTTTTGTTGATTCGGGGCTTGGAACGGCTTTGATTCAGAAAAAAGATGCCGATTATATTGATTTTTCAACTGTGTTTTATACAAATGTACTGTTTTGCATTGTGCTATACGTGCTCTTTTTTGCAATTGCACCATTTCTGGCACATTTTTATAAAAATGATGAACTTGTACCTGTTATACGCGTTTTAGGAATTACTATTTTAATTTCAGGTGTAAAAAATATTCAGCAGGCTTATGTGTCAAAGACGCTTCAATTTAAGAAATTCTTTTTCGCAACATTAAGCGGAACGGTTTTTGCTGCAATTCTTGGCATTTGGATGGCATATCATGGATTTGGCATATGGGCCTTGGTTGTTCAGCAGATTTCAAATCTCTTTCTTGATACGCTGATTTTGTGGATTACAGTCCTCTGGAGACCAAATTTTGAATTTTCATTCAGCAGATTGAAGACTTTGTTTTCTTTTGGCTGGAAAATGCTTGCTTCAGCTTTAATCGATACTACATACGCAAATTTGCGGCAGCTGATTATTGGAAGAAAGTATTCTCCAAATGATTTGGCATTCTACAACAAAGGAAATTTATTTCCGAGCGCGTTTGTTTCAAATCTCAACAGTTCTATTAGCAGCGTCCTTTTACCTGTGATGGCAAGTTCACAGGATGATAGGGAACGCGTAAAACAGATGACCCGTCGCGCTATAAAGACAAGTACCTATTGCATTGCACCTTTACTAATAGGGCTTTCTGCGTGTGCTTCTTCTGTAGTGAAAATTCTTCTGACCGATAAATGGCTCCCATGCGTTCCGTTTATGAGAATTTTTTGCATAACTTATATGTTTTATCCAATTCATACGGCAAATCTGAATGCACTGACTGCACTTGGAAGAAGTGATTTATTTCTAAAACTTGAAATTGCAAAGAAACTGCTAGGAATGACTGTTCTTTTTGCGACAATGTGGTTCGGTGTGATGGTGATGACTTATAGTCTTCTTTTTACGAGCGTTATTTCCCAAATAATCAACGCAAGACCGAATAAAGCGCTTTTGAACTATGGATATCTTGAGCAGGTAAGAGATATTTTTCCGATGATTATGCTTGCCGTTGCAATGGGACTTATTGTTTCAATTTTGAATTTTGTTCAGATGAATGACTGTATACGGCTTTGTATTCAGATTCCGATGGGAGTTTTTGTGTATTTGATAGGTTCTGTCCTTCTGAAACTCGAATCTTTTTCATATTTAAAAAGCATTATGAGCGAAAAAATTGTGGGGGAAAAGAGTTGAAAATGACTAATCAAAAAACAATCACAGTAACAAGCCCCCTTTTACCAGATGTGAAGGAGTTTGAATCTCTTCTTGAAGATATTTTCTCCCGCAAGTGGCTTACGAACAACGGACATTACCACAAGGAGTTGGAAAAAACCCTTGCGGAATACTTGGGTGTTCCTTATCTTTCGCTTTTCACCAACGGGACGCTCCCTCTGATTACGGCTTTGCAGGCCTTGCGAATTACGGGCGAGGTCATTACGACACCGTACAGTTTTGTAGCAACGACGCATTCAATTTGGTGGAACAACTTAAAGCCTGTTTTTGTTGACGTGGACGAAAAAACGGGAAATATCGACCCCGAAAAAATAGAGGCGGCAATTACACCGAGAACGACCGCAATCATGCCTGTTCATGTTTATGGAACTCCTTGCGATACCAAGCGTATTCAGGAAGTAGCGGACATTTATGGTCTTAAGGTGATTTACGACGCGGCCCACGCTTTCGGCGTTACGGTAAACGGAAAGTCCATCCTTGAAAACGGAGACATGAGCACTCTTTCTTTCCATGCGACAAAAGTCTACAACACGGTAGAGGGCGGTGCTCTGGTCTGTCGTGACGAGGCGACGAAGAAGCGCATTGATTACCTTAAAAACTTTGGTTTTGCAGATGAAGTCACCGTTGTTGCCCCTGGTATAAACAGCAAGATGGACGAGTTGAGAGCCGCTTGGGGCTTGCTGAACTTGAAGCAGGTAGATGATGCCGTTGCAAGAAGAAAGCATGTTGCAGAAATGTATAGAGAAGCATTGAAAGATATGAGAGGAATCAGGTTCCTTCCAGACATTGAGGGTGTGCGCCACAATTATTCTTACTTCCCGATTTTTATTACGGAAAAAGAATACGGCATGAGTAGAGATGCTCTTTATGCAAAGCTAAAGGAACACAATATTCTGGGCAGACGGTATTTCTATCCGCTGATTAGTAACTTTCCTGTGTATCGCGGACTGGAATCTGCAAGGGTTGAGAATCTTCCTGTGGCTACGAAGCTTGCGGACGAGGTGTTGTGCCTTCCGATGTATGCGGATTTGACGGATGAGGATGTGGAGAGGGTGTTGCAGGTGGTGAGAAGATGAAACTCGGAATAATGCAGCCGTATTTTTTACCCTATCTCGGTTATTGGCAACTTATGAACGCTGTTGACACCTATGTTGTCTACGATGATGTAGCGTACATAAAAGGTGGATGGATAAACAGGAATAACTTTCTCGTTCAGGGCAAGTCAAAGCTGTTTACCTTTGCTCTGGATGGGGCCGGCTCTTATAAACTGATAAACAAAATCGCCATAAAAGATGATTTTTCGAATTTCAGAAAATTATTGCAATTCAATTATGCGAAGGCACCGTTTTTCAAAGAATGTATGGAGCTTGCAGAGAAGATTATTTCTTATGATAAAAGCAATCTTGGAAACTTTCTCTATAACAGCATAAAGGTTGTGGCTGATTATCTTGATTTTGATACGAAAATAATTCTTTCGTCTGAAATTGAGAAAGGCAACAGCCTAAAAGGAAAAGACAAAGTTATACATATCTGCAAATTGCTGGGAGTTGATGAATATTACAATGCAATTGGCGGTCAAGAACTTTACGACAAAAATGACTTTGCCCGAAGCGGCATTAAACTGTCGTTCGTAAAGACAAAGATAACGCCGTACAAGCAGCTGAAAAATGATTTTGTTCCGGGGCTTTCAATTTTGGATATTCTTATGTTCAATCCGAAAGAACGGGTGAATGAAATGCTTAATGAGTTTGAATTGGTATAGGAGTTTTTTATGCAGAAAATTATTATTCTTGGTGCAACAGGACTTGTTGGTGCTTATACTGCGATGGCACTAAAAGAAAAAGGCTATGAAGTCGTTGCTGTCGGGCGACGTGAAAGTGACAATGGATTTTTTTCTGAAAATGATATGAAATATATTTCCCTAACTATTCAGAATAAATATGATTTTTCAAAACTTCCTAAGAATAATGTTTTTGCAATTCTTCATTTTGCAGGAGCAATGCCTGCACATATGAAAGGGTATAATCCTTATGAATATATCAATTCAAATATAACTGGAACATTAAATGTGCTAGAATATGCGAGAGAAACAGGTGTAGAAAAATTTATATTTAGTCAATCTGTTTCAGATGTATTATATCTGGGAGGAACTACGACTCCAATCCCTGAAGATAGTGAGATGCGTTATCCACTGAAGGGGGATCATGCTGTTTATTCAATCTCAAAGAATTCTGCTGTTGGATTAATTCGTCATTTTGAAGCTGAATATGGAATAAAAGCATTTATACTTCGACTTCCGACTATTTATGCATATCATCCAAATCCTTACTACTATGTTGATGGAAAGAAAAAAATGCTTGGCTATCGTTTCCTTATGAAAAAGGCTGAACTTGGAGAACCGATTGAGATTTGGGGAAATCCTCAGAATCAAAAGGAATTTGTATATGTAGACGATTTTATTCAGCTCTGCGAGTGTTGTTTAAAAAGTGATAACTCAGGAATATTTAATGTAGGAAATGATTTCCCACTTCCTTTTGAAGAGCAAATAAAAATAATGCTTGAAGTTTTTTCACCATCTTTGAATAAATCTGTTTTAAAGTATCGGCCTGAAATGCCGAGTTCACCGCAGTTTATTCTAGATATTTCTAATGCACGTGAAAGACTTGGTTATGTTCCTAAATATGATTGTAAAAAGGCTTTTGAAGCATTTAAAAAAGAAAAAGAAATGCAGCGTTTTCAAAAACTTTGGGGAAAAGAATCGGATTATGAATAAAAATTCGGAATAGAAAAACTTTTGAAGATATTGTTGTATTCTACAGCAAGCATTCAGTAGCTGGAAAAGCGTAAGTTTTACGTGATTCTAGCGGTGAGATAAAGGCGGTTTTATTTATGAACTGCCACATGTTCTTTGACATTTTTATTTTGGGGGAAGGAAAGAACTTTACAAAATATAACAAAAACTGTTATATTTTGTAAAGTATGCAGAGTGTGGTTTATTTAAGGGAAATGCTTTCGCAAATCGCTTCATCGGAACATTTTGTGTTTTCGCGAAAAGAATTGAAGGTGTTTCTTGCGGGAAAAGCCGAGCAGAACATCAACATGATTCTTTCGCGTTGTGTAAAGGCTGGCTTTTTAAAAAGGATTTGTAACGGACTCTTCCTTTATGCAAAGGTAAGTTTTGACAGTTCAATTGTCTTGCCAAAAGTTGTCTCTAAACTTAGGGGAAACTCGCTTAACTACATAAGCATGGAATCTGTTTTGTGTGAGGAAGGCTTTATTTCACAGCAGATGATGAATTGGCTTGTCGTTATGACTGGCGGCAGGTCTGGAATAATAGATTGCGGTGACTTCGGTTCTGTTGAGTTCATTCACACACAGAAAAAAATCAGCACGATTTCCAAAAATATTCATCTTGACCGCAGAACAGGGCTCTTAAAGGCTGATGCCACTCTTGCCTACCGCGATATGGTGAGTGCAAAACGAAAGTCTCTTGATTTGGTAAATAAAGATTTGATTTTGGGGGCTGACAAAAATGACTGATTTTGATGTGCTAGTTGATAAAATCCTTTTGGAAAATGCAGATTATGTGCCTTTGCGGACTGTCGTTGAGAAGGAAGTCCTTCACTATGAAATCCTTCGCGTAATGGCTGAATCTGACTTTTTAGGAAACCTTACCTTTATGGGCGGAACCTGCCTTCGTGACTGTTATGGTTCTGTTCGTTTGAGTGAGGATTTGGATTTTACAGGCGGATTTGAATTTTCAAAGGCTGACCTTGCAGATTTCGGCGAAGAAATACACAAGGCAATAAAAGAAAAATACGGCTTTGATGTTTCAGTTTCTGAACCCAAAAAGGAAGAAGGAAACACCGACACATGGAAAATAAAGGTAGTCACAAAGCCTGAGCAGAAAAATCTTCCGAGCCGGAAGATTAATATTGACATTTGCCATCTGCCGAGCAGAGACAGAAAAGTACAGTTTCTGCGCAATTTTTACGGTCTTGACTTTGGAACCTCTGATATGCCGATTTTTGCCGAAAGCCTTGAAGAAATTTTCTGTGACAAAGTGATTGCATTTGCCCGCCGTCCGAACAGGATAAAAATGCGCGACCTTTGGGATATTCACTGGCTTTACAAGAAGAATGTTTTGCTTGACAGGGCTCTTCTTCTGCAAAAGCTTGATGACAGAAAGATCCAGTTTGAACAATTCAAGGCACTGTATGATGGGCGAATCAAGGAAGTGGAAAACTTACAGAAAGATTTCCTTTTTGAAATGCAACGCTTTCTTATGCCGTCTGCGTTCACAAAAAGATTTACGTCTTCGCTTTGGTGGCAGGCGCTGGTGAATCTGCTTGCAGAACTGGGGCGATTCTAGCCTCTTGCTAAAATCTCTTTTTCTCCCTCAAAAATAGAAATGTCAAAGAAAAGAAATTGAATCCTGAATTTAGAATGAGGAGGCATGATAAAAACTGCCTGAGATAGCGTCAGTTTTTATCTTTGCAAAGTTTGCGTTGCAAACTTTTTATGGGAGATTTTTTTCTATGACATATTATCCTGTAATTGTTCCTACCCTGAACAGGTATGAGCATTTCAAAAATTGCATTGATTCTCTCTCGAAGAACATGCTTGCAAGTGAAACAGAGCTTATCATCGGTCTTGATTATCCGCCGGCAGATAAATATGCAGAAGGTTGGAAAAAAATAAAGTGTTATATTCCGACAATTTCTGGATTTAGGAAAGTCACCTGTTTTGAACGTTCAGAAAATTTTGGCTCAAGCAAAAACAGTCTTGATTTGGAAGAATACGCCCTTTCAAAATATGATGCATATATCTATACCGAAGACGACAATGTTTTCAGTCCATATTTTCTTCAATTTATAAATGATGGACTTGAAAAATACAAAGACGATGATTCTGTATATGCGATTTGCGGATATTCCTATCCGATTGACTGGAAAACGGACAAAGACTGCGTTTTGCAGCATCAGTATTTTTCTGCGTGGGGATATGGAATTTGGAAAGACAGGGAAGAGAGACTTTCTAAAAATCTTACCCCTGAATTTTTGAGTGATTTTTGTAAAAACAAGGGTGTTAGAGTCGATACTGTGAATTCTGTGCAAATGATGCCCGCTATGCTGCACGATGAGATTCAAAAATCTGATGTAACCCGATCTATTTATCTATCTGTAACGAAAAAAAATGTTCTTATGCCAACACAAACGCTTGTCATAAACAAAGGATTTGATGGCTCTGGAGAACATTGCTCAAACGTACAAAAAGCAATATTTGATTCGCAAAGAGTGTCTTCTAAGAAACTTGATGTACAAAATCCTGTCATCGTGGAGGGGGCATCTGAGTTGGAGAAGTTTCAGATTTCCATTTTCACTGAGTTTAGGAAGCGTCAGTTTATTTCAAGAGTCATAAAAATTCTTGGAGTGGAAATTTCAAAAAGACTCAGGGATTTTCTGAGAAGATAAAAGTGGAGAAGCGAGAAATGTCTTTTTATTTGTCGATAGCAGCAATATTTCTTCTTTTCTCACTCTCATCTTATGATCGAAATTGTAAGGTGATGGCAAACCCTATTTCATTTTGGATGCTTGGATTGTTTTTATTTGCCTTGGCTGGATTTCGTTACGGAATCGAAACTGATTATTGGTCGTATAAGAAAATATTTAATTCTGGTGATACTAAAGGAATTGAGTTCGGATTTTCTGCTTTGATATACTTTTGTCGAAATTATATTTCTGAAGATTTTAATCTATTCGTATTTTTTATAGCCTTCTTTTCCGTTATTGGCAAATGTATGTTTTTTTCAAAATTGAAAAATCCGCTTTTCGCTCTTTTCCTGTATCTCTGCCTTTTATATGTGATGGCTGAATGGAATACAATCAGACAGGGGTTTGCGATTTCTTTTTTGTTTTTTGCTTTAGAGTCTGCGAAAAAAAGAAATTTTTTATTTTTTTTAATTTTTGTTGCTTTAGCTTTTTCAATGCATATTTCATCACTGCTTTTTATTTTCATGTATTTTATTTGTGACAGGGAGATTTCAGTAAAGACTGTTCTGCTACTGGTGGTTGGATTCTACATTTTTAGAGTTTTTATTTTTGATTTTGTCATTTTGCATTTGATTTCATTTCTATCTTCAAAAGTTGAAAATCTCTTTTTTCAGCGATTATTTATTTATTTGAACGAACAAGGATCTTCTCTTCTTACGGTAGGTCTGATAAGACGACTTGTTTTCATTTCAAGCTTTTTATTACTTAATAAAAAAAGAACTGTCAGCAGCGTGTACTTCAATGCGTATTTAGTCGGATTTTTCATTTATATATTTTTCCTTGGAAATACGGTACTGTCCGCCAGAATGTCCATGAGTTTTGAGGCTATGATGATTCCAATGTTTGCAAATTTAAAAATAAAGCCATCTTGGAAAACTATGCACTGTATTCTGATCGTTTGTGTTGTTTCTGTGGCATTGTTTGGATATTCGATGTTAAACGGAAAAGCAGTTCCCTATACATCTTACTTGTTTTTAATAAAGGACTGAATTATGAAAAAAATTGATAAAAATGTTGTGGTCTGCATTCTTGCCAGGGATTGCAAATCTGCCTTAAAACGAAATATTCCTCAAATTGAGAAACTTTGTGGATTTTTTTCTGATTCAAAGATTATTGTAGTTGAAAATGATAGTGTGGACGGCACAAAAGAAACTCTGAAGCAATGGAGTGAGTTAAATGAGAATGTCTGCGTTCTTTCCGAAGATACAAAACAAATAACCATCCCAAAAAAAATTGAAAGTGGAAAAAATCCAACCACATCTTTTTACCGTATAAATAAAATGGCTCAGTTCCGAAACAGATATCTCTCTTTCATTAGAGGTAACAATATTGTTTCTGATTATGTGATAGTAATTGACATAGATGTGTATAAAATTTTTCCCAAAAAAATATTTTCCGCAATTGTAAATGCACCTGATGATTGGAGTGCGATTTTTGCCAACGGCATGCTTTGTTCGATTATTCCTTTCTTTTCAAAATATTATGATAACTACGCTTATATACCTTATGAGTCAGAAAAAAAATCTTTTTCTTTTAAAGAACGACATTTTAATATTGATGAATTAACTAGTTTTTTTTGGAAAAACGATTATGTAAAAGTCCGTTCTGCATTTGCGGGAATAGGAATCTACAAATATGAGGCTCTTTGTGGTGCAGAGTATCGTGCTTTGCCATCTTCATCGGGTGAGGATGAGTCTCTCTGCGAACATGTCTCTGTGAATCTTAATTGTGCAAAATACGGAAATCTCTATATTTCAAGAAAAATGAAAATACTGTATGCAAAACCTAGATTATCGCTTTTCATTCTTCTAAGTAATAAGTCTTATATTTTTTTATGGGAAAAAATCACTGGAAAAGAATTTTCATGGAGGTGCTTTATATGATTCCTAAAATAATCCATTTCTGTTGGCTGAGCGATGACCCGTTTCCAAAGAAAATACAACGGTGCATCAATTCGTGGAAAAAGCAGTTTCCCGATTATGAAATAATTCATTGGAGCACGAAGAATTTTGACATTCATCGCAACAAGTGGGTGGAGCAGGCATATAATTCTGGAGACTTTGCCGTTGTTGCTGATTATGTTCGTTTTTATGCCTTGTATACAATTGGTGGAATTTATCTTGATTCCGATGTTGAAGTGCTGGATTCGTTTGAAGACTTTTTTAAATATAAATGTTTCTTTAGCTATGAGTATACAGGACTTCCTGAAGCTGCGGTTGTAGGGGCAGAAAAAGGTACTCCATGGTTAAAGAATGCACTTGACTGGTATGACCGGCAGTCTTTTTTGAATGAGAACGGCACGAAAAACCGTGTTATTGCTCCGCTTATATTAAAATATGCCTTTGAGACTGGAACTGATTTTGTACTATGTGATGATGAAAAAATTCACGATGTAGATGGCAATTTAGTTCTTACGTATGAGTATTTTTCTCCAAAAAATGGATTTTCAGGAATGATGTACGATTCAGAAAATACGATTGCGATTCATCATTTCAATTCTGCGTGGTTAAAACCTGGAGTTATGAGAAAAGCAAAAAAGTTTGTTCATTTGTTTCTCATTAGGATTCTTGGAAAAAAAGCCTATAATAGATTTATGTACAAGTATCGACCTCGATTTAAGAGTCTGCAGAAATAATTTTACAGAGTTTTTCATTCACTTTGCCCTGACTTGTATAATCTCTGGAGTTTCCTTTTCGCTGCATTTACGCTATACTTTCTCTATGCGCCTCGCGTCATTCCAAAAATTTTTCATTCTCAGTACGCTGCTTTTTTTCTCAAATCTGGCTTTTGCACAAAATAGTCAGATGCAGGGAGGGGGTGAAGAACTTTCCCCAGTGACTGACCAGCCAGTGGCCACCCGGCATGAAGTCTTCTCTTATGATTCTGCAAATCTCGCCTTACGCCTTCCGCAGGGCCCACATCTTTTGGTCGTTTCAGGCCCCATGGATTCCTACATGCTGGGACATTTGCGCGATGCAATGATTGCAAATTCCAAGGCAAGTTTTTTCTTGGATTTGTCTGCGGTTTCTGCCTTGTTCGACATGGATAAGGAAGCCTTTGTCGGATGCAAAAATCTTGTTTCCCTTGTCATCCCGGACGGAGCCATGAGGATTCGCTGGCAGTGCTTTACGGGCTGTGACAATCTGATTGCCATTAACGCCACGGAAAACAGCGACTCTTTTGCCTCCAGCGGGGGAATCCTCTACGACAAGACAGGGGGAGAGCTTGTCGTCTGTCCGCCGGGCTGGACGGGGGTGGTGGAACTGCCCCTTTCTGTCTCATCGGTGAGGAGCGGAGCCTTTGCCAACTGTTCAAGAGTAACGGCGATTAGCCTTGCCATCCGCAGGGAAGTCTATCAGCAGGATGGTAAGGAAGTTGAGCGTATAATTGAAAATGAATATTTTTCGGTGCGTGACGGCATTCTCTATTCAAAGGACATGAAGCGTCTTGTGCAGTTTCCCGGCGGCAAGTCTGGCAGTGTGGTGATTCCCAATACGGTGGAAGTCATCGGGCGGGAATCCTTTGCCTATGGCTCTCGGGTAACGGCAGTGGAAATCCCTGAGAGCGTCCATACCATTGAAAAAATGGCCTTTGGCTATTGCCCTGCGCTTCAGACCCTGCACTTTCCTGCGGCTATGACCAGTATCGGAAAGCAGGCTTTTGTCTGGTGTACGTCGCTGGGAGAGGTCGTCATTCCTGCCTCTGTCACCTATCTTGGTTCCCGTGCATTTTTTAAATCGTCTGTACGTGCGGTGACTTTTGAAAATGCTGACGGATGGACATTCGGCAAAAAGATGCTGGTCGATTTGACCAATCCTCAGGAAAACGCAGAAAAATTCCGTCATCCCGGTAAATACTGGTTTTTGGATTTGTACAAGGCGGAAGAACAGCCATGATTACCTTGCGCCGTCTTTCTGCCTTTTATCTTTGCACGCTCATTGTCATTTTTCTGCTTGTGCTGCTGTCGCTCTGCCTTGGCGCAGTACCAATTTCTCTTTCTGAGCTTTTGGCCAGTTTTCGCGGAGATGCTTCTCTTCCTGCCTACAAAATCCTCCGCTATGTGCGTCTTCCCCGTCTATGTGCGGCCATGCTTTGCGGAGCCTCGCTTTCTGCCAGCGGGGCAATCATCCAGTCTGTGCTGCACAATCCTTTGGGAAGCCCCAATGTACTGGGCATGAATGCGGGTGCGGGGCTTGCAGTCATTCTATGCGCTGCTTTTTTTCCCTTTGCACCAGGCATTTTACCTCTTGCCGCATTTTTTGGTGCCTTTGGAACCTTGCTTTTAGTCTGCTCTTTGGGAAAACATGCCGGAAACAGCCGTGGGGCAATTCTTCTTGCAGGTGTGGCAGCCAGCACTTGTTTTGTTGCCCTTTCCGATGCTGTTATGGTCTTTGTGCCAGACACTATCTACAGCCGCGCTACCTTTAAAATCGGTTCGCTTTCTGGCGTGCAGATGCATATGCTTTTTCCCGCAGCCCTTGTCATTCTTTTTGCATTGCTTCTGGCTTTTTTGCTTCGCCATGAGATAGACCTGCTTGCCTTGGGGGAGGAAAGTGCCCATGCCCTGGGCTTGCCGGTTACGGCGGTACGTTTTTTTGCCCTTGTACTTGCGGCTTTGCTTTGTGGCGCGGGCATCAGTTTTGCAGGCTTGGTGGGATTTGTAGGCTTGATTGTGCCTCATTGTGCCCGCATGTTTGTGGGAAGCGAGATGCGTCATCTTTTGCCTGCCAGCCTGCTTCTGGGAGTGGCTCTCGTCTTGCTCTGCGACCTGCTGAGCCGTCTGGTCTTTGCTCCCCATGAACTTCCGGTGGGCATTTTGCTTTCCCTTATCGGCGGGCCCTTTTTTGTCATGCTTTTGCTGAAGAAAAAGGAGATGCATCGTGATTAAGATTGAAGGCCTTACGGTTTCCTATACAAGAAAATCTCCGCCTGTCCTCCATGACCTTTCCTGTACTGTGCCCAAGGAAAAAATCACTGTGCTTGTAGGCCCAAACGGAAGCGGAAAGTCTACGCTCCTAAAGACCATCGGCGGATTCCTGCGTCCGCAAAGGGGCAGCATAGTCTTGGATGGGAAGAATCTGGGGGAATACAAGGGACAGGAGCGTGCAAAAAAAATTGCCTTCCTTTCCCAATCCCGCCGCATTCCGGAACTGACCGTGAGGCAACTGGTTCTCCGCGGCCGCTTTCCCTATACTCATTTTCCCCGCGCATACAGCACAAATGATTACGCCCTTGTGGAAGAATCCTTGCGGCAAATGGACATGGCATTTCTTGGCGACTGCAAGTTGTCAGAACTGAGCGGCGGTCAGCAGCAAAAGGCATGGCTTGCCATGGCTCTTGCCCAAGAGACGCCGCTTTTGATTTTGGACGAACCGCTTACCTTTTTGGATGTGCGTCAGCAGTTGGAACTTTTGCAGCTGCTAAAAGAATTACGCGCCCGGGGAAAAACAATTCTGCTTGTTGTCCATGATTTGCAGATGGCCCTTACCTTTGCAGACTCACTGATTGTCCTGAGCGGCGGCTCGGTGCTGGCTCAGGGGCAGCCCGCCTTGCTTGCAGAAGATGGCTTGATTGACCGTGCCTTTGACATTCACACAAAAAAAATCTCCCTGCCAGATGGCGGGCAGGTCTACACATTTAGCAGCGAGGTGGTGGTATGACGATAGATGATTTTCATTTTCTGATAGCGGTCAAAAAGCCACTGGAATTTACGTATCGGGGAAAAACGTACAACCTCACCTATGGCTCGGACGAAAAAGGCGACTACATTGCCTTTGGCAGACTCTACGATGCTCCCGTCCGCTATTGCGACGCAGGGGAACTTTTAAATGACGTTAAGATTGAAAATCATTTTTTTCGGGAAATGCTTGCGGATCTATAGCCTGTATCAGGTGAGCAGGGCAAGGACTGCAGCCACATCTTTTTCCGCGACCTTTGCCTTTATTTTCATGTAGATGTCGGTCTGAGCATCCGGGATGGTGTATTCTTCCAGCATGTTGACGATGTTCTGGATGTTCTGTAAGTCTTCCGCCTGAGCGCATTCCTTGATGCTGGAAAAGGCATTTTCCAAATTATTTGCGCTAATCATGGGCTTGTCTTTTTTGGTGGTGGGCTGCATTCCCAAAAGCGGCTCCAGACGATGTTTGTATGAGCGGTAGTGTTCCAGCAGGGCGGGCGTTTTTTCTGCAATTTCAGCCGCATTCTCTGCATTTCCACAGGCTTCAAGATACTTTGCTTCTTCATGCAGCTGCATGGCTCCGATAATGCGGGCAGAACTTTTAAGAGCATGAACCAGAATCGTGTAGTTCTTGAAATCCTGATTTTTTGCGTAGTATTCGATAAGGTCTGATTTGTCCTGAATTGCTGAGTAAAAGTCGTTGATAACGTCGTAAAAATATTCGTAGCCACCGCAGTTTGTCAGCGTCTCCATAAGATGCAGGTCAAATACGCGCAGGCCGATATTGGTCATGTTCCGCAAAAGCCGCTTGTCTCCGGCATTCATGGGTGTGTCATTGGGGTCGTCATCAGGAATAAAATTGGGGTCAATCTTCAAGATGATTTTTTCTTTGGGCAGATACTGCAAGAGCATGGTCTCCAGATCCGTGCCTGAAACAGGCTTTGAAAGATAGTCGGTAAATCCTTCGGAAATGAACATTTCGCGGGAGCCTGAGATAGCGTTTGCCGTCAAAGCCACGCAGGGAAAGTCATCGGGAATGCCGGAAAGTTTTTTAACCTCGTGTAGCGTCTGAATGCCGTCCATTTCGGGCATCAGGTGGTCAAGAAAGAGCATGTCGTATCTTGTGGAAGCCAGTTTGAGCAGTGCTTCCCGCCCGCTTGTTGCCGTATCAATGGTAATCTTGGTCTTTTTGAGCAGGCTCTTGAAAACAGTAAGGTTTAAGTCGGTGTCATCAACCACCAGAATACGGGCCTTTGGCGCATGAAAAGCCTCGTGATATTTTTCCTGCTGTTTCTGATTTTCCTTGCGGGCATAATTTCCAAGGGGCTCCCAGTGAATGACTTTCTGCTCCAGTTCAAAACTAAAGTCAGAGCCGCGTCCATAGATGCTTTTTACTTTCAGGTGCGAGCCCATCAGATGCAAGAGACTCTGGGTGATGGTAAGCCCCAGACCTGCTCCCTCAATCGTTCGGTTTCGGGATTCTTCAATGCGCTTAAAAGGCAGGAAAAGTTTTGCAAGGTCTTCTTCCTTGATTCCAATGCCCGTGTCTGAAATGTGAATTTTCAGAATAATGGAGTCCTTGTCTTTTTTCTCAAAGTCTACGCTGAGCCTGACAGAGCCTCTTTCCGTGTATTTGACGGAATTGGTCAGAATGTTCAGCATACACTGCTTGATTCTGATTTCGTCGCCAAAAAGCACACGGGGCGTATCTTCGTTTGCAATCACTTCCAGTTCAATGCCCTTGGTTTCTGTTCTCGGTCGAACCATGTTCACCAGGTCGGTGATGATTGAGCCCAATTCGTATTGTGTGGGCAGAATCTCCATTTTTCCTTCTTCCACCTTAGAGAAGTCAAGGACATCGTTTACAATTGAAAGCAGGGTATGTCCTGCGTGCTGAATGTTTTCCGCATAGGAAATGACTGCGTCTTCAGAACTTTCCCGCATAATCATTTCGTTCATGCCCAGCACTGCGTTGATAGGCGTGCGGATTTCGTGAGACATGTTTGCAAGGAAGTTTGATTTTGCCTTGTTTGCCTCATCGCCTTGTTGCGGGCGTATTCCAGTTCTTCAATCAGGACGGCATCAGGATTTTCCATCGTAAAGAAAAATGCCAGATTCAGCATGGTGATTCCGATGCTTGAAATCAGCGATTCGTGCACAATGCCCTGAATTGATGTTATCGTCACAATTGAAATGAGGGCGGTGACAATGCCCCGCAACTGTTTTTTGTTGATGATGCGGCGGTATTTGACCAGCAGCATGAAGCACTGAATAAAATAGAGGATGATACAGGCATAGGCAGAAAAAACGGCAAGCCCGGCTGAGTAATTGGTGTGCTCTCCATGCTCATAGTGAATCGTAATGCACAGAAGCGAAAGCAGGAAGGGCAAGGGAGAAAGGGGATACTTCAGCGGCTTGTTGATGTTTGTATACACCAGCGAGCGAACATACAGATGGGTGCAGAAGATGATTCCTGCCGTGCTTCCCACAAAGAGTACATGGAGAAAATGATTCAGCCAGTCGGGCACAAGCTCAAGGTGATTGACCGTGTACACCGTAGCCATATCGCAAATCAGGTCAAAAATCGAAAGAAAAAGAATCGCGGAAAAGAGTCTGTGGACGTAATTTTTTCGCCGCTTTACCGAAAAAAAATTGAATGCAATATAAAAAAGGATGATAAGACAGCCCTGCTGCAAGCGTGTATACAAATAAAAATCCAAGAGTGTCTTCATAGGCAATGGTTTCTCTAAATCCCTTTCTGCTGATTATAGCATACTATATGACAGAAGTGCTAGAAGAAAAGACTCGTGCCCCAGGAAAATCTCCGTAAAAAAATCCTTGCCGAATTTAAAATTAGGCTTTATCCTATGATAAGAAAAGAAGAATGAGGCTTGACCGCTGGTGCAGGTTTTTTAATGGAGGCTGCCGATGAAAACGATGGTGTATATTTTTGACACAAAGGTGCTGGAAGACAAGAAACTCTTTGGCGAACTCTACAAAAAAGTTCCGGCATACCGTCAGAAAAAAGTTGACTCATACGCTAGTGATGCGGAAAAGCGTGCCTGTCTGGGAACTGGTGTTGTTTTTTCCCATGCGATTCAAGAAGCGGGTTTTTCTGAGGATGAACTGAAAATTGCCTATGGTGATAACGGCAAGCCCTATTTTAAGAATGATTTGGACTTTCATTTCTGCCTGTCTCATTCCGGGGAGCGGGCCATGTGTGCGGTTTCTGACGAGCCTATCGGCTGCGATGTGGAGTTGCTTTCTCCCGAAAAAGACACGGATTTGTGGACAAGGCTGGAAAGTTATGCCAAGGCCACGGACATTCCCCTTTTTCAGTTGATGAATCAGCCTTCTCCCTTTAGCGGCAACTGGCTCTTTAAGGAAGTTGACCTGAAAGACGGCTACAAATACATGACCTGTTCCCAGGAAGCCCTTGCGGATGAGCAAATCGCAGTGTACAAACTGACCTAAAATATGCTAGTATCAGAGCATGAAAGTTGCAATTTTTTTCGGGTCAAAATCAGACTCTGAGACAATGAGGAAATCCGCTGATATCCTCAAGGAATTTGGCGTAGATTATCAGGCCTACATTATTTCCGCACATAGGGCGGGTGCCCTGCTCACAAAGACCATCGCCCAGGTGGAGGCAGACGGCTGCGAAGTGATTATTGCAGGTGCAGGTCTTGCCGCAGCCCTTCCGGGAGTAATTGCCAGCGAAACGGTGCTGCCAGTCATTGGCGTGCCCTTGGAATGCATCAATCCCGGAAAAAGCAATGGGCTTGCTGGTTTGGATTCCCTCTTTTCAATCGTGCAGATGCCTTCTCAGATTCCCGTGGCAACCGTTGGCATTGGAAACGCAAAAAATGCCGCCTATCTTGCAGTGGAAATTCTTGCGATAAAATATCCTGAACTGAAACAAAAGTTGCTTGACTTCCGCAAACGCCTCGCTGACGATGTTGAAAAGAACGGCGGACTTGGCGTAGAACTCTAGGCAAAAAATCTAACAGGGAGACCGAAATGGCAAAGAAAATTGATTACAAGGATTCTGGCGTTGATGTGGAAGAAGGCTACAACGCAGTAAACGAATATAAGGTACACGCAAGGCGCACGGCAATTCCGGGCCTGCTTACTGAACTGGGCAGCTTTAACGGCATGTTTGAGATTCCCAAGGGCTATAAGGAGCCGGTTATGGTCAGCGGAACTGACGGCGTGGGAACTAAACTGGAGATTGCTTTTCAGATGGGAAAGTACGACACCGTGGGCATTGACTGCGTTGCCATGAGTGTAAACGACATTCTCTGTTCTGGCGTGCAGACTTCATTCTTCTTGGACTATGTGGCCTGTGGCGAACTGGATGCAAAAGTTGCCGGTGCACTGGTAAAAGGCGTAGCCGATGGCTGTGTGGACGCAGGCTGTGCCCTTCTGGGTGGCGAAACTGCCGAAATGCCTGGATTCTACGACAAGGGCAAGTATGATTTGGCAGGCTTTGGCGTAGGTGTTGGCGAAAAAAGCGAGATGATTACCGGCAAGGCTATTGCAAAAGGCGATGTGCTGATTGGGCTTTCCTCCACCGGTCCTCACTCAAACGGCTACTCATTGATTCGCAAACTGGTTACTGATTTTGACGAGCCCTTTGGTGCGGACGGAAAGAAAATCGGCGAAGTACTTTTGACTCCGACCCGCATTTATGTGCGCCCGGTAATGGATGCGCTCAAGACATTTGGCAAGGCTATTCACGGCATGGTGCATATCACTGGCGGCGGCTTTTACGAAAATGTGCCCCGCATGTACGCCAAGCCTGAGCCGGGCAAAAAGCAGTTGATTTCCGTAATTAAGAAGAACAGCTGGGAAAAGCCGACGATTTTTGCCGAACTGGTAAGGCGGGGTGCTGACGAAGACGGCATGTGGGGCACCTTTAACATGGGAATTGGTTTTGTGCTCGCCGTTGCCGCTGACAAGGCAGATGAAATCATCGCCCACTTCAACAAGCATGCCGCCTCATTCGCTACGGATGTACAGAAGTCTCTCGCTATTCCCGACATGAAAGCCTATAAAATCGGCTTCGTTGACGAAAGCGACAAGGATTTGGGTGCTGAACTCAAAGGCAGCCGCGAAGCCACACGGTTGGTAGACTGATGACTGCAGCAGTGCTTGTTTCCGGTGGCGGAACGAACCTTCAGGCCTTGATTGACTACGAAAAATCTCATGGCGACTGCCCCTACCATATTGTCGTGGTGATTGCAGACACCAAAAAAGCCTTTGCCCTTGAACGTGCGCAAAAGGCTGGCATAGCGACAAAAATAGTCTCTCCAGTTGCCGTCCTTGGTGCAGCAGATGCAAAGGTCGCCAGCAAAGAGGCTAAGCGCCAAGCCGTTTCTGATGCCGCCCTTGCCGCTGCAAAAGAAGCTGGAGCGGATGCAATCGTGCTGGCGGGCTGGCTCACCGTGCTTTCAGGCAAAATCATTACAGAATATAGCGGACGCATTGTAAACCTGCATCCTGCCCTCTTGCCAAAATTTGGCGGCGTAGGCATGTGGGGACATTTTGTGCATGAAGCCGTTCTTGCCGCCCACGAAAGCGAAAGCGGCTGTACAGTTCATCTGGTGGACGCAGGCTGCGACACGGGAAAGATTCTCGTGCAGAAAAAAGTACCTGTCATGCCAGACGACACGCCTGACACGCTCTATGCCCGCATCGCCCCCCATGAGCACGAAGCCATGGTGGAGGGTGTCTGCCTGCTGGCAAAAATGCTGGAAAAATAATAGGTGATTTGGTTGCCTTTTACTGCCGCTGAATGTAGGTTGCCTTAGGACGGGCGGTAATCACAACGCGTCGGTTTGCGGCACGACCTTCTGCGGTATCATTTGAGGCAATGGGAAGGGTTCCGCCATAGCCTCGATAAGAGAAGATGGAGCGGGGAAGACCGTTTTCTACCAATACGTCAATAATTGTCTGTGTGCGCTGAACTGAAAGGCGCATCTGTCCTTCGGGCTTGTTTACGTCGGCGGTGTGGCCTTCCACCAGAATCGTGTAGGCGTTGTCGGCATTAACTCCTTTCAGGGCTTCCGCCAGTTTTTGCAGTTTGGGAAGTTCACTGGGCAGAAGTTCAGGGCTGTCAGCAACAAATTTCAAGTCATAGAGGAATTGCAGGCCGGGAATGGCATCAATGATAATGGGTGCGTCAGCATCGGCGTAGAAACGCTGTTTTACGGTGCGGTAGTTGGTGTAGTAGGACTCGTCTTTGAGCGGTGCGGCAACGGAACCAATCAACTTGTCCTTGTCCAAGAGAATGACCACCTTGCCCTGACGCAGGAGTTCCAGATTTTCGGGGACGGCAAGAATTTTAAGCGCATCCTTGCGGGAAATCACCGGGTCGGTGCGGAATCGTCCATATACTTTACGGGCATGAATATGCAGGGGGTCCATGCCGATTCTGTCCTGATAGAGTGCTTCGTTGTCTGACCAATGATAGAGCACCATCTGCTGAATCCGCTCCAGATTGGGGTCTCCCATGTTGCGCTCATAAAGCAAATTCATCTTTTCATCCCAGACCTGGGGGAAAAAACAGGGGTTTACGTCATCTTTTATGAATTCACCCTGAACCGGAAGCGAGCCCCGTGCGTCAATGATAATGCCGCTATAGGCACGGCTTGCCACATCTTCAATAGGCTTAGCGTTTTTGTAGGGAATGTGGTGGCGAATCATCAGGTCAGAAATGCTTGTCAGCTGAATCTTGTGGTTGGTGCGCAACTCCGAGCCGCCGTTTGCAAAAACACCCGGAGTACGTTCCCCTGCGTCAATGATGTCGGTCAATTGTTCCAGAGTAATGTCGTCAGAAAAGACCAAATCTCCCAGTTGCTGATAGGAATTGACGTAAAGGGAAAGCAGGGGGTCTTTTATAAGTTCGGGAAGCCCGCTTTCAATTCTGTTTACGGCAGAGTTTTTTCCTGAAGGCATTTTGATTCCCGCTTTATCCATGTCAAGGGATACGGCGGAAGTAAAAGTGTTTTTTGTCCAGTCAATGCTGCTGGCAGATATGATGGAACTGCTGCTTTCTGCCATCAGGTGACTTGCTGCAAAAAATCCAAGGAAAAGAGTGAGGATATATCTAAAAGAAAACGCAATCACTTTCATCTTTTTAAGTTTCGGCTTTTTTTACGGGAATGTAAAGGGTTTTGCCAATGGAAAGCACGTCATTCTTCTGCATGTTGTTTTCCGCGCAGATGTCGTCCACGGAGCATCCGTAAAGCCGGGAAAGAAAATAGAGGGTTTCGCCCTTGATGACCGTGTGGCTTATAACCTCAGTTTTTTGTATGTGAGCCTGCCTGCTTTCTTTTTGCATTGTTTCCAGGGCTATGGCCGCTCCCCGACCCATGCCTACTGGTAGACGGATATTGTATGGGGCATCTGGTGGTGTGCAGCCATGTACCAGCGCACAGTTGAGCATTTTGAGCGTGGTGTAGTCCAGCCTCAGTTCTGAGGCAAGCCGTTCCATGGTGATTTTCTGCTCCACAGTTACATAGTCAAATTCTGCAAAGCGGGTGCTCTTGGTGATTTCAGGGAGCTGAATGCCGTATTGTGCACCTTTTTCGCTTAATTCGCTGATGGCAAGAAATTTGGGCACATACTGCACGGACTGGTCACGCAAGAGACCTTTTTCAGCAATGTACCAGAAGGTCTTTTGCGGGGCATTTTTGAGAATCCTTTTCATAGCCCCTGCGCCACAGTTGTAGGCGGCAATGGCAATGGGCCAGTCGCCAAACATGTTATAATTGTCCTGCAATTTGGAGAGGGCGGCATCGGTGCTTTTCCAGGGATCCAGACGCTCATCAATCCATTCATTTTTTTTCATAAAAGGCTTGATGCTGTTTTCCATGAACTGCCAGAGACCGCGGGCACCGCTCCGGCTTGTTGCCAGGGGCTTGTATTCGCTTTCTACTACAGGAAGGTACTCCAGGGCGGCGGGCATCTTGCGCTTTTTCAGTTCCTGCCGAATGTAGAGCCGGTAGAGTTCGCCATTATCCAGTGTCTTTACCAGGGCATTTTTTGCGTAGTCGGTGTCCGTGTAGGAATGAATGTATTTCTGAATCATTTCCTGGGCATAGGGCTGATTGGGAATGTTGATTCCGCCGATGTAGGTAAGAGCCTTTGCAGCGTTTTTCTTGACAGGTGCGGAGATTGTCTTTCCTGCATGTTTTCCTTCTTCGTTCATTTCCACCAAAACAGGAAGCAGGTCGTCAATATATTTTTCTTCATCCAGTGTAGCCGCCATAAGCGGAAGGGTGAAAGATAATACAATTGCACAGAAGGATGATACGCGTACTTTCATATATCCAGTATCGGCAGAAAATTCTTGCAGATGAATGCAAGATGCAGGGAAACAGGCTGATGGGGATGGTGCGCAGCAAAAAATCCTACAGTTTTTCGCCGTAGTAGATGCCTGCCCATTCCCAGCGTCCGTGAATGTCCGGGTCAGCAGGAAAATTTACCTTGCGGAAGTAGAGGTACCACACGTTGATGTACTGGCTCCAGCCTGTAGTGCGGAGGTAAGCTTCATTGGGGTTTGATGAATCGTCCAGTTCCTTTGCATAACGGATACGGTTTCCGCGCATAAAGTTTCGCATTGAAAAATATTCCAGGGCGTTTGCGTCCGATTCGCTTGCCTTCCAGCTCATGGCAAAAAAATTCACTTTGGAGCGGTATGTATCCAAGGCTCGCCAGTCGTATCGGCTGATGGCATTTTTTACCGCCGTTTCCAGGGCATCAAGGCTTTCAAAAGTCCAGTCTTTTGAGGATTTTGCAAAGTCAACCATCTGACGGGCATTTGCATATGCGTCTGGAATGCCGGGTATCTGAATGGTTGAAGCATCGGGCTGTTCCAAAAACTGTGAGTAGGAGCGCAGAACCTGATTCCATTCTCCTTCCTTTTCATATTCAAGGGCAAGGCGCACATACATTTCCGTTGTGCTTACATTTGAGGGAAAACGGCTCACCAGTTCATTAAAATAAGAGATGCGGTTTGACGGTGTCTTGCTGATTTGAATTAAATGCTGCAGGCAGGAAAGATGGACTGATTTTCCCTGTACCAGAAGGTCGGCATAGTTCTTGAGGATGCGCTCAAAGTAGTATTCTGCTACGGGCTCCGCTCCATTTTCCAGATAGGTTGATGCCACCATTAAAAGCCAGTATGCGTTGTAGGTGTCATCGGGATGTTCTTCCACCCAGTCCGTCAGAAAGAGCGTGAGTTCCTTGTAATTTTTTGCGCTGTAGAGATTGTTTGCAATGCGGTTTACGACGGCGTAGCGGGATTCCTGAGAAAGGCTTTTGTCACGCAGCAGGAGATGCAGTTGGTTTTGTGTTTCCTGCCACTGCTTTTGCTGGGCATGTTCCTGACTGTTGCTGCAGGAGAATGCAAGAAATGCTGTCAGAAAAAGGCATAGACACCGGATTTTTACGGACATACCTAAAATGTAGCAAAGAAAAGTTCATTTTGCAAGGCAGTGGTAACTTGTAAAGAATAATTTCCCACTTTTCTGTCAGAAATTGCAACTTTTTTT
>CAKZZO010000121.1 GCA_937885175.1 uncultured Treponema sp. | reverse complement strand
TTTTTTTCGATTTTTGCCCATTCCAAACTTTTTCAGTTTCGGAATCTCCAAATGACTTTATCATGTCTATAGTATACGTTGTACAGATATATCTGTCAAGAAGATATATTACTATTTGTCTTTTATATCGTATTGTATTGAATGAGTATACTGTTTAAGAAAGATTTTTTTGAGAATTCTACTGAGTTTTTTAATAGCTCGCAAAATTAGGTTATTTCTTTTTCGTAACTTTCTCTGATAGCGAATGGAGAGGATTTGTCCCAGTTGCGAAAAGATAATTCAGCTGCCAATATGAATATAATCAGAAAACTCGTTATAAACATATTAAAGCAGACTGACTTTTCTGAGTTTACAAATTATAAAACCGTGCATTTCCAGCGTGGCCAAAAACTGCACCACTCTGTTCAGCATTTTATCGCTTTCGGCAGGGAAGGCTTCGGTCATCGCTTTTAGGATGTCGCTTACCGTTGCTTTTCCGTCCAAGGCCTGCCACAAAAGAGAGCCATATTTATCGAGCGAAATGTGAGAAATTTTCGGCTTTTTGAAAAATCTTTGGGCGATGGAGTTGAAAAATCCCCTGTTTTCCATGTCGATTTCCACAAATCCATCGTCTTTTACCCGCCAGGGCCGGCTTTCATTCTTGACGAAAACCAAGTCCATATAATTGGCGGGATTTTTTTTTGTTTTATGCATTCTTTTTGTTTCTCGTGAAGAATACAAAACTTGTCAGCAGAAGAACGAAGAAAATCAGGCCGCCCGCATTTCCGAGAATGCTGCCCATGTTTATTGTCTGTAAGAGCGACTTTCCGTTTGACATGGGAATAACTGCGAAAACCGCCAGTAAAATTCCGATAAGGCCTTCACCAGCGATAAGTCCCGAACTGTAAAGAATACCGCGATCTGTGATTGCTTTTCCTTCTTCTCCTTTTCGGTCAAAGAATGCGCGGAGCAGACCGCCGATAAAAATCGGAACAGAAAGATGAATCGGAAGATAGAGACCGACAGCCACAGGAAGAACAGGAATTCCGATTACTTCGATTGCCACTGCGATTCCAACCCCGGCGAAAACCAGAATCCATGGCAGGTTTCCGCCCATAACGCCTTCAACGACAAGTTTCATCAATGTAGCCTGAGGAGCCGGAAGTTCCTTTGAGCCGAAGCCCCATGCCGCATCCAGAAGATACATGATTCCGCCGATTGCGATTGCCGAAACGATACAACCAATAAGCTCGCCAATCTGCTGATTTTTCGGCGTAGCACCCACGATGTAGCCAGTTTTCAAATCCTGAGACATGTCGCCTGCCATTGATGCGATGATACAGATGATTGTTCCCACGCAGATTGCGCTTACCATGCCGGCGGCTCCTGTGTGGCCGGTTGATTTGAGCAGGGATGTTGCAATCAGAAGCGTTGCGATTGTCATGCCAGAGACCGGGTTGTTTGAAAAGCCTACAAGACCGACCATGCGGCTTGAGACCGTGGCAAAAAAGAAGCCGAAAATCACGATGATGATGGCTCCCAAAAGACCCACAGGAATTGCAGGCAAAAGCCAGATAACAGCAACGATTACGAGAGCCAGAATCAAGAGTGGTTTCATTGAAAGGTCACGGTTTGTGCGTGTCTCAACGACTTCCTTGTGACCGAATCCACTGACAGCTTTTTTGAAAGTCCTGATGATTGTGGGAAATGACTTAATCAGGCTGATGATTCCTCCTGCGGCGACAGCTCCCGCACCCACGTAGCGGATGTAGCTGCTCCAAATTCCCCATGCGCCGAGTTCAGAAACCGGTGCACTTGCAGGGGCAAAAACAGAAGAAAGGCCGAAGAAATTAATCAGCGGAATTATGATGAACCAGCCGATTACGCCGCCTGCGAACATGTAGGACGAAATCTTTTTGCCGCAGATGTAGCCGACACCTGCAAGGGCTGGAAGAACATCCGCACCAAAGCCCGTACCGAATTTTTTGATGCTCCAGTCAATTTCTGAAGGGAAGAGACGCAATCCGTCAGCGATGAATTTGTAGAGGGCCGCGATTCCGAGACCAGAGAAAACGGTCTTTGATTTTTCGCCGCCTTCTTCTCCTGCAAGCAAAACCTCAGCACAGGCGGTTCCTTCCGGGAAGGGAAGAACTCCGTGCTCCTCGACGATAAGAGCCGAGCGGAGGGGAACCATAAAAATAAGACCCAGCAAAGCCGCGCAGAGGGAGATAATCGCTATAACCCAGAATGACGGTTTTGTAATCGCGTCACTTTCCTTTGCCCACATAAAGAGGGCTGGCAGCGTAAAGATTGTGCCGGAGGCAAGGGATTCACCGGTCGAGCCGATTGTCTGCACCAGATTGTTTTCAAGGATAGAATCCCGCTTCAAGATGATTCGGATGATTCCCATTGAGATAACGGCGGCAGGAATTGAAGCCGAGACGGTCATGCCGACCCGGAGACCCAAGTAAGCGTTTGCCGCACCAAAAAGCACGGCAAGGATTATTCCGAGACAGATTGAAACCGGAGTGATTTCTGGCAGCACTCGGTCAGCGGAAATGAATGGTTTGAATGACTTTTCTTCCATAATTAAAGAAAATCCTTGTAAGAGCGTAGAGTTAAAAAGCCGATAAGCTTGGTTTAAATGATTAAATTGATAAACCGAATGACCATTATAATAGAAAATTGTAATTTTTTAAAGCAGAAAGATAGTAAAATCCAGGGTCTCCGCATTTGCCTGCGCCCTTTTTGTCTCTTGTGTGAATGCAGTACAATACGTTACACTGCTTTTATGGAAGTATTAGACCCCCACATTTTGACTGCTGAAACAACATTCAGAATTGAATTTTTTGAGGTAGATTCCATGAGAATCGCCTGGCACGGAAACTACATCAATTATTTTGAAAAAGCCCGTTGCAGCCTTCTGGAAAAAATCGGCTACACCTATATCGACATGGAAAAAGACGGCTATGCCTTTCCTGTCACCGAAGTAAAAGTAAAGTACATAAAATCCCTGCGCTTTGGCGACATCTGCCGGGCAAAAGCCATTCTGGACGAATACGAAAATATGCTTAGAGTAAAGTTTGAATTATACAACGCCAGAACCGGTGAACTCACCACAAAAGGCTCCGTAAGCCAGATGTGTGTCAGTCTTGCCACGGGGAAGAGTCTCTTTGTATGCCCAAAAACATTTACAGACAAAGTTGATGCCCTTATCCGGGCCGGTGGCTTTTCAGACTAAAAGATACCCTTCTGTGACAAAATTCTTGCGACCATAATGCCAAAGACAATTTTCTGCTTGGGGAAAGTGCGCGCAGGCTTAAAGACATCGTAGCAGACAAGGATATTTGGCTTGCCGTCTTCGTTTTTGCACAGCACTTCCAACGTGGACGACACTTTATCCGTCAGGTACATATCATATTTTTCCTTGTCAACGGTATCAAACACATTGATATTGTCCGCCTGAAAGAAATCATATGCGTTAAAGTATTTAAAATAGTCGTCACTCAATTTGCGCTGGCGGAAGTTGATGTCATCATGCCCCGAACTGTAGGCGATGTTGTATGCAATGCCGTCATATTTGAACACCGTCATTTTATGCACCTGCAGGAAAGCCGTCAGTTTAAGAACAAGTTTTTCCACCAAGACCGTCTTTTTTGCCTTTGCCTTGTAGGTGGAAATCAGGGCGAGGATTTCAAGTTCCGTATCAACGCTTTCTGCATAACTCTTGCCAGACACCAAATCCCTAAGACCTTCGTCATTCTTCTGGATGATTGGGTCATGCATTTCCGGCCGATAGATGACGTAACAGTTGCGTCCACGGCTCTTGGCTATGTACAGACACTTGTCAGCGATTTTAAATGCGTCCTCATAGGTAGAGACATTCTGTGGAATACGCACAATGCCCATGGAACTAGTCACCACGCTGCCAGGATTGATTGCAGGGATTGCCCACTGAATTCCTAAACGGATATTGCGGGCAATGTTTCGCACATCGTATTCTTCCGTTTTATCCACAAAGCAGATAAACTCATCGCCGCCGATTCTTCCGGCAAATCCATGACCGCTCACCGCTTCCTGAATGACTTTTGACACGGCAACCAGCACTTTGTCGCCAAATGCGTGTCCAAACACATCGTTGCATTCCTTGAATTTATCCACGTCAATGATAAAGAGTGAGCCAGACTGCTTGGAGACATTGATTTTGTTGGTAATCATTTCGGTGACGGTCTTTTTGTTGTAAAGGTTGGTAAGTCCGTCAAATTTTTCTACAAAGAGATTTTCATCTTTTACGCTGGCATTTGTGGAAATGAGGGCAATATATTCTGTTTTTTGGCGGGTACTGAACTCCTTAGTCTGAATGTGAACCGTTTCTCCATCCAGCGTCAGCAAACGATAGCCCCTGTCCGTTATCTTCTGGGACATGTCCTCAAAGAGCCGCGACACCTGTTTTGCAGAAGCCGTCTGCACAATATCAATCTTAAAGAAATCAACAAAATACGTGCGGAATGTCTCTTCACTTCCTTCAAAAATATCCATCAAATCCTTGGTATTCTGCATACGGTAGCGGCTGCCGTCAAAGGTAAAGAAATAGGAATTAAAACTGCCCAGAATCTTGTGGTACTTGCGGTTTTCAAAAATCGTCTTGTCAAGCATTTCCATTAAATAGGAAAGTTCCGGCAAGCAGTAAAATATAATTCCCCACTAAAAAAGGTTTCCAACCTTCTGT
>CAKZZO010000120.1 GCA_937885175.1 uncultured Treponema sp. | reverse complement strand
ACCTATTACGCTCAACCGCGGGGCTTGCTTGACACGCTGCAACGGTAGCCTTTTTTCTGCTCATTCATTTTATTTGTCCAGCCGATATGCAAGCACGATATCTATAATGCGTTTGCCCTGCGGCATTACTGCGTGTACTTGACCCGTCAATCTTTCGTCTGTAAAATGGTGGAGTGGAGTCGTTATGCCGATAAAATTGATTGGAACGGTCATCCTGCTGATTTTGGTTACTATTTTCTGCGGGTTGAATTTAGGTGAAGCAAATCGCTGTGATATACATCTGCTTTTTCACACATTTAAGGATGTTCCAGTCTTCTTTACTGTGTTGCTGTCATTTTTTGTCGGTATGCTGGTCATGTTTCCCTTTACGATAGGCAATGCAAAGCGCAAGGCTGCCCTAAAAGAAATTGAAAATAAAGCCCGTGAAGAAAAGCGTGAGGCAAAGGAGCAGGCAAAAGCGGATGCCCAGGCAAAAAAAGAAGCGGCTCATGCTGAACGCGAAGAAAAAAAGCGGGCATACCTTGCAGAAAAGGAGCGTCGGGAGCAGGAAAAACGTGCCCTTAAAAATGCCAGAGAAGCGGAAAACGGCGTAAAAGTGCTGAAGGTAAATCCCGCTAATGAAGTTCCTGTGATTAAAGATGAAACCAAACAGACCGCAAAGGCAAAAAAAGAAGATTGAACATTTACTATGAAGAAACTTCTTGTTTTTTTGATTTCCATTCTGACAATTTTCTCGCTTTCGGCGCAGGTATCCGTTAATACTGCCCAACTGACGGCAAAAGAGGCGGCAAAAAAAGATTCCCTGACAGATGCCATTGCTTACCTAAAGAAACAGGTTCCTACGCTTACCCTGGCGGCGGAAAAAAGGGCTGGCTATGCTTTCTTGGGAAGCGTACAGGAGCAGATGGGCTTGTATGCAGATGCCCAAAAATCCTATGTGGCCGCCGCTGGCATTGCCGCCGGGGATGCCGCCGGAATGCCAAAAAAATCAAATGAGCAGCTGGTTCTTGATGCCGTCCGGTGTGCCCTTTCCTGCGGAGACAGTGCTACGGCAGACAGCTATTTAAATAGTGCCGTCCGCAATTCAAAAAGCGAGACGATACAGGCCTATGTAAAGCTCTACGAGCAGTGGAGTGCTTTGTGCAAGGTACAAAAGGAAAGCGAGCTGACCGAACCTATAGCCATGCTCAAAACCTATGCCGACCTTCCCTCAATGAAAAAGACTGCGCCTGCTGTCCTTCTGACCCTGTGGCATGTCTCTGGAGAACAGTCCTATGCCGACAAACTCAAAAAATCATATCCCAACAGCCCGGAAGCAGCGGTAGTAAAGGGGGCGATTCAGCAATTGCCCCAGCCCTTCTGGTATTTTGTTCCTCGCCTGGGCAGTGCAATTCCAGAGATAGAGCAGGAGCCTGTCACCTATCAGCAGTCACCGGACGAAAAGCCTGTCTCGGTGGCAGCCGCTGCAGCCCCTTCCTCTGACGCAAAAGCAGAAAAAACTGCTGAAAGTGAAAAGCAGGAAAAGCCCTTGCATCAGCAACTGGGACTCTTTAGGGATGAGGCAAATGCAAAGGGGTTGGTGGAGCAACTCAAAAAGAAAGGCTTTACCGCCCGCATCACCAGTGAAAAACGCCCCAGCGGAACAACCTATTACCTTGTCATTGTGGACGAAAACAAAGACGGCAGCATGGGAAAAGAACTGCGCAACGCAGGCTTTGAGTGCTACGGCCTGTATTGAGAGCCCTTTATTGTATCTTTTTGCAATATCTTCTATACTATTCCCATTATGAGTAACGAAACGAGAAACGAAAAGGAATTGTGCCACTGGGCTGACCAGGTGGCTGCAAAAATCATAAAAGAGCGTGGGGATTTGCCCCTCTACACTTGTGCAAGTGGCATAACCCCGTCTGGTACCGTCCATATCGGAAACTTCCGCGAGATTATTACGGTGGATTTAGTGGTGCGGGCACTGCGGGCGCGTGGCAAGAATGTGCGCTTCATTTATTCATGGGATGACTACGATGTATTCCGCAAGGTGCCGGCTAATATGCCCAAACCTGAGGAACTTGAAAAATATCTCCGCTATCCAATCACCATGGTTCCAGATACCTTTGGCCGGGACGAAAATTATGCCCGCCACCACGAAGTTGACATTGAGACTCAGCTTCCCCGCGTGGGAATTCACCCGGAATTCCTGTATCAGGCAAGCCGCTATCGTGCCAACCGCTACATCGAGGGCATGAAAATCGCCATGCAGAAGCGGGATGTCATCAAGGCCTGCCTTAACGAATACCGTGACGACGAGCACAAAATGAAGGACAGCGATGTTTACTGGCCTGTAGCCGCTTTCTGCTGCAAGTGCAACAAGGACGAAACAGAAATCCTTGAATACGACGGCGAGTACGGAATCACTTACAAGTGCAAGTCTTGCGGACATATCGAAAAGGGAGATTTGCGAACTTCAAAAGAATTCAAGCTGGGCTGGCGAGTTGACTGGCCGATGAGGTGGAACGAAGAAAAAGTCTGCTTTGAGCCGGGCGGAAAAGACCATATCTCACCGGGCGGCTCTTACGATACTGCAAAACTGGTTTCAAAACGCCTTTACGGCTGGAATGCGCCTGTTACCATGAAGTATGATTTTGTTAAACTCAAGGGCGTTCCTGGCAAAATGTCTTCTTCACGCGGAAAAGTAATTTCTTTGGTTGACGCCCTTGAAGTCTATCAGCCGGAAGTTCTCCGCTACATTTTCGCCTCAAACAAGGTTGACCACGAGTTCTCAATCAGTTTCGACCTGGATGTAATCACGATTTACGAGGCTTATGACCGCACCGAGCGATTGGTTTGGGGGCTGGAAGAGCCAAAGGAAAAGGACGAGGCAAAAAAAGAACAGTTCTTGCTCCGCGAAAAACGCCTGTACGAATTGAGTCAGACCGAGGGTATGCCAAAGGTAATGCCCTATCAGGTACCCTTCCGACTTCTGACCACGCTTTTGCAGACATATTCAGGGGATGTGGATGCTGTGCTCAAGTCTCTGGGCGATGTAAAGCCTGAGCAGGAAGAAGCCCTGCGTCGTCGCTGTGCTTGTGCCTGGTACTGGATTTCAGAATGTGCGCCAGAACACGCTCCCGACATGTGCTTCTCTCTCCGAAAAGAAGGTCAGCGTGCCCAGCTTTCAGAAGAAATGGCAGCGGCCGTCAAAAAGGTGCTTTCTGATGTAGTGCCAAGAATCGACTCATTCCAAACAGACAAGGACTGCCAGCAGGCCATTTACACGGTGGCTACCGACATGGGACTGGATGCGAAGCAGCTTTTTCTGGCTCTCTACACGGCTTTAATTGGAAAAGAACAGGGACCACGCTTGGGAAGTTTTATGCGAATCATCGGAAAAGAGCGGCTTGAAAAACTCCTCTCAACCGTTGATGGCGTTTCGGCAGAAAAACTGGCGCAAAAGGCAGCCAATAAAAAACGTACTCCAGCCGAAATCGACAAATTGCCCCTTCACGAGCGATTCACTCATCGGGTAATTCTTAAAGTGAGCAAAATTGAAAAAGTTGAGCAGCATCCGGGCGGCGAATTCCTCTATATTCTCACCCTGAATACGGGAGACGAGGAGCCCCGCCAAATCGTAAGCTCCATCGTCAAATTCTATAAGCCGGAAGAACTGCTGGGAAAGAACATCGTTCTGGTCTACAACTTAAAGCCGGCGAATTTCCGCGGCGTGAGAAGCAATGGTATGCTGCTTGCGGCAAGCGATGCCAACACCGAGGAAGACACCTGCGAAGTGATTTTTGCACCCCAGTTCCAGCCTGGCACGATTTTGGAGCCGGAAGGCTACGCTGTTCCAGACGACCTGGCTGACATGTGCTTTGTAAAGGCGGACAAATTTGCCGAGATGGGGCTTTGCACCAAAGACGGCTTTGTCCAGCTTGACGGAAAGAAAATTGGTGCAGATGGAAAATTCCTTACCGTTGAAACATACAAAAACGGCAAAGTAAAATAGCGTCCTTTCTTTTGGAAGATAAGGAGATTGAAAGAGGGAAAGAAACCTTTTGAAAAAGGTGGCGTTCCCTCTTTTTTTTACCGATAGTATAATGAGATTTTCTTTCAGGCGAGGATGTATGAAAAAGTTTTTTTTTGTCTTGACTGCATGTTTTTCCCTGCTTGCCTATGCTTCGGCAATTGAAGTGGATGAGACGGAACTGCAGGTGCCCGGCTCCGATACAATTGAATTTGAAAACTACGGCGGTCCCTATGCAGTGATTGAAAGTGCGGACGCAATTCTTGGCATTGGCCGCAGGCTGGGAGAGGAGGTTGCCCTTGCCTTGGAAAGTCCTGCGACTATTCAGCCGGGTGCAAAATATAGCCTGGTTCATGCCATAGACATGCAGAGTCAGGGTGCACTGGATGCAGACATTTTGCTTCTGAATGAAAGTGCAGGGGTTGACCATATCAAAAACCTGCGCCGTATCATCACTGGCTATCTGGAAGCGGCCTACGGCTACACTCGCCCTGATGCGGAAACGGTGGCAACCTTTGTGACGGTTTACAATGCCGTCTATCGCGGAAACCTTGATAATTTTAATGCAAAATATAAAAAGATTGTCTTGCAGTATCTGACCGCTGATAAAGTGGGGTTAAGCACAAAGTGGCAGGAATGGCCGGGCAGAAGTCAGATTGTCATACCCCTTAACGATGTAAATGGCGGACTTTCTTCAGTAGACACGACTACAATCAGCGATGAGAATGTTGTGGATGCGCTGCAGGAACAGCCTGACATGGGCATTTCTGAGCGTGAGGCACTGGCATCTCTAAAAGAGCGGGAGTCTGCTGATGCGGCAGAAAAAGCAAAGACTGCCCAAAAAGAAGCGACTCAGGAACGCAAGGAGGGAGACAAAGCAGCCGCAGCAGAATCCGCCCAGAAATCTAAAGACCAGCAGCAACTTGCTGACCGCAAGGCAAGGGAAGCCAGAAATGACCGCCAGGAAATTGCAAAGGATAAGGAAGTGCTTGCTTCTGGACAGACAGACCAAGAGGTAGTGCCCAATTATCTGACAGGCTTGTTTGTGGTGGATGATGCAAAAGGCATGTACCGCTTGCTTACAGTGGATGCAGAGTCCGGCAAGGTGATTCGACAGTCTCCCGTTACCCAAGTGAGAAGCCGAACGGTATACGGTGTTTCTGACGTAACAATTGCACAGGAAGACGGAAACAAAGTGACCTATCCGCACTTGTATCTGGCCGTTTGCGGAGAAAACAAGGGAAAGTCTGCGGTAAAACTCTGTCTGATTGATACTGAAAGTCTGGAAATGAAAAAACAAAGCGAGGAAACGCTGGTAGAAGGCACCGCCCTTGTTCCCTATAACGACATCTTCTTTGCGGTGGTGCAGCAGGGAAAAGAATATTATGCCGCCGCCTTTGATAAGAATGTAACCATGCTGAGAAAAAGTGGGCTGGCAATTAAGCCCACCAGTCCCTTTAACATTACGGACAGGGGCATTCTGGTTACTGACACAAAGGGAAACCCGCGCCTGCTGGACACTCGTGATTTAAGTACGCTGTGGACTGGTGCAGTGATTGACGCAAAATAGGACTATTCGTTTTGCCTTTCGGACAAAAAAAGAGGGGATGCCGTATACGTATTTGGCATCCCCTTTGCTTTTTTATGGGAGTTTTTCGATGTTCCCTTATGCTTTCGGAGAAACTTCTGCTTGCTCGCCGACATCCTTTGAGTCGGCTTTTTTCTGTTCCTCCTGAGGAGGGGCTACAAGGTCTTCGGCCTTTACTTCAAACTGATGGTGAAGGTTTCCGCTGGCAATGAGAATTTCTGAGCCACCGTCCATGCGAACGTAGGTTTGATCTGCATTGGTGGCAGCCTTGCCCAGTTCGATGGTGCGGAGGACTTTTTCGCCCTTGCTTGCAGTTATCGTGATTTTGGTCATGTCATCAAGTCCGTATCGCTGCAAGGCTTCTTCCGAATTTGAGCGTGACACAAGCCCCAGTGTTTTTACCCGCTGCAAGGCACTCGTCAGATAGCGGATTTCATCATCGGAAGCGGGCTTTTTGTCTTCTCCCACAAACCATGCGTCATATTCCTTTGTCAAAAGAATCTTGCCGTTTGATTCTGACACAATGGTAATGGTGTCAGGAGCATCTTTGAGCTCATATGCCTTTATTGGTGAGCGGCTTGCATTGATTGTCTGAAAGACAAATGCACACAAAAGCACCGCGATTCCGGCAAGCAAAACAAGTTTACGTGTTTTCATTTATCGTGTCTCCTTTTCGCTTTCTGTTTTGGCATTGGACATTTCGCGGCTGTCGTTGGGATTGTAGGTCATGCGGATGACCTTGCGGCGGCTGTTTCTGCGCTGCCACATAATCAGTCCGATAATCGCAACGATTACTACAAGACCGTAGATGTTAAAGTACTTTGCCGCGTTTGCAAGAGCCATGCTCTTTACATTGAGGGTATTGAGGGCCAGTCCTTTTGTCCTCATTGCGCACAAGTCTTCCTCGCCGTTCATGTAGTCCACGGCATTGCGAACGAACATTGCCATCGGCTGGTCATCGCTTGCAATCAACTGAGGACGGGTCACTTTTGATGAACCGACAGCAAAAATCTTTCCGCTCTGAATGCTTTCCTTGAGGTGGTCGCTTACGGAAAGGCTTCCGTCATTCTGGTCGGCTTCTGGCTTAGCGTCAAAGGCGCTCTTGAATTTTCCTTCCACTATGACTGCAAGATTTTCGCTTTTGAGCGTACTCTTGTCTGAGGGAACGCGCAGCATAGTGGGATTTGTATGGAAATTGCTGGACATCAGCCATGAGTTGGGAGAAGATTTTGCGAGAACGCTTACCTTTTCGCCTTCCATGGTCTTTGCGTCCTCAATATCAATGCTGCTTGCCTGCATAAGGTAGACGTAGCCCAGGTTTTTGCTGATTACATGCTTTTGGTTCAAGTTCTGCTTTTGCAGTTCGGGAATAAAGTAAATGGGCATTTTGCCGTAGACTTGGTTTGCCTGTACATAACAGGTTTCGTCTAGAACGTAGTTCTTTCCCATCTTGATGCCGTACTTGTCCAGAATCGTTGCAAGTTTGGTGTCGATGGGGTTGTAAGAAGGCTGCTGGTAGTATGCCATCTCACCTTCGGGAAGCACTTCATCCACTGGGTCAAGGAAAAGAATCAGGTTGCCGCCCTTCATCAGATACTGGTCGATTTTGTAAAGTTCGGCATCAGTAAAGGCACGCTTGGGACCGTTAATCACTACGCTGGTGAGGTTGGGGGTGATTTCATCGGTAATCAGGTTGAGCAGTTTGAATGAGTAGCGGTCTTTTACCAAGTCGTTGAATTTTCCAGAACCGTTTTCGGCATCATTGATGTTCCATTCGCCGTGACCGGTGATGTAGCCGATTTCCACGGTCTTTGAAACAAGGCTTTTCAGGCTTTCGGTAATCGTGTCTTCCAGACTGTCCAGACCGCCGATAATGTTCTGACCGAAGAAGGTGCGTTCAAGACGGACAGGCAGCATGCGGAAAGAATCTTCATATGCAAGGACAAGCCCCAGAACGCCATGTTTTTCGCCCTTGTCCCAGCTTATTGCCTGCAGACCGTATTTCTGCACCAGGGGAAGGGATTCTTCATATGAAGGGTCAAGAATCTCAAGGTCAATCTTGTTCTGGTTCTTTGCATTTACCAGAGCGTGTGCCTTTTTGACTGCCGAATCCATTTCCTTAAAGCCCTGAATACCCAAGTCTTTCATTGCTTCGCTTCTGTAGAGCGTCAGCTTGACTTTTCCGTTCAGACCGGCAAGGGTACTGGTGGTTGCAATCATAGTGTTGATTTTTGTAGTGATTTTATATTCCAGTCCTTCTGCAGAAACAATGCCGTCCAAGGTTTCCACGGTGTCAGCATAGGTAAAGACCATGCCCATCCAGACCTGCTTAAAGCCCACTTCGTTGTTTTTTACTTCACGAATCTGAATCTGATTCAGTTTATAGCTGCGGGCAATGCTTTCGTTTTCCGGCTTGGACATGTCAAAGAATTCGCAGGAAAAATTGCGGTTGGCTTTTCCCTTGTATTCGGTCATCAAATCCCGCACATACTGGTCTACGCTGTTGTAGGGTGCGGGAAGATTTGACGTAAAGAAGACCTTGATGCCTAAGGGTTCTTCCAGGGTTCGCATTGTCTGAACGCTTGCCTTGGAGAGAGAGTAGGAACGGGGAGCAGTCAGGTCAAAGCGCAGGAAAGTGCGATAGGCAACCAGATTTAAGAGCAAGAGAAAAATCGCAAAAAGTACGATGTCGCTGCGGGAAGATGTTATGTATTTGATGAAGTTTTTCATTTTGTTCCTTACCTCCTGCTGTCGCCCTTTAAGATTTCAACAGTCAGGGCAAAGAAAATTGCGGTGAGCGAGATAAAGTAAATCAGGTCGCGCGTGTCGATGATGCCCTGGGCTATTGAAGTAAAATGGCTGTAGGCAGAAAAATATGAGCAGAAGTTTACCAGCCATGAGGGCAGGAATACCAAAAATCCGCTCAAAATAGAAAGCAGAATACAGATTGTAAATGCGATGAAGAAGGCAATAATCTGATTTTTCGTCAGGCTTGTGGCAAAAAGTCCAATTGCGCTGAATGAGGCAATCAGAAAAAGTGCGCCAAGATAGCCGCCGATAATCGGTCCCGCATCCGGGGAGCCAAATATGCAGCAGGTAATCACGTAGAAAAGGGTGGGTACCAGCATTGCCGCTCCGCTGATAAAGGCCGCCAGGAATTTTCCCAGCGTTACGTCGAATGCGGTGACGGGCAGGGTGAGCAGGGTTTCAATAGAGCCGCTCCGCTTTTCTTCTGCCAGCATACGCATGGTTAGCGCAGGAATGAAGAAGGAAAGGGTTATGGGCAGGATGCTAAAGAAATTGCGCAGTTCTGCACGGTTGGCCAGAAAAAATGTGTTGAAGAATAAAAATCCTGAAAACACAAGAAAGAGCCCCGTTACGATATAAGCGATGGGGCTTGAAAAATATGCTGAAAGTTCGCGCTTCATAATGACCAGCGCAGCATTTTGCTTTTTCATGCGTTTCCTCCTTCCGCTGTGGCAGCATCATCCTGAGTCAGTGAGTGGAATACATCTTCCAGACTGTTGCGGCGGATGGACATTTCGTAGAGCGTCCAGCCCTGTTTTACAAGAGCCTTAAAGATTGCCGGACGGATTTCGGCCTCTCCATCGGCATGGGCAAGCACGCTGGCGGTCTCCACGCCTTCAATAGGCTCTCCTGCTTCCGCCGTGCAGGAAGCCACGCCTTCTACCTGAGACAGGGCTTGGTTCAGCTCGCTTTCGCTGCAGCCGCCCGCCTGTACAAAGACGCTTGCTGAGTGTCCGTATTTTTCCCGCAGTTCACCAGTGGGGCTGTCCGCAACGATTTTTCCCTTTGCTATGATGATGACCCGTCCGCAGAGCATTTCTACTTCGCCCAGAATATGGGTGGAAATGATGACGGTTCTTGTCTTACCGATTTCCTTGATAACATCCCGCACGTCCTGAATTTGGTTGGGGTCAAGACCGCTGGTCGGCTCGTCAAGGATCAGAATTTCCGGGTCATTCATAAGCGCATGGGCAAGTCCTACACGCTGGCGGTAACCCCGGGAAAGGTCAGCAATATTTTTGTGCATTACTTCCTTTAAGCCGCAGGTTTCGCAGAGCTGGGGAACTTTTTGATCCGCATTTACGCCCTGCACGTCTGCAACGTAGCGAAGGTAATCATCTACAATCATGTCGCTGTAGAGGGGGGCGCTTTCGGGCATGTAGCCGATTTTCCTTTTTGCTTCCACCGGATTTTCCGTAATATCCGTGCCGTCAATAGAGATTGTACCGTCTGTCGCTTTTAGAAAGCCGGTAATCATACGCATTGTGGTGGTCTTTCCCGCTCCATTTGGTCCGAGCAAACCGACAATTTGCCCCGTTGGAATGGAAAAACTGATGTCATCCACCGCACGAAATGTCCCGAATTGCTTGGACAAGTGCGAAACTTCAATCATGATTTGAACTCCATGTGGGGTGCAAGAGACACCCTGTAATACTTTGTTTCTATTATATATAAACAAAGGAATTGTGAAAAGGTAATATGAAAAATTGAAAAAACTGCACAGGGATATGCATAAAGAGGCGGGCGTACATTGTTACAATCAGATAAAGGTGTTATAATAGAAATGAATTGTGTTTTTATGGGGGTGCCCTATGAGAAAAATGTGTGTATTCTTTTTGACAGCCGTGCTGGCTCTTGGCATGGAAACCGTCCTTGTGTCCTGTGGCGGGGAAAGCGATGAGACAGGCTCAGTCACCTTTGTGTTTGACGGAGCAAAACTTGCACGGATGAGCGGACGGGCGGCAGAGGCGGACAGCGACTATTCCGTTCCATACACAGAGGGTGCGGATTATACCGTCAATTCGTCTCTCTCTTGGGAAGAGATGCTTTCTCAATACGGGCTCTATTACTCCTACAAAGAGGTTGCGGACTTCAGCGAAAAGACGCTTTCCGAGTGGTATATCGGGACTTCCGATGACAGCACCTTTATGGGATACAATGAAGAAACGGCCGAAAAAAATGATGGGGGGGGTATATTGACGTAACCTCACTGTTTTTCTTTAAGGATGACACCTGTCTTGCCACAACATACAAGGCAAACCTGACCCTCTCTGAATCAGAAACAGGGCTGGCGAGTCTGCAAAAGACAAATGAGAAGAAACGCTGCGTCTTCAAGGGCACCTATGCTTTTGGCAATGAATCTGTCCAGCCCTATTATGGAAATGGCGTGGAATTTATCAGTGCTACCGTCACCATAACGCTGACCCATACATGGGACACATCGGCAGACACTTGGACTGAAAGCACGAGTGTTATTGACGGCAATGTGACGGAAGTAAAAAATACCCAGACACAGACAGTCGTATCAAAAATAATTGAAGGAACTTTCGGCAAATCCTCCATGTCTTTTGTGCGGGTTGGGGAAAAAGGCGGTGATACTCCTGTTGACCCCGTTGAGCCGGACGATTTCAAAACTCAGATGAGCATTCAGATTGCGCTCAGGGGAGACTACAGCGAAGAGCAGAAAGTCTCTTTTGATTGGAACGACATGGAAAAAGCAGGGAGAAAGACCCTTGCGTTTGGAAACATTCCCCTTGGGTCTTCAGTATATGCCGTGGCAATCGTCACCATCACCGAATCATGGAGCGGCAAAAGTCAGTCCCATCTTGAAATGTATGGCATTTCGGACACCTGTAAGATTGCGTCTGGTGACAATTCCATTTCCCTTCCCCTGCAATACATCGGAAAAGAACCGGGCGAAATCGTAGAAGAGATGCGCGGCACATCGGAAAAGTATAAGGGCACATTTACACTCTCCGTATACGCACATGCTAAGGACAAAACGAAGGGCTTCTGGATTGTCGAAATGGACGGCCGTGACAGTCCTGTCTCCATGGGAACCTATACGCTTTCGGACGGTAAAGGAAGCCCCTACATCACCGAACTTGCCTATCAGTCACTTGGTGACGAATCCCTTAGCGACGGCTCATACCACATTGCGTCTGGCAAAAATACAATGGCTCTTCCTGTGGCAACAACGGCTTTTACCTTCACCAGCGAAAACGGCGTGACGGTGAACTTTGAAAAAGCAGAAAAACCAGAAGATGACCCAGATAAGCCGAAAACGCTTACGCTTGCCCTCTCGCCAAATGTAGCAGACATTCCGGAAAGCGGCTCTGCCACGATTACCGTCACGGCAACGCTTGCAGGTGAGAGCGTGAAAATAGACCCGGCAAAACTTTCTGTCACCTCAAGCAACGAAAAAATTGCCACTGCCATTCTCTCTTCTGACGGCAGCATCGTGGTGACTGGCGTGGTAGCAGGAGAGACAATAATCACCGTACTATATGGGGAAGCGTCAGCCTCTTGCACGATAAGGGTAACAGCCTCTGCGGTAGCGGAAGAAGCGGATGCGTCTGGAAAAGTCTCATTCGACCAAGGCAACATGCCGCTAATCAGCATAAGCAAAAGCCAGATTTCCGTATTGGGCGACAGCATTTCTCTTACTGCGGACACTGATGCGGACGATGTTTCTTATGCGGCAAAACTGCTCTACAATGGCGTAGACACAGAATGTACGGAAGTTTCTGATGGAACTGTTTCTGTTTCCCAACTGCTTGTTACAGGCTCATACCAATTGTATGTTACGGCAACTTACAGCGAAGGCGGAACAAGCCGCACCGCAAGCCAGACTTTTGATATTGATGTAGAAATTCCTTCCTTTACATTGTATGTAAGCCCGAATGGAAGCGACAGTGCGGACGGAATGAGCGAAAGCAATGCTCTTTCTTCACTTACGGCGGCAAGCAACTTAATAACGGCATATTCTGAATTAACTGATAACGACCTTGACTGGACTATACATGTTGCGGAAGGTACCTATACCGGGGCGCAGGAAATCAGCCTTTCTTCCGACGGCAACATAAAGTCCGTGACTATTGAAGGGGCAGGCAGCGACAAGACTATTTTTGACGGCGGATTTTCAGCAGATAACGAGGGAAGAACGCTTTTCTTGGATGCAAAAACAATAACCCTCAGTGACGTAACGATTAGAGGCGGATACACAGCTGACAGTGGAGCGGGCATTTGTCTAAACAAAGGAAGGCTCACCGCAAACAATGTCAGCATTACCGGCAACATAGGAACGGGAAACGGCGATTATGGAGCCGGTACAGGGGCTGGAATTTATATAAGTAACGGTGCCGTATTTATTATGAACGGCGGTACGATTACAAACAATGTCGGAAGTTATGGGGGCGGTGTACGTAACAACGGCACGATGTTCATGTACGGAGATGCAGTTATTGGAAATAAAGATGCATCTGCACCAGCAGCATACGCTGAGACAAATTCAGACGCTAATTTCTTTGGCAATAGAGCGGAAAAAGGCGGAGGCATTTACAGCGACGGAAACATGTATCTTGGCTATAGCGGATTTGACACTGATGGCACTACACCGCTTCCAGCAGACTTCTCTGGTGGCATTTACCAAAACTTTGCGAGTGCAGAGGGTGGCGGTATATACCTCACTGCATGGGAATCCGTCTATATGAACAGCGGAACTATATCATACAACACAGGCACACAGGGAAGCGGCGTTTGGACGACAATTGGCTATAACAGCAGCAACACCGCCTGTGGGCTTTTTATGAGCGGAATCGCGCTCGTAACTTCTGATAACGATGTATATTTGGAGAGTTGTTACGATAGCAGCAGTAGCACAACTTACTACGCATACATCTATGTTGCAGGCGCACTTACGAGCGAAACAAGTCCTGTCGCAACAATCACTCCACCAAGTTATTCAAGTGGTCTACAGGTGCTGAAAGTGACCGATGATGCAGGAGTAACTTTGGCGGATGTGTATGAAAAATTTGCCGTAACGCCAGATGGAGAAAGAGTTTGGACAATAAGCGAAAGCGGTACTATCACATCAAACTAAGGAGAATGACACCATGAAAGAAACAATACGACATACATTTTTCAATCTGGCACTCACGGCGCTTTTTGCGTCAGCCATTTTTACCGCCTGTTCAGACCTCTCAAAAAGCACAGCCTCAGAACAGTCCTCATCTTCATACACCGTAAGCGGAAACATTGCAATCGGCAATGCCGCCCGTTCAGCAACAAGTTCTTTTGGCGACCTTTCAGAAATTGAATGGAATGTGACAGCATACCAACTTGACAGTGACGGAAATCCTAATGAAGACACAAAACGCCATTGCAGCACAAGCGGCGGCTTTGCCCTGCAAGTACCTTTCGCTGGAGAATGGTATTTTTCTGCCGAAGGTTTTGTAAACGAAAATAAAATTGCCGCAAGCAAAGAAAGCAAAAAAGTCACCGTCACCAGTGAAGGCAAAAGCGACATTCTTCTTGAAGCCTTTCCTCTTTTTTCAGAAGAAGTTACCGGTTCAATCAGCCTGACCATAGAGGACGCAACGGTAAAACTGGGACCTCTTTCAAGCGTCACATACAGCGGCGAAAATATCACGGACGGGGTCGGAAGAGTATCATTTGAAGAAAATTCAGCCGCAATTGTGCTTGAATCAGTTCCCGCAGGCAGCCATGAAGTGACATTCAAATTTTACAATGATGATAATACAGAACTGTATTCCTGCACCGAAGTCATCACGGTTTTCAGCGGATTTTCCACGGACACCTGGTACGGAGAAAGTTCCCATACTCACTTTAATGAAGAGGATGGTTCATATCATTTTCAGCTGGACGACGACCTTCTGAGAGGGTATCAGCCAATAGAAGTTGTGGATTATCCGCTCGTCCTATGGAACTTATGCACTGAATACAGCCCTTCTGATACATTTGCAGTCCTTTCAGGAGAGCAGATAACAGAGAATGTTTCGCTTACCGATACCGGCATAAAACTTGGGCGTGGCACGGTAAAGAATTTCTGCATTGACTCCGCCACTCAAAAAATCTATGTGCGTGAAGACGGCAACATAATAAAATATCCGTCTTATGCCGGCTACAACAGGGGAAATGCGCTTACAAGTGACAAATCAATCAGCACTTTCTGTGCATACAATGATGTGTTGTGGTATACTGCCCTTGATGAAGAAAACAATGAAAGTATATCATATAAATTCTATCAATATAAAAACGGACAGACCACATCTTTCGACGCATTTGATGACATGGAAGAAGCAATAACCTTTACAAGCAAGCCGCTTCTTGCCTCTGATGACGATTATTTGTATACGCTCATTACAGAAGTTACAAAAGAATCTTCTTATGTGACGGAGGCGACTTTTACAATCAAAAAATTTGCCCTTTCGCAGGAATCTGAAGCACAAGAAAGCCTTACTCAGACAACCGAATTCACCGTAACTGCAACGGGCTTAGGAATTGTTGAGACAGACGCAACAAGTAACGCAAAGAAACTGTGCGGCCTCTTCAAGGCAACTGACTTTATTCTGAGTAATGACGGTGCTGCTCTCTATATGCTCATAAGCGATTTGGACGGCTCATACAGCCGCGGCGGTCTTATAAAATTTTCAAACAGCGTAAGCAACGGCACGCAAAAAATCACTTTGGAAGAAATAGACGGCAGCAAGGTGTACGGCTGGTACGGTGACGGCATTTGCGCACCATCTGCCTCTGGTGCAGAAAACTGTTTCTACGGCCCCCAAAAATTCATTGCCCGCAAGCCTGACGAACTCTACATTGCAGACGAAGGCTCTTATGACTATGACACGAACGGAGATCGGATCGTAAAACTGAACCTGAAAGACTTGAGCAAAACTGTAACCGATGTGCAAGTTGCCTTCAATTCCTACAATGACTCGGGCTTTAAAGGTCAAAACGGCAACTAGGGGTTGACCTTGTCAATTCTTTGTTCTTCTTGCAAAAAACAGCCTCTTATCTCCGTCTGCATCCCTGTCTTTCGGACGGAAAAATACCTTGCTCGCTGCCTTGAATCCGTAATCTCACAGGATTTTCCTGATTTTGAGATTGTCATCGTAAACGATGCAAGTGACGGCAAAGACGAAAAAACTCTTTCCTGCAAAAAAATCGTAAGAATGGCAGAAAAATCCGCCGCACACAGCCGAAAAGAAATGCAGCATCCACCCGTGACCTTTACCTACATAGAAAACCGCACAAACATGCAGACCATAGAAACGAGGCGCACCCTGGTAGAAGCCGCCTGCGCCCCCTACATTGCCATGCTGGACAGTGACGATGAACTTTTGCCCGGCGCACTTTCTGCTCTGTACGAGGCGGCAAAAGAAAGTGAGGCGGACATAGTACATGCACAGATGGAAATTCCTCTTGGCACGGAAGAAATGCGATGCGGCATAAACGCCCGGTCAGAAAAACCGCTCCGACAAAAAGAAATAATCGGAAGTTTTTTGAGGCAGGAACATTCGGGCTACCTGTGCGCAAAACTGATTCGCCGTGACTTATATCTTAAAGCATTTTCCCATATTCCATTTACAAAATGCGTCATGGCGGACGATTTTCTCATTTACTTTTTTGCCGCACTTGAAGCGCAGTCCTATGTGAGCATTCCCAAAGCCGTCTACCGCTACGACATTTCCACAGGCATTTCTTCCCCTGCAAAAATCAGTTCGCTTGAACGCTGGGAACAAATCTGCTCGGCGGCGAACGTCTTTACCGTCATCTTTGACGAGCTTTCGCATCTGCCGGCCGGCACGCTCACAGAAGAAGAGACTGACAGAATCAGAATCCGCTGCCGTTGGTATTTGCAGAACAACCTATCCCAACTTGCCCAGTCCGTCATCCCCGAATTACAAGCCGCCGCCCGCTTCATGCTCTGCGACTACTGGGGAGAAGACTTTGTAGAAGAGACGGAAACCAGGATTTAGCGATTTGCGTTTCCGGCAATTTTCTCTGCGATGCTCTTTACCTGTTCAAGCGGTACATCTGCGAGCGTCGCAATTTTTTCTATAGGAAGCGTTCCATCGCGCAACAGATTTTCGGCGACTTCAATGCTTCTTTGTGTTTTACCTTCTGCGGCTCTTTCATTTCCATATTCTTCAAAAATTCTGCACATGGTTTCAGCCCCCTTAGTTTCTTGCTTGTGAAAACGAACCTTTTCAGCAAGTTCGCCATAATACATTTCATCGGCGTTTGTTGCACAAAAATCATGCATTAATTTGCCGATTGAATCATTTCCACGGTACGAGCCATTCACATACATTATAGTGCAACCATCGTCAAAAGGCAAATGCTCTCCATGGCTGTCTACCGCATCAAAGTATTTTTCCACTTTATACACAGGCTTGCCTAAGCCCAAATAATCATGTTCGGTTATAAAAATAATATAGGTATTCGGCAGATTCTCAAAATCTTCATTCTTTTTTAGCGTATGACTGTCGAGCATAGCCATGTTATAGCGAACTCGTTTAGCTACAGCCCCTTTATCCGCACGTTGTATTTCGATATTATAGATTTGCCCTGCACTGTCGATAGCGACAATATCAAGTCGAACGGAACGCCCGAATAAATTCCGCTTTTCTGTCTGAGTCATTGAGGATGTGACTCATAAATCATTCTGGTCAAGTAGAATTTTCAGCAAAAACTCCGTTGCCTTATTGTCGCCACTAAAAACAACGGTCATAAAATCGTCATCCATAAGACGCAAAGCCTGAATTCGTGCTAGCATTTTTGGGTCAATAGTGTTGATACTGTTCGTGCTCATACATTGAGCATATCTTTTGAAAAATGTTGTGTCTATATTGCTCTCCCATGCACACTACGGGCAACAAACTTGACAAAGCGCAAAGTTTTCGCATAAAATGACTGTATGAACCGCAAGTCTTTTGCTGCGACAGAAAAGATTTTCTCATTGTTGGCTTACTTTTATTATGCCTATTATGGAATTTCTCATCTGCGTTCGGAAGGTCTTTGCTGTCGTTGACGGCGTGTGGTTGCAATACAAAGGCAATAATCAGGACTTCCGAAGAGGAAGTCCTTTTTTTATGCATGTATAAAAAGCGAATGGCAATCAAAAAAACGGAGGCGTGATAAAAATGATTGTTGTATTGAAAAACGGCGCACCTGAAGCAAAGGTGAATGAACTCAAAGCGGGATTAAAGGCTCGCGGACTGGATTTGCACGAATCAAAGGGTGCGGATGTAACGATTTTGGGCTTGATTGGCGACACCAGCCGCATCACCCCGGAGGAACTGCTGGCAAATGAAATCGTGGAAAGTGCCCAGCGGGTAAAGGCCCCCTACAAGCAGGCAAGCCGCTCCTTCCATCCTGCGGATACCGTGATTTCCGTGCCGTCAAAAAGCGACACTGCATTGGGTGCTGACATAGGTGACGGAAAAACCTGCGCCATCATGGCGGGTCCCTGTTCCGTTGAAACCGAAGGGCAGATTGTGGAAGTGGCAAAAGCCGTCAAAGCAAGCGGAGCACGTTTTTTGCGGGGCGGCGCATTCAAACCCCGTACCAGTCCCTACGCTTTCCAGGGCTTGGGAGCGGAGGGGCTGGAACTCCTGAAAATCGCCCGCAAGGAAACGGGGCTGCCCATCGTTACTGAACTTATGGCAATCACTCAGATTCCGCTTTTTGAAGACGTGGACATCATTCAGATTGGAGCCCGAAACATGCAGAACTTTGACCTGCTTAAAGAGGTTGGTAAAGTCAAAAAGCCCATTCTCCTAAAGCGGGGGCTTTCCGCAACCGTTAAAGAATTTTTGATGAGTGCCGAATACATCATGGCAAGCGGAAACGAGCAGGTTATCTTGTGCGAGCGGGGTATCCGCACTTTTGACAACTACACCCGCAACTGCCTTGACATCTCCATCGTACCCTACCTTAAAAAGGAGACCCACCTCCCAGTCATCATTGACCCCAGCCACGCCTGTGGAATCCGCTGGATGGTTCCTACTTTGGCAAAGGCGGCGGTCGCCGTTGGTGCAGACGGTCTGATTATCGAAGTACACAACAATCCCGAAAAAGCCCTCTGCGATGGCGAACAGTCTTTGACACCAGCGCAATTTGATGATTTAATGAAAGTACTGGTACAATATGCGGCTGTAGAGGGAAGAAGGGTGTAAAATAATAATTTTCAACAATTTTAACAACATTATTTATTGAAAAGTCTCTTTTTTATCGACTTTTCAATAAATAATGTTGTATTTTCTGTTGGAAAGTGTTATATTTTCTCCATGAAATTAAGCGACATACCGAATCTTGAAGGACTCATCGTCGGTCGGCACAGAGAGTTGCGGAGATTCAAAGAAATCCTTTCTGCAAAGACTTCGCAGCTCGTTATCGTGTACGGTCGGCGACGCATAGGAAAAACATTTCTCATCAATCAGTTTTTTGCAGGTCGATTTGACTTTAAATTGACTGGCAGGTATGAACAGCCAATTGAACTGCAACTTTTAAAATTCACCGAAGAATTGAACCGTCAGTCTGGAAAAGAACATGAAATTCCAAAGGACTGGGACAAGGCGTTTTTCTTGCTTAGAGAGCATTTGAGCTCCCTGCCAAAAGATGAAAAGCATGTAGTTTTCTTTGACGAAATGCCCTGGCTTGACACGCAGAAATCGGGCTTTCTTCCTGCGTTTGAATGGTTTTGGAACGACTGGGGAAGTGCGCAAAATAATTTGATATGCATCGTTTGTGGCTCGGCAACCGCATGGATGATTGATAATATCGCCGAAAACAAAGGTGGGCTTTTCAATCGTCAGACTTGCCGCATGTATCTGGAGCCCTTTACGCTTGCGGAAACCGAGGAATACCTTCGTACACAGGGATTTACTTGGTCTCGCTATCATATCGCCGAATGTTACATGATTTTGGGTGGCATTCCGTATTATCTGAGTCTTTTACAAAAACGGCTTTCCTTCAACGCTAACATTGACAACCTGTTTTTTAGAAAACGCGCTGAACTCTGGGATGAATTCGACCACCTCTACAAAACGCTTTTTTCCCAGAGCGGGCATTATATCAAAGTGGTGGAAACGCTGAACACAAAGCGCATGGGCATGACACGAAGCGAAATCGCCGCAAGTACAAAACTCCCCGACACGAACCAACTCACCAAAATCCTGCGCAATCTGACTGATTCGGGCTTTGTCCGCGCCTACCAGTTTTTCGGCAAGAAAAAACACGGGCTTTTCTATCAGCTGGCAGACTTCTACACGCTCTTCTACCTCCGTTTTGTCAAGGAAAATTACGGAAAAGACGAGCATTTTTGGAGCAACATGATAGAAAATCCCTCTCGCCGTGCTTGGGCGGGCTTGACCTTTGAGCAACTTTGCAAAGACCACTCCAAGCAGATAAAACGCGCACTCGGCATTTCAGGCGTACTCAGTGAAGAATCGGCATGGTTCACGCAGGCAAATGAGGAGCATTCAGGCGCACAAATCGACATGATTATCGACCGACGTGACCAAGTTATTACCATTTGTGAGATGAAATTCTCCCTGAATGAATATGCAATCGACAAAGACTATGACCACGAACTGCGTAACAAAATCGACACCTTTCAGCGAGTCACCAAAACAAAAAAATCCCTGCAACTCGCGTTCGTCACTACATTCGGACTGCAGCAAAACATGTACAGCGGTCTGGTGCAGAGCCAAGTGACGATGGACGATTTGTTTGTGTGGGTGGAGTAAGAATTTTCAGGACGAGGGGTCGAGTTTTTCGTGGCTTGCTGACGCATAGGAATTTGCATGGACTTCCACCCCCATAAAATATCTGCTATACTTTTCCCATGGAACTGAAACACGCAACATACGGAATAGTAGGATTGGGAATCATGGGCGGCTCTTTCGCCAAATCGATTCGGCAGAATGTATTGAGCCAGGCGGGAGCGAGTGGAAAAGTCCTTGCCTGTAACCGCAGTACGGCTTGCCTGAGTCAGGTGATGGCAGAAGGTGTGGCAGATGTTGTCTATACTTCTGACAAAGTGGCAGACATGCTTCCCCTCTGCGACGTGGTTTTTGTCTGTCTCTATCCCCACGCCACCCTGGACTTTATGAAGGAGCATCGGGAGCACTTTAAATCTGGCGCAATCGTTACGGATATTTCTGGCGTAAAGGGTATCTTTGAAAAATCCATGCCAGACATCCTTCGTCCCGACGTTGACTTTATCATCGGTCACCCCATGGCGGGTGGCGAAAAAGAAGGCTATGCCAACAGCGATGCAAAATTCTTTGTGAACCACAACTATATTCTCTGTCCGTCTGATTTCAACAAGGCTGAAAACCTTGATTTTATGCGTGCCCTTGTTGCAGAAATGGGCTTTAGCCGCATTACCGAAACTTCCTGTGACACCCACGACTGGAAAATCGGCTTTACCTCCCAGCTTTGCCACGTGATTGCAAGCGCATTGGTGGAAAGTGCCGAAGACCCGGAGATTACGGCTTTTGGAGGCGGTTCTTTTGAAGATTTGACCCGCATTGCCATGATTAACGCCCCCCTGTGGACAGAACTTTTTATCTCCAACAAGGAAAAACTGGTTACCCACATCGAAAATTTCCAAAAGCAGATGGAAAGGTTTAAAAAGTACATTTCCGAGGAAGATGCCCAAAGCCTTCGCGACATGCTGACCGACACGCGGGAACAGCGGCTTAAAATGGGGGCAATCCGGACGGTAAAAAAATAGTGTCTTGCTGCTTTGGGCGTGCCCGCCACAAGTGGCGGTCGCTACGTCCGGGGCTTGCTTACGCGCGGTGCTTTGCACTGCCCCTTAGGTGCACCCCTCCCATCGCTCACGCAATGGACACTCATGCAGGGGAGTGGTATACTTTATGCATATTTTCAAAAAAATAGGAGCAGGAAAATGAAAAAAATTGCATTGTTTCTGATGATGGCGGCTGTTTCTGTAGGAACGGCCTTTGCGGCAAAGAAGTCTAACGGAGTCGGCATGTATGTGCGCGGCTCTCTTGGCTATGCAAACTGGAATGTTGAAAGTGAAAGTGTCAATCATTTCAGCATTGAGCCAGTCTTTGGCGTAACAAATATTTTCCCTGTGGAAGGATTGGGAATCGAAGCCTTTGTGGACTGTAACTTTGGCAGCAAGTCAATGTCAAACTGGTATTGGAACGGAGACGGCAAGCAGTAAAATATAATTCCCCACTAAAAAAGGTTTCCAACCTTCTGTTATA
>CAKZZO010000119.1 GCA_937885175.1 uncultured Treponema sp. | reverse complement strand
TTTTACCTGTGCCCTTTTTGTCTTACTTGCGAATGGATTATAATGCGTTTGCCCTGGACACTATTACCCCACCCTGCACGAACAGGCGAGCCTTTTTGTGCAGGGTTTTTCTTTTTTGCGCTCTATGATACACTTTTTTATGCAACAAAATCGTGAAGCACATATTCATTACCTCGTTGCCGGGATTGGCGGGTGGCTGGGAATCTTTCCGCTGGTGAATGCGGCGCATCAGTTTGGCTCGGCACAGACAGTCAATCTAATGGAACTGGTCATAGGGCTGTTCGGCGGAAATTGGAAGACGGTGCTTTTGCATGGGGTGGGGTTTATGCTCTATGTTCTTGCCATTTTTCTTGCCACCTGGCTTCCCAAGCATACGCGGCTGAACACCAAACTGCTTGCCTTGGGAATTGACGGGCTTGCCTGCCTTGCCATGTGGCGTTTTCCGATTGAAGGGAATCTGCCGCTTATGTTCTATCTCTACCCCACGCTTTTTGCCATGCCTTTTCAGTGGTGCGCCTTTGCGGGAGCTTACGGCTACAAAAACTCTACGATTTTTTCAAGTAACAATGTGAGGCAGCTTGTGTCTGCGCTTACAGAAGTATGGGCCAACGGCGACAAAAGCCAGATTCTCAAGGCAAAATTTATGGGCGCAACACTGCTTTCCTTTTATGCCGGTGTGGCAGCAGGATGGTTCTGCTGGCGCTTTTGCGGCAACGCAGGATTTTTGGGCGCATTCGTGCCGATTGTTACGGCAGGGGTGATGCTTTTAGGGCAGCAAGTTGGCTATGATAGCAAATAATTTCAAGCGGTTTTGGATAATAATGCTCAAACAGATGTTCTGCTACGTTGCTATCGGTTTTTGCACTTTCAAGCCAACGCTTTGTCGTCTCTGTCATATAGTAAAACTCCTTTTTGTAAAACAGTGCGCTCAATGGAAGGTATATTTGTTTTTGCAGCAAAATGACTTGCTGTTGCAAGCAAAATATCAACAGGGCGATTCTTGATATTGCGAACTGATTTATAAGCACGAGTTGTTGTGGCAGGAATATCATTTACCGCATCATCTACGATAATATAAAAATCATAATCGCTTTCGTCAGTAAATGTATCATCAGCATATGAGCCAAACAGGTAGATACGCACAGGGGAAATTGCATGTACAAAAGAATCTTTTAGTTCGGTGATATTATTTGAAAGCATAGGTGCAACTCCTTCTCCCTATAGTATATCATATATTGCAAATTCTGTGGGAGAAATTTTATTGACAGGATTTAAGGTATAGAGATACACTTTGTATATGGCAAAAACAAAACCTTTACTGAATGTAAATGAAATTCTTTCTCACTATATTCAAGTCATTGATAATGCAAAATCTGAGTGCATTATAGCTACTCCGTATTATCAAGGAATTCCCGAATTGGAAGAAGCAATTGAACGTGCTGAAAGTCGAGGTGTCATTATAAAGATGTATGGTCGAAAAGGAGAAGAAGAGCAGTTTGAAGAATTAGAAGACTACAATAATATAGAATTACACTTTATAGAAAGACTGCATGCAAAAATAGTAAGAAACGAAACTGAGATGGTATGTTCATCTATGAACCTGACTGAATCCTCAGTAGACAAAAATGTTGAAGCGGGAACATTTACAACAGATCCTACTTTTATGCAAAAACTTGAAAATGAATATGGTTGGTTAAAAATAATTACAAAACCAGAATCAAAAAAAACCTATTACAAAAGAACTCCGCGCCAGTATTGTAAACGATGTGGTCGTCCAAAACGTTATAAGCCAAATGAACCGTTATGTCTTGATTGTTACAGTGATGATATAGCTGATGATATTGGCTTCGGTTATGATAAAAATTATGAAAATCGTTCTGAATGGCGCAGAGGTTTTGAGGAAGGCTATAAAGGTGCATATTATGACAACTATCATTCAAAATATAGTTATCGAAATGACTACAGTGGTTATGGTAATAGCGTTCATGGTAGATATGGCGGCTATGGCAGATGGTAATTGTTGTGGGGTTTAGGAGTTTCCCCCTTAAAATATATGAATTTATTATCACAATCAGAAATCCGCGAAGTGATGGAGCGATTTAAAGCACGAAATCCACATCCCAAGTCAGAGCTGCGCTGGTCGTCGCCCTTTACGCTGCTGGTGGCGGTGGTACTGAGTGCACAGGCAACGGATAAGAGCGTGAATCTTGCCACGGAAAAACTGTACAAGGTGGCGGACAGGCCGGAAAAAATGCTTGCACTGGGAGAAGAAGGGCTCATTCCCTACATCAAATCCATTGGCCTCTACAAGTCCAAGGCAAAGCATGTTATTGGGCTGTGCGAAAAACTGCTTGCTGACTTTGGCGGTAACGTGCCCCGCACACGGGAAGAACTGATGGCTTTGCCTGGCGTAGGGCGAAAGACTGCAAATGTAGTGATGAATGTGGTCTGGGGGGAGCACACCATGCCGGTGGACACGCATCTGCTGAGAATCTGTCCTAAAATCGGGCTGGCAGAGGGCAAGACGCCTGAAGCCGTGGAGCAGTCGCTTTTGGCGCGCATTCCTGACGAATACATGGAGCACGCCCACCACTGGCTGATTCTCCACGGCCGCTACATCTGCACGGCACGGAATCCCAAATGTGACGAGTGTTTTTTGAATGATATTTGCAGGAAGAATGAATAGCGGGTCTTAGGGCGGCAGCCCTAGGAGAAAGGGGTGTGGGCGCTACATCGTGCGCCCCAGGGGAAAGGCTTTTCCCCTATCAAGGTTCTGGAGGTTTTATGTTTGGAATTATTGCCACGGTGATTGTTGGAATTCTTGTGGTGCTGATGATTATAGGGCTGATTCGGCTGATTAGTAAGCCTAACGATACGTCCGTCATGGAACACCTGCGCGGTAATGACGAAAAATACGAATAGTGATAGAATACAAAAAGTATCGCTTTTCCAAAAATAGGAGACTTATATGGAAGAAACCAGCATGACTATGAGTGTCGCCAATGAAACCGTGAATCAGATGCAGAATTTTTTTCACGTGAATGAGATTGTCAATTATGTAAAAGAACCTGCGCATGTCGTTAAATTTGCAACGGGCGTGATTGCCATCCTGATTTTCTGGGGTGTCTACCGCATCATCCGCATGATTATCAAAAAGGGTGTAGCAAAGAAACTGGAGCCACAGGCAACGAAGACGGTGACCAAGATTGTGTCATACTGTTTCTACGTGCTTATCGTCTTGTATGTACTGGGGCTGTTTGGAATCAACTTGGGTGCCATTTGGGGAGCCATGGGTATTGCTGGTGTTGCCATCGGCTTTGCTGCCCAGACTACCGTGAGCAACTTGATTTCTGGCATCTTCATTGTTACGGAAAAGGCCATGAAAATCGGTGACTTTATTGAAGTGGACGGGGTTTCTGGCACGGTAGACAAGGTTGGGCTGCTTTCTATCAAAGTGCGTACACCCAACAACCAGTTAATCCGCATTCCCAGTTCTGCCATTATCAATACCAAACTGATGAACTATTCTACGTTTGACTATCGCCGCTATGCTTTTGAGGTGAGCGTTGACTATGCCACGGATTTGGACAAGGCTATTGAAGTGCTGGGTACTGTTCCCGCCCGCTGTGCTACGGTTGTAAAGGACAATCCCTCCTACGCGCCAAAAGTGCTGGTCACCGGCTGTGAAGATTCCGGAATCGGCATGAACCTGATTGTCTGGTGCGAACGCCCGAATTTCTTTGACCTCAAAACCGAAGTATGCGTACAGACGGTAAAGGCATTCAACGAGGCGGGCATCAACATTCCTTACAACCGCGTGGATGTTTCCGTTCTAACGGATAAGACAGTTCCTTCGCTGTCCTTTAAGGCATAAGTGAGCGAACCTTTATTCAGCCAAAAAGACCTGCGCCGCCTCATCCTGCCTTTAGTAGCGGAGCAATTTTTGGCGATGACGATTGGCGCATGTGACACGGTAATGGTGGCTTCCATTGGCGAAGCGGGCGTGTCGGGCGTGTCGCTGATTGACCAGTTGACTCAGCTTTTTATCCAGCTCTTTGCGGCTTTTGCCACGGGGGGTGCAGTGGTTTCAAGTCAGTATCTGGGGCACAAGTCGCCGGAGGATGCGAGGGTGGCGGCGAGGCAACTGCTTTACATTTCTGCCCTTGCAGGTGTCTTTATCATTGTCCTCTGCATGCCCCTGCGCTACATCATCCTCAATCTGATTTACGGAAAGACTGATGCCGCCGTCATGGAAAATGCCCTCATTTACTTTGTGTGGGTCTTGCTTTCTTTCCCCTTCCTAGCCATTTACAGCAGTTGCGCCGCCCTCTACCGTTCCATGGGAAACAGCAAGTTGAGCCTTAAAGTAAGCATCCTGATGAACCTGACCAACATTGGGGGAAATGCAGTGCTGATTTACGGAGCAAAAATTGGCGTGGCGGGTGCGGGTATTGCCACGCTCATAAGCAGAATATTGGCGGCAACGGTTATGCTTGCCTTGCTTGCGGGAAAGGCAGCGCGGAAAAACAGCCCCATCTATCTGGAAAAACTCTGGCGGGTTGAACTGCGCTTTTCGATGATACGGCGAATCCTGAAAGTGGCCGTTCCCAGCGGCATAGAAAATTCCGTCTTCCATATTGGAAAAATTCTTGTGTATTCATTCATGTCTGGCTTTGGACTTGCGGCCATTGCGGCAAACGCCATCACCAACACGATTGCAAGTTTTTCAAATATTCCTGCCCAAGGAATCGGTCTGGCAAGCGTGACCGTTGTTGGACAGTGTATCGGTGCAGGCGAAAAGGAACAGGCAAAATCCTACGGGCGGAGACTGATGAAAGAAGCCTATCTTGGCATGGCTACCGTTGCTACCCTCATCTTTGTGCTCGCTCCCCTTTTGGTACGGGCGTTCAATCTTTCTGACCAGGCACGACTGCTTGCCACTGGCGTTATCCGCACCTGTATGGTAGCAAACATTATCTTCTGGCCTATGTCCTTTACCATGCCAAACATTCTGCGCGCAGCCGGTGATGCAAAGTTCACGATGATTGTGAGCAACATCAGCATGTGGGTCTTCCGCGTCCTCTTTAGTTTTCTGATTTCCCGCTGGCTTTTGCACCGCTTCCCCCAAAACACCAGCCTTGCACTCTACGGCATCTGGTTTGCCATGTACCTGGACTGGATTTTCCGAGGCATATGCTTCCTTATCCGCTTCCGCCATGGCCACTGGCTTGAAAAGCGGGTGATTTAGGGGAAAATAGTACATTTTTTCATATGAATTTTGTGATAGTTTTACACTTTTTCATATGAATTTCTGTAGAATTTGATGGAAAATCATAGGAAAAAGTGTTACACTCTTTGCAGAGGTTATGCATGCAGAGAGACACGATTTTGGAATTGGTGCGGTGGAAAGACAAGCCGAACCGGAAGCCGCTGTTAGTAACAGGTGTGCGCCAGTGCGGCAAGACCTATGTGATAAAAACATTTGGCACCCAGTATTTTGAAGACACGGCTTACATCAACTTTGAAGGCAATAGAGATGTGGCTTCCATTTTTTCGGTCAACTTTGACGTAACGCGCATTGTTGACGAATTGGGCAGTATTATCCTGAGCAAAAAAATTGTGCCGGGCAAGACGCTGCTCATTTTTGATGAGATACAGGAATGTCCCCTTGCCATTACCGCGCTCAAATATTTTTGCGAGAATATGCCAGACCTGCATATCATCTGCGCCGGTTCGCTCCTGGGCGTGGAATTAAAAGCACAAGGCATTTCCTTCCCCGTGGGCAAAGTCGATCGGCTTTCCATGTTCCCCATGAGTTTTAAGGAATTCGTCGTGGCTGACAGTGGCGGAGCATTGCTGGAGGGACTTGAAAAACTGGACAAAATGCAAGAATTGCCCCTGCTATACACAGCGCGCCTGGAAAAATACCTTAAACTTTACTATATAATTGGCGGAATGCCCGAGGTTGTGCAGACATGGGTGGACACACATGATTTTTCACAGGCAGAAGAAGTGCAGGATAGAATTCTTGCTGACTATGAAAGCGATTTTTCTAAACATGCACCCACGGGATTGGTACCGCGCATTCGTGCCGTATGGCTGTCCGTTCCCAAACAACTGGCAAAAGAGAACAACAAATTTATTTTTTCTCATGTAAAGGAAAGCGCACGGGCTAAAGACTTTGAGGAAGCACTGGAATGGCTGTGCGACGCTGGCTTAACCTACAAACTGGAACTGGTGACAGAACCAGAATTGCCGCTTTCCTTTTGTGCAGATGCATCATACTACAAAGTGTACATGAGCGACGTAGGTTTACTACGCAGAAAATCCAATGTCTATTACAAAACGATTTTGGACGGTGACGAAAACTATATCCGTTTTAAGGGCGCGCTCACTGAAAACTTTCTGCTGACAGAACTGAAGAATCAAAATATCCCCATGTATTTCTGGCGCTCCGACAACACGGCAGAAGTCGATTTTGTAACGGAATGGCAGGGTCACATCATCCCCATAGAAGCTAAATCCGCCGACAACACCCGCGCCAAAAGCCTGCACACTTTCATATCAAAATACAAACCCGCCCAAGCCTTCAAACTGTCTCTTAAAAACATCGGCGCAAATCCCGATGGCGCAACGCAGGTACTTTCGCTTCCGCTGTATGTAGCCTACCGTCTGCGGGAGTATATGGGGTAAGCTTACTCATTGCATGAGTTACTGGCGGCGTACCCTGTCATCGCTCAGCATTGCATACAGGCGGGTTATCTCATTGGAAATGTGAGCCATCAAAATCGCTTGCGTACGGTGGATTTCTTTTTTGATTTCATCACTTGAACCGCCAAACAAGTCACCGGCTCTGTCGGTGGTAATTTACTACCAGTGTTAGCATCCGCAAAGACTTGCTTTTATGCAATAGATTTAAGGAACAGCAATCTGACTACGATGGTGACTTTTGGTAATTTTTGTTTACTATTGGATACACGATAAAATTAAAAAAATAGTTACAACCATGGCTAGGGTAGCCTTTTTGCTCTCATATATTTCATTTGTCCAGCCGATATTCAAGCACGATATCTATAATGCGTTTGCCTTGAATCTTTTGCTGTACATTCTAACCTTGCCATGCTATAGTTTTGTACTACTATTATCATCAAGGAGTTTTCCATGACCGTTCCTTTTATCACCACAAAGCACCTGTATTTGCAAAAAGACTTTCCCGCGGAGACTGAAAAATGGCTCCGCATTCTGTACGGGGCTGCAGCGGATGAAAGATTGCTCTGTGCGGTGTGGACAAATCCTGTGCTGCGAAAGGGTTTTTTGGTCACAGACAAGGCTTTGCGGTGGTACGTTACAACAAACGGAGAAAAAGTGCATGGCGCGCTCTTAAAGGATGTGTCTCCAAGGGTAGATTTTTCCATAAGCCCCGCACTTTCTGCGGAGACGGCTTCGGCAATCGGAAAAAGGACGCTGGCAGAGGAACTCTCTCGTCTGGAAATGATAGCGGACGGCCGGACTTTTACTTTTTTTGTAAAGGGGCTGACTGAAGAAAAAGGAAAGACGCTCTCTGACATTCTGAAATTTGGTTACACGCAGGGTGAGGTGCCGCAAACAGATTTGACAGCCTTTGTAAAAGCAATGCCACTGCTTTCTTTCCGCAACATGTGTGACGGTGACTTAAATCTGCTGTCGTCATTTGCAGATAAAATCCTGGGCATTGCAAAAACAAACGAAACGGATGAGAAAAACAGTAGAGAATCAGCGAACGATGAAACAAGCGGCTCCGCATCAGCCTCAGAGTCAAGTGACCGCACAGAAGATGCCAGCCAATCAGACAATGCGACCGTAAGCAAGGAAGAAAACGCTTCCCCAACCCAAACAGAAACAATTGTTACCGCACCCCAAAAAGAACGCACTTTTGCCGACAGCCTGCAGGGGTTTTTACTTACTGTGCTGGATGTATGCGCAAGTTTGGTCTTTGTGGCGACGATTGTTGTTGCAATTAAACCGCAAATTTTACCCTTTGTTAGTGATAAGACACCTGCCGAACATTTTAATCTATTTGAAAAAATGGGAAACTATATCCTCAAAACGCATGTTATCAAAAATCCCATTTCTGAACAAACCGCTATGTGGAAAAACATTTTTATCAGCGTAGGTCTCTCTCTGTACACCGTATTTAAATTTCTTGTCCTGCTGTTTTCAAAAAATACCAGCCGCAAAATTGTTTCGGCATTTCTAATTACAATCACTTTACTCGCCTGCTTCTTAATGACCAGTAAATTTTTACTTTTTATTGCTTTTTGTTTTCTTATTTATTTTGCGTTTGAATTCTCCTGCGGATTTCATATAAAAGGTATCATCGCAAAACTCATAATCATTTTTATTCTCAGTTGCAGTGGATATATCGTTTGCAGCATTTTTGCAGATACCGAAGCCTTAAAAAGTTTTCACATCATCATGGAAAATTTACCACATATACTACATTCGTTGAATCTGTGTGATTACATTGCTTGGCTGTAGCCCCCTGTACCAGTTCTAACCAGCCTGTCTTGTTTGCATCCCACACGATAACTCTTTTCCCAGGCAAAGAGTTACCCGAGTTATCGGCTCACTTTTCCATAGCGTATTCTTCTTTGTCCACTTTCGTCATCCCATCCAAATACTTCCGTATATTGGAGAATCGGTATGTTTTTTTTGTACAGAACGTAGTCCATGCCCTCAGACCTCACTTTATTTTATCGGCTCATTTTTTTGCTTGTCAACCATTTCTCCCATTTTATCGGCTCAAATTTCGCAAAAATTCCCTGCTTTTTTGCAATTTATCGGCTCATTTTTGCAATTTATCGGCTCATTTGTTCATTTTCACCCTTGTTTTCTTCATTTTATCGGCTCATTTTAAGGCTCTACTAGGCAATAGCACACACGGGGATTTTCTGCTATAATAAGATATGCTCAAAAAGACTGACTTTGATTTTATCGTGATTGGCGCGGGGGCTGCGGGATTGACGGCGGCTCAGTATGGCGCGCGCTCTGGACTGGACACGATGGTGATTGACCTTTCTGACGCGGGAGGACAGGCACTGAACATTTTTACGCTGGAAAATTATCCTGGCGTGTTTCCACCAGTTCCGGGACGTGACTTTATCAAGAACATGGAAAAACAGGCAAAAAGTTTTGGTGCAAAAATCATTCATTCAAAAGTCAGTTCCATTGATAAAATTGGTCAGCAGTTTGTAATACGGACGCTAGACGGCGAATTAAAGGCGTATGCAATTTTGATTGCCACAGGTGCCCAGCATCGTTCCCTTGGCGTGGACGGAGAAAAAAAACTGCTGGGAAAAGGCGTCTCCTACTGCGCCACCTGCGACGGTCCTTTCTTTAAAGGTAAAAAAATCATGGTGGTGGGTGGCGGAGACAGTGCCTGCTCAGAAGCATTTTATCTTGCAACGCTTTCCAATTCCGTTACGCTTATCCATCGCCGCAAGCAACTTCGTGCCCAAAAGGCGGTGGCAGAAAAAATTCTCACCCATCCCAACATCACGGTGCGCTACAATTCCGTCATCAAAAAAATCAATGGAAAGGACAAAGTTGAATCCGTCGTACTGGAAAATGTGGAGACAAACGAGGATGTCGAACTGCCCACAGATGCCGTGTTCATTTTTATCGGCATGAATCCCCGCACAGATTTGGTGGCAATGCTTCCAAAGGATGAAAGCGGCTACCTGATTACAAACTACAAGATGGAAACGCTGGTACCTGGCATGTATGCGGCTGGAGACGTGCGGGCAAAACCCTTCCGTCAGATTATCACCGCTTCAAGCGATGGAGCAATTGCAGCACATCAGGCACATGAATATGTAAATACGCTCAAAGCAAAAATGGGAGCAGCAAAGTGAAAGGTCTTCTCGCACGGACAATACAATTTTTTTCAGCAGGCAGATTTTTTGCTCTGACTGCAACAGTCATTTTTTCCCTAACCGCGGGTACTGCTTCTGCACAGAAGGCAATTCCAGAAAATGCTGATTTTTGGAGCAATTATCCTGCGGAGCAGTTGGCGGATTTTCTGGTCAGCAAGATGACTGATGAAGAACTCCTTTCCCAGATTCTTATGTTTGGATGGGCAGGAGCGGAACCAAGTGAACTTTTGAACCAGTGGGTGCTTGACCGCGGACTGGGCAGCGTAAAAGTATTCGGCTGGAATACGGAAGATTTGGTACAGGTGGCAAAATCAGTAACGGCCTTACAGCAAAAATCCCAGAGCCGCCGCCTGCGCATTCCTCTTTTTGTTGCCACTGACCAGGAAGGTGGCTGGATCCGCCACGTAAAGGGTGAAACGGCCATGACTCCAGGCAACATGGCAATCGGCGCATCAGGCTATCCCATAGACGCATACTATTCCGGCTTTTACATCAATCGTGAAATCAAGGCATTGGGCATCAACATGAATTTTGCGCCTACGGTGGATTTGTACACAAACCACAATTCATCGGTTATCGGTCCCCGCTCTTTTGGCGAAGACGCAGAATATGTTGGCGAGCTGGGCGCGGCTTTTGTGGCCGGTTCTCTTGCAGCGGGCGTTATTCCTACGGCAAAACATTTTCCCGGCCATGGAGACACCAGCCTGGACTCCCACGGTAATTTGCCCCAAATCAATGTGGACTACAACACGCTGGAAAACCGTGAACTCATTCCCTTTAAATATCTGATTGCAGAAAAAGTGCCGGCAATCATGAGCGGACACTTGGGATTTCCCAAAATCATTGCCAACGGAGAACCTGCCTCCCTTTCCAAGACATTTTTAACGGACATTCTGCGCAACCAGCTTCACTACGAAGGTCTGATTATTACTGACGACATGATGATGAACGGAGCCACTATGTATGCGGGAAGCCTTTCCAATGCATTTAAACTGGCCATTGAGGCGGGCAACGACATCGTCATTTCCTCCACTACGGCAAAATTGGACGAAAACCTGTGGACTCTCAACCTGAGCGAAATGAGCCGCAGCACTTTCTTTAAGCAGACGGTACAAAAAGCCGCCCGCCGCGTCATCCTCTACAAACTCAACTATTTTAAGAGCGGCAATGCTGCTCCCCTCTACCCCGATGTAGCCACTATCAATCAGCACATTCCCGACCGCGAGGGGCAGCAATTCTTCCTGACTCAGGCTTGCCGTTCCATCACCATGTACAAAAAAGGCTCTGTACCCTATCGGCCGCGACAAGGTGAACGCATCCTGCTGGCAGGCCCAAAAGATTTTCCCGCTTATTTTTCCGAAGCCCACCGCCTCTACGACCGTTTTTCTACAGACGGAAAAACTGCGGAATTCAAATACGACTACGAAATGGGCCCGATTCAGGCGGACTGGATGGGAAACAATATTGAACGAATGGCCCTCAACTACGACACGATTATCATCTGTACGGCAAACGAGCGCAATGCTTCGGTAGCGGCGCGGCTGGTCAAAACCGGCAAGCGGGTTATCATTCTGTCCGTGCTGAGTCCCGTTCCTGTGATGAACTTTACCTGGGCGGATACCATTCTTTTTGGCTATAGTTATTCGCCGTACACTTTTAAGGCACTGTTCTCCGCACTCAACGGAGAATTTGAACCGCAAGGAATTTTACCACTCAAATGACCACCAAACAGTCCGTACTTGCCCTACTCAAAGCCGCTCCTGATTTTGTCTCTGGCGAAGACCTGGCTCAAACCTGTGCCGTCTCACGAACATCGGTGTGGAAAGCCATCAAGTCGCTCCAGGCAGAAGGTCATCACATTGAAGCGGTCTCAAATCGCGGCTACAAACTCACCGCCAGTGCTGACCCCATCAACGGTGCATACATCGCAGAAAAAATTGCTGCACTCGGCATAAAAGCAGGCAGTGTCAGCGGTTTTGCGGAAATCGACTCCACCCTGTCTGAATCAAAACGGCAATGCGCATCGGTGTCTGCATTCAGAACAGCGACTGGCGAACTTACTCCCCAAGGTGCCAAAGTCCACCGTTCACTGATTGTCGCAGGAAAGCAGACTGCCGGTCGTGGGCGTATGGGTCGGTCTTTTGTTTCTCCTCCAGAAAGCGGCGTGTATTTTACCCTTATCTATGCCCCAAAGCATGGCGTTACCAATCCCGCACTTTTAACCGCTGCCGCCGCTGTTGCCGTAGCCCGTGCCTGCGATGAACTATTTGGCACTGATGCAAAAATCAAATGGGTAAACGATGTCTTTTTGAATGGCAAAAAAATCTGCGGCATCCTTACCGAAGGCGTTGCCAATTTTGAAACAGGCCGTATTGAGGCGGCAAATGTAGGCATCGGCATAAACGTGCGCAACATGGGCTTTACTGGCCAACTGGCACACATTGCCACCTCCATCACCGAGGCCGCCCCAGACAAGGCAAAAGCCGCTTCCGTAAGCCGCAATGATTTGGTTGCTCACGTTGCGGCCAACCTCCTCCGCTTTTACGATGCCTGGGAATCCAATGACCAGAAAACCATATCAGACTGCATGGCTGAATATCGGTCTCGTTCATTCTTAATCGGAAAAACCGTCACCGTCAATCCTGCCGCTGGCTTGGAAGGAAAGTCCTACGATGTCACTGTTCTAGACATTGCCGATGATGCAAGCCTTGTGGTAGAACTTTCCGACGGCAGCAAAAAATCTCTGCAAAGTGGTGAAGTCAGCCTGCACTCAGCCACCTTTACCTGCTAACATTTCTTTTGAATTTATACAGTTACATCTACAAATTTCTGAAAACCTGTGGTATAATGACCGTACGCATTGTAAATCTTTGGAGTTTTGAATGAGTGACACAGAGCTAGACCCGACCATTGCAGCACTTTTAGCAGAAGCCGCCGCTTCAGCACCTACAAGGCCGCAAACTAATTTTGACGACATCGAAATTGAAGACGTTACGGGCATAAATATCGGTGATTCTGGCTCCTCATTCAGAATGCCGTCTTCCCTGCCCTCAGAACGGGGAAAAGAAGCGTCGGGCGAAGTTCCAAAAGTTGATTTAAGCATCACTCACTTTCAAACAATTGATAAAGTCTTTTCAGACGAACCCCATCATTACTTTGACGACAAAACCTATTACAAAACGGCTCTCACTGGCGAAGGAGAAGCCTCTCAGCGCGTTCATCAAATTCTTTCAAAATATTTGGTCTGCCAGGATCCAAAAGACCGCACCGTTTACCGCCAGCAACTGGTTACGGCTTACTGGGAATTAGTCCGCACCATTGCACCAAAAATGACTCAGCCCAACACGCCCATGCCAAAAAGAATGTTGCTCCGTTATGGAGTTGTGCTTCCTTCCCTTTTTACGCCTGAACAAAAACAGACCTTTGCATCTGCATTCCTCAAAAATGAAACAGGCGAACCTGTGTATTATCTGGACGAATGGTTTAAGGAAATCGGAACCGGGCATATTTCTCTTTCTGCCACTGATGAAAGCCGTCCCAAAAAGGCAGCCAATGCAAACGGCGGTGCCGACCAACAGCATCTGCGTCAGTTAAAGGGAAAAAATGACGGCAAGTTGCAGAATGCGGAAAACCTCTTGAATTCAAAAGAAGCCGAACGCAACATGCTGGAACTTGAACTGCGCAACCGTATCGAAGCCCTGTGCGAACATCCTGTCTGCATGGGCATGGAGCCCCACAAAATGCCTTACAGCGAAGGTCAGAAAAAAATGTTTGTAGACATTCAGGAAAAACTGCGTGCGCTCCAAAAAAATGACCGCGAACTGTCAAATTACCTCAAAGAAGTTGAAGAAGCCAAGGCTATTGAAAATTCTCTTTCTGCAAAAATGACCGATGTGCCCGAAGACATTGAGGTGAGCCACAGTGATTTAATGACCGAAATGAATACCGTGCGCCAAATGGCAAAAATGACCATCGGCCGTCAGGGAAATCAATTTCCCCTATTCACCCGCGAGTTCTACCATTGTATTCCTCAAGGCACCGGTTTCCGAGAAAATGTGATTAACACGCTGGCATGGATTGAATCCCTTGATCCTGGTGCCTATGTACGTGTCCACCGTCAGACAAACAACCGCATCGTTCCCTACGTCATTCTTGTTCCTACTTATGGTGACTTTGGTGTCTGCTGGGAACCCTTTGACCGTTACAACCGCGTTACAAGCCGTGGACGAATCGTTATCCCCATGTACCCCCGCGACCTAAAAATTGCCCTGCTGATGGCGGTGGCAGACTTGCGCTGGCAGGTGGCAAAGGAAAAAGCATCCTATTACTGGATGGAAGAAGGTCTGACCGGTCAGTACTATCAGTGGATAGAAGACCAGAAATTAAAGGGTGACCTCAAAGCCTACTTTATCTCAGACTATGTGCTCTGGATGACCAAAGAGGCTAACGGCACTCAAGTAATGGATAAAAAACTGCGGGCAATCTTCTGGCGCTTCATTCCTTTTGCACAGGAAAAGAAAGAAGACTTAAAGAAGCGCAGCATGGTATACGCCGAACTGTATCAGCGTGACCTGAACCGAGCAATGAGCGACGGGTATTGATGTACATAGCGTTCGCATAAGCGGACGAAAATTATATAGTAAGAGGCATTTTTATGGACTTTGTAAAAGAACTCCGCGCCAAGGCAAAAGCCGCTGGCAAAAGAATTGTTCTGTGTGAAGGCGAAGACAAGCGTGTTGTAGAGGCCGCTTCTCTTATCGTAAAAGAGGGCATTGCAAAAATCACCCTGCTCGGCAACGAGGCTGACATCAAAAAATTCGGCTTTGACATGAGCGGCGTAGATATTGTTGACCCCACCAAGGACGCAAATGCAGACAAATATGCAGAAATTCTGTACAAGGCACGCGAAGGCAAACTGAACAAAAAGACTGGTCAGCCTGAATACGCTGATGTTGCCGCCGCAAAAACAGCAGCCCTCAAAGACTACACCATGTACGGTGCACTGATTCTGAAAGCAGGCGATGCAGATGGCTTTGTTTCAGGTGCTTGCCATTCAACAGCAAACACATTGCGTCCCGGTCTGCAGGTAATCAAGACAGCCCCCGGATGCAGCACCGTTTCTTCATGCTTCATCATGGTTACGGCAGAAGGTGCAAACAAATACCTTCCCAACGGCATCGCGGTCTTTGGTGACTGTGCAATCAACATCAATCCGGATGAAAACCAGCTGGCAGACATTGCCATTGCATCTGCTGACACCGCAAAGAAAATCGCTGGCATTGAACCAAAAGTTGCCATGCTTTCTTTCTCAACCAAAGGTTCTGGTGCAGACCCCAAGGACGGCAACACCGTTGAAAAAGTCGTCCACGCAACAAACATTGCCCACGAAAAGGCTCCCGATTTGGTTTTGGACGGCGAATTCCAGTTTGATGCGGCTATCGCTCCCGAAGTTGGCGAACTCAAGGCTCCTGGAAGCAAGGTTGCAGGACATGCAAATACATTCATCTTCCCCAACATCAATGCGGGCAACATCGGCTACAAGATTGCAGCACGTATGGGTGGCTGGAAGGCAATTGGCCCCATCTGCCAGGGTTTTGCAAAACCGCTCAACGATTTGAGCCGTGGCTGTAACGTGGACGAAATTGTTGACACCGTAGCAGTCACTGCATTGCAAGCATAAGGCAAGATTGCGGAGCAAACTCGTAAAGTACGCGCAAGTGTACGGCTAACCGCATTGCAATCATAAAAGTTTGCCGTGTCAAGAAAATTTGCCACGGCGAGCTTTTACGACAATGATTCATACTTATTGTTCATCCCCATCTTTTTTAGACGATGATTTTTTACAGGCTGTCTTTAGGACAGTAGCGGTTTACGATTTTATCGTCAATTTTACCTTCCAGATGAAAGCTTTTGATAATCCACCCGGCAAAGCGGGCAAAAATCATCAGGCTGATAAAAAGACCGGCTATGAGAACAAAAGGAATGAGAATCTGCACGGGCATACTGTTTGCAAGCGCAGGAACTGAACGCAAAAGCATGAACAATGCCAGCAGCAGAAGAATTTCCACAATAAGCGTGATTACGATATTGCAGATTGATGTGAGGACGGTAAAAAGCAAGGAGCGTTCTTTGACTGTCATGCCGCCGCTTCCTTCTTTTCTTTTTTAAGCATAATCAAAAATGAAATAATTAGAAGAATACCGCACACCACCACTGCGGAATCGGCTACGTTAAAGGTTGGCCATCGATCAAGTCCAAAAAGACCATAAAATTTAACGTCAATAAAATCCACAACGCCTTCCGTGCGGAAAAAGCGGTCTATCAGATTGCCCAGACCGCCACCTATAATGCCGGAAATTGCCCATCTCTGCAGCTGAGAAAAATCATCGTTGCGGATATACACAGCGATTACCAGAATAATCACAATCAGTGGAATGACACGAAAAAGAATGCCCCGCACGGCAACTGACCATCCCTGTCCGATACTAAAGGCAATGCCAGGATTGCACACATGCACGATGCGCAGAAAGTCGCCAAAAAAAGATGCACCCACAGAATAGAGCGGAATGTTCTTTACGATAAGAGCCTTGGTAATTTGATCAGCAATAATAACAATTGCCGTCAGAATTAAAGGTATATACTTTTTTATTTTCGGTTGAGCCGGCTTAAACTCAACGGTATATGTATTCGGTGCCATAGTATGCTATTTTATAAGAAATCCACGTTATAGTCTAGTTGGAATGTCAATAAAGACTGTTTCAAGACCACAGTCCTTTTCCAGCTTGGCACGCACCAAATTTACACCCACAGTCTCCGTCTGATAGTGTCCGCCAGCGATTACATTGATACCGCTTTCTTCAATGGGATGGTATTCTTCATGTCCCACTTCGCCAGTGATATAGGCATCCGCACCTGCAACCACCGCCTGATTAAAATCTTCCCCTGCACCACCAGAAATAACAGCCACGGTGCGGATTTCTTTTTTGCCAAAGGGAAAGAGGTGGGCGGCTTTTTCGCCATTTGGAAAAAGTTTGCGCTCCAGTTCATCAATCGTCAGGGCTTTGGGAAGCCGACCAATTGCCCCCAGTTTCATGCCGCGCCATAAGCCAAAGGGTTGCACGTCTTCAAGACCAAGGCGGGCGGCAATACCGTAATTGTTTCCCACCTCTGCGTTGGCATCCAGGGGAATATGACTGGCATACAGGGCAAGGTCATTTTTCAAGAATGCCTTAATGCGCTTGTAATGAATACCGGTTATCGTGTCGCAGCCGCCCCAAAAAAGTCCGTGATGCACAAACAAAAGCTGCGCTCCCGCCTGGGCAGCCTGTCTTGCCGTTGCCTCACATGCATCCACCGCAAAAGCAACCTTGGTAATCTGCTTGGAATCAGGAGCGGAATTTGCAATCTGAATGCCGTTCCGTGAGGGGTCTGCTGAAAAATTTTCCCTTTGGAGGAATGTATTAAAATAGCGGTCAAGTTCTGTAAGCGTCATTTTTCTTCTCCCTGTTCGTCATCTGTCTTAATGATTTCTACCGGGGCAAGCAATTTTTTTGCCTGGTCAATTGATTCCATTGTTTTTGCCGCCACATAGCGGGGAATAAAAAAACTGTCGTCACGGGTAATATCCATGGCATAGCCCAACAGCACATCGGTCTGGGCAAGAAAGCCAAATTGTGACGTCGTATATTCTGGCACTCGATTCAGGGTAAAAAAGCCGAGACTGCTTTCAGCAAATTCCGCAGTCAATTCATTAAGGGAATCAAGACCAATCTCTTCCACCGCAAAGACCAACTTTGTATCTGCTCCGTAGTGATTGAGCGCAATCTTTGCCAGTTCACGGTAGATTTTGAGCACATACGTTGTGTCCTTTTGTATGGCGCGGTCAAATTTTCCCCGCTCTTTTAGCCACAGCCACAATGTATAAAAGCGGCGGAAAAATCTGCTGTTCAGCACAGGGCTTTCATACACTTCCCTGTCAATGGCATTGTATTCCGCAGAAATAACACGGCAACCTTTTTGGGCAAGCATCATAAAATAGGGTTCGTAATGCACTACCTGAGCAGAACACTTAGGCACAAAGATAAGCGTAGGAATAAAGTCCGCATGTTCCCCGTCTTTATCGCTATCAGCAGGTGTTTTTTCGTAGGTATAGAGCATACCAGTTATACCAGAGCGTTCAAAAAGCGTTGAGCGTTCGTGGAGTCCGCCTGTCAGCCTTCCCGTCAGCGTTGTCTTTGTTTTGACTACACCAAAATCAGCACCATAGTAGCGCACTGGCCGAAAGATAATCAGCAAGGCAATGAGCCCAAAAGAAAGCAATAAAACCAAGAGCGTGGGAATGACAAAGCGGGCATTATAATAGTCCACCACTACCCGTGCAGAAAGCCGCATGAGGGAACGAAGATTTATGATGAGCGCAAACAAAGTCAGCAGGACAAGAACGAGGGTAATACAGTCTGCTCCCCAAATGTACACGGCCAGCAGGGAAAAGGCAAAGGCTGTAGGAGCCAGAATTGCCACCGCGTCAATACGGGCGCGTTTGGTAAAAAAAATGCGTACTGAAAGCAGAAGCAACAGTGATAAAATCAGCAATTCTGCCAAAAAAGCATCATACATAGCCCAATAATAGCAAAAAATTAGCACTAATTCCATAAGATTTTAATGCAAAAACCCATATTGTATGCTATAATTAAAAAGCGAGTTTTTGAATTACCTATGGCTGAGAGCAAAAAAAAGATTACCGTTGATATTGATAAAATAAAAAGGGCAATTTACGCTGGAATTCCGCTGACTATCACCACATATACCCTTCCAAAAGAAATGGAAGACTATATGAATTCTGTTCTCGCAGCCTTTTTAAGTGAACTCAATCAGCAACAAATGATTGAATACCTCTCCTACTGCCTGAATGAGTTGATGACCAATTCCAAAAAGGCCAATACAAAACGCATCTACTTCCTGGAAAAAAAACTGGACATCAACAACAACGCTGACTACGCCGAGGGCATGAAAGAATTCAAAGTCCACACGCTGAACAACATCAACTATTACCTGCAAAAACAAAAAGAAGCCGGTCTCTACGTAAAGTTAGTCCTGCAATCCAGAAACGGCAAGATTAAAGTTGAAGTGCGAAATAATGCCGAACTTACCGTAACTGAATACAAACGCATGCACGACAAATTGAGCCGTGCCCAGCAGTACACTTCACCTGACCAGGCTTTTTCACAGATTCTTGATGACAGCGAAGGTGCCGGTCTTGGTCTGATAATTATGATTTTGATGCTGGAAAAAATCGGCCTTACCGAGGAAAATTTCCAGATTATTTGCGAGAACGGCGAAACCATTACCCGCATCATCCTGCCGCTCAACGAAACCACGCAGAAAAACATGGCGATGGTCTCCTATGAATTTGTTAAGGTTATTGACGAACTTCCCCAGTTTCCGGACACGATTGTGCGCCTGACAAAACTGATAAACGACCCCAACTCAAAAATGAGCGAAATTGCCGCAAGCATTTCAAGCGATGTGTCTCTTACCACCGACTTGCTCAAGCTGGTCAATTCCGCCGTGTTTGCGCTGGCTTCTCCCTGCCGCAGCATTTCCGATGCGGTAAAGATGATTGGCATCGGTGGCGTCCGCAATCTATTGCTTTCTGTCGGTTCTATCACAGAACTCAAGCGATTGGCTCCCGAAAGCAAGAAAGAACTGTGGTCACACGCGCATAAAGTAGCATTCTTCTCCTACAACCTCGCCCGCAACTTCTGTGCAAATGACCGGGATGTTCTGGAAGATTCATACATTTGTGGACTTTTGCATGATATGGGTAAGGTTATTTTCAACACCGCCCGCCCAGAACGAGTAGAACGCATCAAGAAAATCGCTGCTGATAAGGGTGTTCCGCTGAGCACCTTTGAAAAACTAGTTGCCGGTGTAAACCACGGAGATTTGGGCGCACTGATTGCAGAAAAATGGAATTTCCCAGACAGCATCATCAAAGTCATCCGTCACCACCATGAGCCGGAACTCGCTCCCCAGGAAGTGCGCAAGCAGACAAGCCTTGTGTATCTTGCCGACATGATGGTGCACTATGTTGACCATGAAGTTGATTACTATCAGTTTGATGTGGATGTGCTCAGACTTTTCGGCATAAAAAATGAACAGCAAGTGGCAAGAATCAGCGACCGTCTTTCCACTGCCTTCAAAAAAAACACCCCCCCCCAGCGAACCTGAATGACTAGTCCGCATCCTGCCCTGCAAGGGATTCCACCCACTTTTGCATGAGGATACCAAAGGCAACGCCTACATTGAGAGAGGCTTTAAGCCCTTTCATGGGAATGGAGACCCTGCCGTAACTGGCTCGTTCCAAGGCCTTTGGACTTACCCCCAATTCTTCTGAACCGATAATGCAGATGCCTTTTTTCGGAAAAACAAATTCTTCTATGGGAGTACCGCCAGTTTCCAGCACAAAGACAGGAATATCTTCTGGCAATTCGTCCAGACTTTTTCGCTCATAGCCCAGGGTTTCAATGCAGCCCATACTGCCGCGTTGCGCCTTGGGGTGCTCCGGGTCTGTACAAAGCGGAGAAATGTACACCTTTTCTGCCCCCATTGCTTCCGCTGTCCTGAAGACGGAGCCAAGATTAAAGGGCGAGCGGATATCTTCTGCATACACACACAGGCCAGGAAAAAAGTCCCGCTCGCGCACCAAGCCATTTTCATCCACCGGTGACTGGTGTGGCGCAATAATTAAATCCCATTCCGCAGGAAAGGTGCCGATTATGGCAAGGAGAATGTTTCGGGCACAATTGCATATGCGCTTTTCGTCCAGAGGATTCGCCGCCAAAAGTGCCTGCAATGCTTTCTGTGCTTCCGTTGAAATCTGTGGATCACGCACCACAATTTCTGCTAGGCGGCGCACATAATCGGCGCGGGGCATTTTGTATGTATATTCCATGCCCTTTTCTGCAATGCCGCAAATATCACGTTCCAGCGCGCCAAAGGTGAGCGCCAGTTTACGCCGCTTTTGTCCCGGCTCCAGCTGCCCCAGTTTGCCTATCTCTATCACAATCAGTCCACCAGATTAGTATGCCAGTTTTATCAGGGAGAACAAATCATCGCTGGTCATGCTGCGCGGCAATGAATTGATATAATCCAGCTTGCCCGCGTCCTCTGCCGCAAGGGCGAGTTGCTCGATAGAAATGTTCAAATCCTTTAGGCGGGCGGGCAGATTTGCTTTTGCGAGCCGCTGGCGAATATTATCCGCAAAGGCTTTTGCACATTCCTCAGGGCTGGCATTTTCTGCCGCTGTATTGAGCAAGTGCGTTAGTTTTGCCACGCGGTCGCTTTTGAATTGTGCACAATCCTCAATAATGTAGGGGAAGAGAATTGCCGCCGCAAGAGAACGGTTTGTCTTATAGCGCGCGTTGATGCACAGTGCCAAAAGGGATGCCACACCAATGGAACTGGTTGCACTGGCAAGAGAGGCCATACATCCGCCTTCGCTCAGCAATTCTTCGGTAGGCGTTGCAATCGTAAGCGAACGGTTTTCGTCCGTTGCATAACCCAAAATTTCCACGGCTTTTTCCGCAATCATGTCGCTAAAGAAATTCGCCTTTTGAGACAGATAGGCTTCCGTAGCCAGACACATGGATTCAATGGTCATGGATTCAACCTGATTGGCGGACAGTGTAGCCGTCATGTTGGGGTCAAAAAGTGCCAGTTTACACAGACCGTTCTGAGCCTTAATCAACTTTATCTGTGATGCACGGGAATCAGTAACAGGAACCGTGTCGGTAAATACAAAAGGATCCCTCGTGGTGGTTGGCAGACAGATAAGGGGAAGCGGCTGAGCAGAAACTGGCTTTCCTTCTACAAAGGCATAGACTTCATCAGACTCATTGTAGATTGCCGCAATCGTGCGCGCCACATTGATTGCACGTCCACCGCCAACACCAATTATGCCCTGAATATGCGACTGTCGGGCAAGGTTCAAAGCCTGCTGTATGCTTTTTGTCGTAGCACCTTCTCCCAGTTCTTCAAATACAAAAAAATCTATACCACGGTCTTTAAGGGACTGCAGGACTTTTTCATGTGATTTGACATCTTTAAGGATAGGATCTAGAACCAACATAAAACGCTTGCCGTACTGCAATGCAAATTCGCCCAGACGGCTGGTACTATAGGAGCCAAGCATAATGTTCGGTGAAATACGAAAGGTAAAGTCTGCCATATCTCTAGCATAAAGCCTTTTACACTTTGACGCAAGCACAAAAAAATCCGTGAAATGTGGAAAAAAAATCATTTTTTTGCAAAATGGACTAGCAAACTTGCCTGTTTTTTATTATTATCCCCTCTATGCGGTTTGCATAAATGCCTTGCATTCCTATCTGGCAGCGAGTTTATACATAAGGTGGTATGGTTTGTTTAATCGTGCTGACTTTATTTCCGATTCTGAGTGGAATCGTTTTATTGATTTTTCGGAGAAGTTAGAGACTCCAAATATCGTCATCAATCTTCATCAAATTAAATTCAACTACATCAAGTTGCGGGATGCCTTTCCCTATGCCCAGGTATACTATGCCGTAAAATCCAATCCAGGTGACCCTGTTATCAGCCTTTTGGATGAACTCGGCTCCAATTTTGACATTGCCTCCCGCTACGAATTGGATGCAGTTCTTGCTCATGGCATTCATCCTGACCGCATTTCCTACGGCAACACCATAAAAAAAGCCAGGGACATCAAGTATTTTTATGACAAAGGCGTGCGCATGTTCGCCACCGACAGCAAGGATGACTTGAAAAACATAGCCGAACAGGCACCGGGAAGCCGTATCTACGTGCGTGTCCTGATTGAAAACACCACTTCTGCTGACTGGCCGCTGAGCCGTAAATTTGGCTGCCACCCAGACATGGCATACGATTTGATTGTCATGGCACGGGATTTGGGTCTCACTCCTTACGGCATCAGTTTTCACGTAGGAAGCCAGCAGCGCGACATCGGTACTTGGAACGATGCTATTGCAAAAGTAAAGTACCTCTTTTCCGCACTGGAGGAAGAAGAAGAAATCCGCCTGACGATGATTAACATGGGCGGCGGTTTTCCTGCCCACTACATTCAGGCGGCAAATGATTTGCACACCTATGCCGCAGAAATCACCCGCTACCTGCACGATGACTTTGGCGATGAGATTCCCCATATTATTCTGGAACCAGGGCGTTCCCTCGTAGGAGACTGCGGCATTCTTACCAGCGAAGTAGTACTGGTGAGCCGCAAAAACAACACCGCCCTGCAGCGATGGGTCTATCAGGATGCAGGAAAATTTAACGGACTTATAGAAACCATGGATGAATCCATTAAATATCCGGTCATCAGTTCAAAAGACGGCAAAGATGCAAAAGAAGGCGAAGTGATTCTGGCCGGTCCCACTTGTGACAGCGCAGATATCATGTATGAAGACTTTAAGTACAAACTGCCCCTCTCCCTCAAGGCAGGAGACAAACTCTACTGGCTTTCAGCAGGTGCTTATACTTCCACCTATGCCAGCGTTGCCTTTAACGGTTTTCCGCCAATAAAGACATACTACATGGAATAAAAAAAAGACGGAGGCCAACGCTTCCGTCTTTTCCAAATTCTAGAATACAGGGTGTAGTAATTACAGTCCGTAACTTGCCATGATACGTTCCGCAGTTGCATTGATTACCGCAGGACTAAGGTAGTTAGGATCCTTAATCTTTTCTTTGAGTGCGGCCACCAAGTCTGCACGGACATCAGAAGTCTCTGCAGCAACCTGATTCATGTAGTAAACCTTTGCTGCTTCCTTTGCTTCGTCAGAAACACTGATTGAGTCAGGAGCAGACTTGTAGGCTGCTGCACTGCTTGTGCGTTTTGTATTCTGTACGTTGTTAAGTGGGTTCAAACCACCGATTTTATCTACGCTCATCATATCTAACCTGCCTCTACAGTTTAATTATCGGCACTTTCCTCAGAAAGTTTAACATTTTTGTTACCGGAAATGAAAATCGCGAATTCTCCGAGGATTTTATCCCTGGAAAGGAACTCATCACGCATCTCACTTGCGGTACCTTCCACAATCTCTTCGTGCAGTTTCGTCAACTCTCGGCCAACTACTACACGGCGCTCACTATCAATATCGGCCAAATCCGACAAAAGTTTAGCAATTCTAAAGGGAGATTCGTACAAAATAAACGCATCTCCTGTTGCAAGCAATTCCCTCAGTCTTGAACGCCTGCGCCCTGGCTTGGGCGAAAGGAAGCCTTCAAAAATCAGCGTCTTTCCACCTGCACCAGCCACACTCACCAGAGCGGCAAATGCACTTGGACCTGGAATGGGAACAACTGTATGTCCAGCCTTACGCGCCAGTCCTGCCAGAACCGCGCCAGGATCACTGATGCCTGGAGTGCCCGCATCGCTTGCATATGCCACTGTCTGCCCTTCGTCCAGCATTTTGATTATCCTGGCACTTGCAGACTCTTCATTCTGAGAACGGCAAGAAACCAAGGGCTTTCGTATTTCAAAATGCGTCAAAAGTTGCAGAGTATGTCGGGTATCTTCCGCCGCAATTACATCAACAGACTTAAAAGTCTCAATTGCACGAAAAGTAATGTCGCCCAAATTTCCAATGGGCGTTCCGACAACATACAGTGTAGACACAATGCTATTATATAAGGAAAAATATGAGAAAGCAAGTGATTTAAACGTAACTATTTGATAAAATGAATATTTGGAAAGGTATATGAGAAGACACAGACTGGCTGCCATTTTTTTCCTCTTGGCTTGTATAAGGGCACCACTTTTTTGTTATGACAAAATTTCTGACTATACGGTGGAAAAAATTGCTGAAATTCTACAGCCCTACGTCATCATGGGTCTGGGAGGCGAAACCGAAGCCCCCTTGCGAAAAATTGCCGCACTGGAAAAAGAGATGCTTTCTGTCCTGCAAAAGTCCGCTGTGGATTACGAACAGGAACAACTGATTTTGGAAAGCCTCTATCTGATGGAACGCCGTCACTATCAGTTTAATCCAAAGACAAAATCCCCGGAACTCAACGACTTGTTTAAGGAGCAGTTCAGGAAAAATGAACGCTGGCTCAACAGCCATGAAAATCAGCCGGTAAACAAATGGATGCTCCTTTTTACGGGAGACCTGACTTCCTGCTATATGGTGCGTTCCATGGCAGCGACAATCAGTTACGGTATGCATGTACGCCGCCTGTATGAGCGTGCTTTGGAAGAAGACCCGCAATTTGCCCTTGCCTACATCAATTTGGGCTTGTGGCGACAGTATGCTCCCAAGATTTTTGGCGGCGGAGAAGAAAGAGCCTTTGAGGAATACACCAAAGCCTTTGCCTGTGCCAAGACAGATTCAGAAAAATATATTTCCAGCCTTTATATCTCGCAATACTGGTATGAAAAGCATGATGCGGAAAAATGCGCTGACTACCTGCAGATTGCGGAAGATACCTTTCCCCAGAGCAAAGAAATTCCACTCATCAAAAAAATAAATGCCGAAGGTATTTCGCTCTTTACCTATAACCGCAATCAATCCGGCGTAGACAACGATAACTAGCCAGGGCAAACGCATTATAGATATCGTGCTTGCATATCGGCTGGACAAATGAAA
>CAKZZO010000118.1 GCA_937885175.1 uncultured Treponema sp. | reverse complement strand
GCATTTCAGCGACGGGTTCGCGTCGGTAGTCTGTTTTTGTTGGGACTCATTCGCCCGTGCCCTTTTTGTCTTACTTGCGAATGGATTATAATGCGTTTGCCCTGCGCAACGCCCCGTCTTGCATAGGGTCATTTACTTCTATATACTAAAGTATCTTTTTTTGGGTGGGAAAATCTTGGAAAATAAGGCGCCTTCATTTAAATGCCATTTTTGTCCGATATGTGACGGAAGTGGTTGCAAGGGAGAAATGCCCGGTATGGGTGGCGTGTTTGCCAACGGAAATTTCATCGCAAACTGCAAGGGTTGGGCAGAATGTCGCGAGGCAGACCCCGCATTGCTTTCCCGCTTTTTTGACGGAACGCCTTTTGCTCCAAAAATCCGCCTTGCACCTATGACAGGTGCAGTAGAAAACATCGGTTTTGAAGACGAACAGACCTATTACTACACCATGCTTTTTTCTGCATACAAGGCGGGCTTGGGCTTGTGCATTGGAGACGGAACGCCAGACATAAAGTTACAGGCGGGCATTGGCGCGGTAAAATGGATTCAAAAACAGGATGCAAGGGTAAAGGCCGCTGTGTTCATAAAGCCCTATGATAACGAGCGCATTTTTGAGCGCATTTCCTGGGCAGAAGAAGTGTCGGAGTCAGTCGGCATAGATATTGATTCCTACAATATCGTCACCATGCGCAATCTCGTGAGTCTGGAAAAAAAGACTGCAGCCCATTTGCTGGAAATAAAAAAACACTTGCATGTACCCTTTATCATAAAAGGGGTTTTTACTCAGGATGACATTGCACTTGTAAAAGAAGTGCGCCCCGATATCGTCTATATTTCAAACCATGGCGGGCGAGTGGAGACGCGCATGGGAAGCACCGCCGAATTCCTACAGGCTCATGCAAAGGACTTGCGCAATTATTGCGGAACCTTGTGGGTAGACGGCGGCATCCGAACGGCTCAGGATGTGGCAACGGCACTGGCACTGGGTGCAGAAGAAGTGGCAGTGGGGCGACCTATGGCTACGGCCTTGTGCGGCGGTGGTACTCAGGCTGTGTGTGATCTTGCCGAAGTTCTGCGCAAAGGATAGGGCTACTTTTCTTTTCTTGCTGTCATGCCGAATGCGCTGATGCAGGCAGTGGTCAATCCTGTAAAAACGGAAAGGCCGATGGTGTGCACGGGAGCAAAATCAATCAGGGCAAGTGCCCCAAAAGACAGAGCCGTGGTGGCAAAAGAAATCAAAATGGCGAGGTTGTTCAGTTTTTCCGCTGATTTTTCGCCTTCTATCGCATAAATGATATAATCCAATCCCAATCCAAAGGTAAGTACCAAACCTGTTACGCTAAAAAATCCCAAGGGCATATGCAGGCTTGTCAGCAGAGAAAGCGTTACCAGCACCACCAAGAGGGGAATGGCTGCAATCCGTGCCACTGTTTTGGGAGGATAGCAGAAAAACAAGATGACCAGCACCAGAATAAATGCCGCAGCCAGCAGTTTGAGCATGGTGACCGTGAGGACATTCAATTCCTCGCCAATGTCTGCCGTTTTGTTTACAAAGTGGACGGTGGGGAATTCCTGACATAAGGTGCGGAAGTAGTCTGCGTCCTGGGTGTGCAGGGGAAGAATACAGGAATAGTATCTGCCGTCAATTTTTCCCAGCCACAAATTTTTGGTGACGCTTGCAAGAATGGCGGGGAGAGGACTTTGGGGAGAGAGCAAGGCATCTTTGGCGGTCTGATAGCCTAGCCTGTACTGGGCGGCAAGGGCATTCTGTTCGGCAGTGTTTTGGGCAAAACCCAACGCAGTGTATTGTTCTTCAGCCAAGGAAAGAAGTGTTCCCGCAGCCTCATAGCTTTGCGTTTGAGCCTTTAGAGAAGGAATGAATGCACTGGTGGCAAGGAAGGAGCCTAATTTGCCCTGGCTTTGGGCTTCCAGAAGCCGCTGGGAAAAAGATTCCTCTATCTGCAAGACCGATTCTGTGCTATCTCCTTCCACCAAAAAATACCAGCCGGTAGAACCGTAATCAAGCACCTGATTGGTAATTTTTTCGCTTTCAAAAAGACGAGGACTCATGGTGTACATATCCCGCAGGTTGTTGTCGATTTTAAGGGCATGGCGGTTGAGCAAAAGCAGGGTGAGTGAAAGCAGCAGCAAGACTAGGGGGAGGAGACGCAGTATTTTTTGCCAGAGAGAGGAGGGGATTTTTGCTGTGGACAGGCTTGCTCTTTTTGCAGGCAGGGGAAGATAGGGGTAGAGGCAGACCACCGACAAAAAGGCACTTAACAGCCCGTTGAACAAAAAAACGGACACTTGTTTGAGGAAGGGAAAGGGTGCCAAAAAGAGGGCGGCAAAGCAGATTTCCGTGGAGACAAAACTGATGCCGATGCCCCGCAAAATCTTTTTTCGGATGGACGCGCCGTCAGAAAGGGTGGCATCATTTTTCCAGTGGACAAAAAAATGGATTGCATAGTCTACGCAAGTGCCGATAAGAGTGGTGCCAAAGACAAAGGTGAGCACATGGATTTGTCCAAAGAAAAGCAGTACTGCCACCAGAGCAATGCCGCAGGAAATTGCCACCGCTGCCGCAGAAACAAGGGCCGGAAGCATTGAGCGGAAAACGTAGAGAAAGAGCAGAATCACCAGCAGCATACCGATGGTGGAGATGACGGAGACTTGCCGCTGAGCAGAGGAGGCGCTTTCGTAGCTGTGGAAGGGTACGCCGCTAAAGGCAAAGCGCACCGGTTTTTTGTCAGCGGCACTTGTGCGTACAATGTCCTGACAGCAGGCATATATGTCCTTTACCGCGGATTTTTTTCCTGTAAGAGAGATGGCGGCGGGATTCAGTCTGCCCCGCAACATAACGTACCAGAGACCATCTTTCTGTGCGGCAAGCACATCGTCTTTTACGCTCATGGTACCGCCTGTAGCCGCTGTTTCCAAAAATCGCAAAAGAATACCGCCGGTCAAATCAAAAGGATCCTGCTCCAGCGCAGAAAAATCCGTCAGGGAAAAGGCAGAGAAAATGCGGCCGAGGGCATCCTGTGCGTACTCTTCTGCACCGCCATGTTGCAAAAGCGACACAGTATCTTTGTCTAAAAGGGCAAAACGGTGATTCAGCAAAAATGCAGTGAGTTCCTGGGTGGCGGCGGAGTCTAGGTATAAAGTGAGTTCGTCAAAAAAAGGAGTGTTTGACTTGCTGTCTGGCTTGTAGCGGGCATACAATGTTTCCGCCGCTTCTTTTGCCGCAGAAAAATCTTCCCCGTAAGCAAGGATGGTCAGGCTTCGGCTGGTGGTGGCGGCAAGATGAGCATCTGCCTGCGCCGCATGTTTAAGGGAGTGGGATGGCGGCAAAATAGCAAAGAGACTGGTGTTAACATGCAGGGGGCGGAAAGTGGCAAGGGAAATCAAAAAAGCCGCCAGAAGGCCACCGTGAAAAAGTACCCACAAAAGGGGCAGGCTATTGGTTTTCAAAAAATGCTTTTTCATCGTCTGTCAGCCTAGCGGGAAAAGTGACTCTTTTAAATTCATAGCGCACAAAATCATCGTTTTTTTCATGCATGGTCACGCTTTGCAAGACATCTCCGCCCTGAAGCACAAAACGCTCTGCTACTGCGTGGATTGCCTTGTCTTTTGGTACCAGTCCCAAAGTCCATGCCTTTTCGCTGCCTTCAAAATAGAGGTCAAAATTCTTTTCGTTCAGGTCATCGCCACCCTGAAAAACGGAACTGATGATTTTTGCAAATGACTCAAAGGTAGCGTTACTTCCTGCCTGCAACAGAGATTTTTTTCCGCTGGCAGTAATCTGTACTACCGAAGACTTGGTGACAATCATCGTGGAAGGAAAAGGCTTTTTTGTCTGCCACATGATTCCGTCATCTTTGGAAATCACAAAGGCTCCAGAAGAAGTCAGGTTGCGATTAAATTTGCCGATATGCTTTATCTGAGAAAAGTCACCTTTCTGTAGATTATGGGCAGCAATGGTCTGTCTTACTTTCTGAAAGGTCGGCTGATTTTCCTTTGAAAGGGGATGGTCAAATACTTGGCCAAAAGCCAGTGCAGCAATGCAGAATAAAAATGCAGCAAAAATCGTCTTCATCATTCTAGCAAACAATTTTAATGGAAGTAGGTAAAAAAGAAAAGAGTGGAAAAAACATAAGAAATGTAGTATAATGCAAGGATATGGCAGACGGTTCATCAGAAATTAAGCAGCGCAGAATCAGCGACGTGGCTTTTACGCTGGACAGTCATCTTCAAGTCATTGAAGCAAACAGAAGTTTTCTCCGCTTATTTAATACCGTTGACAGCAATGTAAATCTTGGTGATTATATGAGCAAAACGGACAGGGAGAATTTTCTGCACTTCCTTTCCACCTATCACAACGGCATGGAAAATCCCTATTTTATTGTTGAATTCAAGCCTCGGGAAGACCACATGAACTGCATTGTGCAGGTGGTTAAAGAGGGAGAACATTTTTCTGCTACCTTGCAGGAACTTTCCTATTTGGTAACTTGTAAAGAATAATTTCCCACTTTTCTGTCAGAAATTGCAACTTTTT
>CAKZZO010000117.1 GCA_937885175.1 uncultured Treponema sp. | reverse complement strand
ATGCGCTCGCCATGTGTATCGGCTGGAGGAAGGGAGGAAATTCAGCAAAAAGGCGATATGCAAGCTCGATATCTATAATGCGTTTGCCCTGCACAAAATTCATAGAAAAACGGTAGATTCTTGCTATCAAAGAAATAATTTCCCAGTAATTGACTGTGAATTATGGATATATTATACTTGCTTCATACAGAAGGTCGCGGTGAGTAAACGCCACTGAGATTCTTTACGGAGGAAATATGGCTGCAAAAAGAATACTGTGTTTTGGAGACTCAAATACCTGGGGCTACATTCCGGGAAAGGAGGTCCTTACCCGTTACGATGAAGACATACGGTGGACTTCCCTGCTTCAGAAAAAAGGAGGAGACGCATACAGGATTATTGAATTCGGGCTTTGTGGCTGTGAGAGCAAAGCAAAATTTGCGGACAGAGCCTTGGTGGATGCCCAGACAGTATATCCTTCCGTGCTCTTTGCAAGCCTGCCTGTGGATGCCGTCTTCATCATGCTGGGCACAAACGACTTAAAAAAGAGTAATGACTGGAAAAAAGGCGACACGGCAAAAAATATCGATGCCCTCATCACTGTAACCCATACCTTTGCCCCAAATGCAGAGATTTTCCTTGCTCCTGCCGTCATTCTGCAAGATGGACTGAAAAATGACCCTGACTTTGACCCGGCAGTTGCCATCGAAGATTCAAAACGCTGCGCAGAAGAAGTAGCCGAACTGGCAGAAAAGAGAAAGATTCCCCTCTTTGACACCAACAAGTATGTGCATGACTTGGATTTTGACGGCTGCCACTTTACTTCCGCCTCCCACAAGGTCTTTGCTGAGGCACTGGCTCATTTTTTCGCTATACATTTTTCTGAAAGTGGAGTATAATAGTCGCAATCTAAATCGTTAAAATCCACTTGGCAAGAATGCCAGGATGTATAGGAGAACCCAAATGGAAAAGGTTTATGAACAGTTCAGAGACATCGGTATTATTCCTGTTGTCGCAATCGAGGACGCTTCTAAGGCGGCTGATTTGGCACACGCTCTGGTAAAGGGCGGACTTCCGGCTTCTGAAGTAACATTCCGCACAGCATGTGCAGCAGAAGCGATTGAAGCAATGATTAAAGCAGAACCCGACATGCTCGTTGGCGCAGGTACCGTTCTGAATGTTGAACAGGCAGAAAAGGCTGTAAAAGCAGGTGCAAAATTCATCGTCAGTCCGGGATATAACCCCGACGTTGTTGACTGGTGTATCAAGAACAAGATTCCCACCATGCCCGGCATCTCTAATCCGTCAGAAATCACCGCTTGTATCAACAAGGGTCTTACCTACCTCAAACTCTTCCCCGCAGAACGCAAGGGCGGCTACAAAATCATCGATGACTTTGGCGGTCCCTTCCCCCAGTGCTGCTTTATGCCGACTGGTGGCGTTACCACAGAAAACGTTGGTGAATACGCAAAGCGCAAGAACATTCTCTGTATGGGTGGCACCTGGATGGTAAAGAAGCCTTTGATTGAGGGCTGCAAGTGGGATGAAATCACTCAGATTTGTAAGGACGCTGTAAAGGCAATGCACGGCTTCCACATCGACCACATGGGCATCAACGCAAAGAACCCCGATGATGCTACAGCAATTGCAGAAGGCTTCTCACCCTTTGGTTTTGCCGCAAAGGTCGGCAACTCTTCAATCTTCGCCTCAGATCAGGTGGAAATTATGAAGCAGGACGGTCGCGGAACCCACGGCCATATCTCTATGGTCTGCAACAACGTAGAACGCGCTCTGGCATACCTGAAGCAGTTCGGATTCAAGCCGGTCGCAGGCACAGAAAAATGGATGGGCAAGCCCGAAGTTTCTCCCCTCAAGGTTGTCTACCTTGACAAGGAAGTGGGCGGTTTTGCAATCCACCTGAAACGCGCATAAGCATTTACGGCTTTAAAAGGCTCCCGTATCGCTACGGGAGTTTTTTTATTATCTGTGTCTCATCTGTGGATTCCTTCCACTACGATTAATCCTGTACCGCTGACTCAATTTTTTCTTCTACTGTATCATCCAATAAATAGAAAAAGTCAATTCCCGTGCGGGATTCGATTTCGTTTATAGTGACGCGGTAGGACTCGTAGCCGTCATCGCATTTTTTATTGGGAATGATGTAGGCGCGGGCGACAAGACCGGAGCAGTCATCGGGAGTGGCAAAATCGGATTCATCTGTGTAGACAGGCAGCAAAACGATTTTGTAGAAATAGCGGGGAATGACCACTTTATTTGTTCCAATAGTAGCGTAAGCGGCGGCATCTTCGTCAAGGATGGGACCGCAGATTACGTAGGCGCGTCCGTATTTCCGTGCCCAGGAGCGTACATCTTCTTCCAAATCCTTCCAGATGCCCCGGTTAAACTGAGGAGCCTGGGCAGTCATGTTGCTCATGTAAAAGGTTTCGCTCATGGCATCCTGACTGTAGGCAAAATCTGCGGCGGGGGCTAAATGACCACGGTCATAGCCGGATTTACGGTAGTCTGCCAGGGTGGCTGAGCCGGTGGAAATATTCGGATCCTGGCGGAAGTCATCTGAGCGGGAGGCATTTTTGACCAGTTCGCTGCGCTCCAGCTGATAGGCTGACCATTCCGCCTGCTCGTAGCTTTCGCGATAGCAGATGTCGTAGTCGGTAAAATGACGCAGTTCATGGTCGGGAGCGTGTTCACGGGCGGCACAGCGGGGAAAGGCAAGGTTACTGGGCAAGAGGATAAGTCCGTCGGAAGCCGGCGGTACAGCAGTGGAAAGCAGGCTTTGGTCTTCTCCTCCGTCAGATGCATCTTTTGCAGGTAAAGAATCATCCGACGGATGCTGGGCTTTTTCCTGCTGCTGACCGTCAGAAGCAAGTTCCTCCTTAAATTGCTCCGCCCTCTGAGAGGCCTGGAAAAGCCAGACGCGCACTTCTGGCTGATGAGTGTAGCACCAGATGCCCGCAAGGGCAAGGACACTGATGATGATAACGATAACAAAAATGATGGTGATTTTGGTGTCGCTTGTCTGCTTCTTTGATTTTCGTTTTTTCTGTGCCATACGGAGAGTATAGCACAGAAAAAGGATAATTTTAAGAGCATAAAAAAGCCCGCCTCCTGTGACCAAACTCTAGACGGGCTTGTATAATAAGCTTTACGGAGACGGTCGCTCTTTTGCAGGCATCCCCGTTTTTTTTAATATACAATACTACTGGGCTTTTGTCAAATTCTCGTACAGCTTGAAAAGTTCCGCCACAATTTCACTTTCCGTCATTCCCTGCTTGAAACCGTACGCCGCCATCACTGCCTTGTCGTTCTCCCGGTGGGCCTTGCGCAAGTCCAGAGGCATGAGTGTTTCGTCGTAGAGGTCGGCGAGGGATGAGTCGGAGTATTTTGCACGGGCATCCAAAATGGCAAGGGCTGTCTTTTCGATTTTGGCGGCCTGTTCACTTGTACAGAAAATGCCAGCGTCATGTTGAGGCGTAGCCGAAACATCTTTTTGACGGATTCCGCAGATTGAGTCAAACGCTGCCTTCAAATCGTCCATAAAAAGCGGGTCAATCACCTTGTGGATGTTCTCTATGCTGGTGTTGTGCATTCCGCCCTTACGCCGTGTCTTCGGGTTCAGGGTGGACTCAAAGTCTTTTTCAGGCTCTGTTTTTTTCCATGTCGCACATGCGGAATTCCGTAAAATTGGAAAACGACAATCCACCGTGCTTTCTGGGAAAAGGGAAGGTTGTCATTGTATCGCTTTGCCTGACCGAAGGGGGTAAGTTCTTCGCCGTCCCTTTGCTTTTCCGCTTTGTCCAAGTCGATTTTAGCACTTTTCTGCTCTATGGCGACTTTTGTGTCAGAAATATAGCCGTCTATGAATTTGGTGCCGTTTATTTTGACACGCTTTTCTGCGTCATAGAGTGATTATAGCATACATATGCCGATGATTGCAGAATTTCGCAGGATTTTAAGGGGCTGAAAAGCGATAAAGATGCCCCTTAGGAAAGGGGGTAGCGGACAAGACAACAAAGCGGAGAGAATCGTCACTGCTTGCAGGGGCGATTCATGAAGCGACTTGGCTTGGGAGCGAGGGGGACTTTTCCCCCGCCGAAAAAAAATCATATAGACGAAAAGCCTGCTGAGTGATACACTGAATGTGCTGTGACGCTGACTCTACGCTCCGTCCGAAAGAGGATTTTATGTCTAAACTCTACATTCCTGCTGATTACCAGCCGATTTTGAACACCAAAGAAACAGAACATGCCATCGTAATGATTAAGGATTTTTTTCAGACTGCGCTGGCAACGGAACTTAATTTGCGTCGTGTAACAGCTCCGCTTTTTCTGCCTGCGGGAACAGGGCTGAACGATGATTTGAACGGTGTAGAAGTTCCTGTGAATTTTAACGTTAAGGACATGGGCGGTCAGAAACTGGAAATAGTGCAGTCTCTGGCAAAGTGGAAGCGCGTAAAGGTAAGCGAATTAAAATTGATGCCTGACTTCGGCATTTACACGGACATGAACGCAATCCGTCCCGATGAGGAACTGGACAATACCCATTCGCTCTACGTGGACCAGTGGGACTGGGAAATGTGCATTGATGAAAACGACCGCACCGTGATGCACTTAAAGGAAATTGTAGAAAAAATCTACCGCTGCCTGAAACGTCTTGAATTCTACATCTACGACCACTACGAAAACATCAAGCCTTTTCTGCCGCAAAAAATTACTTTTGTGTTTGCAGACGACTTGCAGAGAGAATATCCCGACCTTACGCCAAAAGAGCGGGAGAACAAAATCTGCCAGCAGTATGGCGCAGTCTTTTTGATTGGCATTGGCGGAAAACTTCCCGACGGCTCCATTCACGACGGGCGCGCTCCTGACTATGATGACTGGATTAGCGAAACTGGCGACGGACACCGCGGCTTGAACGGCGACCTCTTGGTCTGGAATCCCGTCCTGCAGTGCGCCTACGAACTTTCTTCCATGGGAATCCGCGTTACGCCGGAATCCCTGAAGGCGCAGTTGCAGGAAAGAGGCTGCCCGGAGCGCGCAAAACTCACCTTCCATTCCATGCTCTTAAACGGAAAACTTTCCCTGACCATGGGCGGCGGAATCGGACAGAGCCGTCTCTGTATGTTCTTTTTGCGCAAGGCCCACATCGGCGAAACGCAGGTGAGCGTCTGGCCGGAGGACATGAAAAAGCAGTGCGCTGAAGCAGGAATCGCGCTGCTCTAGGAGCCACGTGTGCATTTGCAAGAAAGTATACAGTAAAGTATTCATCGTCATTTAATTTCCTGCATTAAAAGACAAATAAATCATCAGGAATCTGTTCTGATACCACATCTACAGAGAAACGGTCAAAAAAACTGAGTTTCGGCGTTTTTAAGGATTTGCACCGCAGGTACTTTTCCAGCAGGAAGGCACATTTTCTTTCATCACCAAGCGGCAGATAAAAACATTCAACGCCAAGCACTTCATGAAAGATAGGAATGTCACTAACCGCAACAGGTATCTTGTGCAGAGCGGCCTCTACGGGGGTGCGTCCAAATCCTTCGTCAATCGGAAGTGTTACAAACAGTTTTGCCTCACGATACAAACGCTGCAAGTCTTCGTCTGATATATAGCCTGTAAACACAAAGTTATCCTTATGGCGGGGAACATAGGAAATTTTTCCCCAGCCAATCCTGCCGACAATAACAAGCTTCACATCAGGAAAAAAATCAAATAAAATGTCAGCAACTTTTAGCAGATAGGGAAAATTCTTTCGTGGCTCAAGTGTCGATACAGAGAGCAGGTACTGTTTTTTTTCGATTTTCAGGCGGTCAAATATATCTTTTTTTTGTACCAATCCAAATGCATTGTAAATCACAACGACATCAGCAGTAGGATTTAAGGCGGTAAGTTCCTTTTTTGCAGTTTCTGATACCGTAATAATTTTTTTCGCAGACTTGAGTGCTTTTTTCATACGCGGAACAATAACAAGCCTTGCTTTTAGAGAAAGCGTATGCTGAAATTTCCAGGGAACTGCATCATGAATTACTGGAATCAGTTTTTTTGAATAACGCCAGCAACGCTCTGAAGGAGGAAAAACAGGAAAAATTACGGTATCCTGCGGATGTTGCTTTATAAACCTAGGCAAATAAAAATACTCAGTAACAATCCGTCCGCGGTTCTTACCCAGAAAAAGGGATCCTTCTTCACTTTTCAGTCCTACTTTTAATCCGACTACATTTTGTACGCCAAATCGCCTGATCAGCATCGAAAAAAGAGTATCGGCATATTTTTCGACACCCGTCCATTTACGGTCACATAAACCTGTCAAATCAACATATATCATGATATATTGCTCCCGCAAAAAAATCCGCATCGCTTGAAACTTTAGTGCGAATTGCGGTCATGCAGGAGCATTCCCCCTTTGTTCAGCAGAACTTTCAACTCCGAGAATCTAAACCTGCTCATCAGATAAAGGCTTTTCAAAATAACATACACAAGATAGTTTTTTCCGTGAGTACGCATAAATTTTATTTGACTTTCAAGACGGTAAATCACTGCCTTTTGATTTTTACCGGAGGATGCGCTGATTTTATGCCTGTAAAAGGCATCTTGTAACTGTACGAATGAGAATTTCAATTTCCGTAATTGGATTGAATAATCTGCATCCTCAAAATAAAGGAAAAACGCTTCATTCCATAACGGCAGTCTTTCAGTGGCTTTTACATAAATAGAAGCGCCGCAGATATATGGAACGTACTTCTTTTTTTCAGTCTCACTGTATCGGCCTGTCAGCAAACTTATATAATTTAAGCCATTGTTATAAAATGTATTTTGAAAGTTCCGCATTTCAAAGTATAAGGCCTGATTTTCTGCAGGCAAGGTGTCCTTCATTTTTTGCAGCAAAGCGCCAGAAATTTCAGTGTCGTTATTTAAAAACCAGATGTATCCTGAATAAAAATTATTTTTTTTAAGAAAGGCAAGGCCGATATTGTTTGCGGCGGCAAATCCCACGTTCCTGCTGTTTTTAATGAAGTGCACGCAAAGATTATGAAAAGGGGCTTCACTCAGATATGATTCGATTTTTTTCGTGTCTTCATGCTCAGAATTATTATCAATAAGAATTATGCGGATTGAAAAATAGTCATTATTGCTTTTTCTCAAAGATTCCAGACAGTGCAGAGTATCCGCAGAGCCGTTATAGTTAACCATGATGATATTTAATTTTTCCAAGGCTTTTCCTCCCAGCACAGACGCTTTTTATTTCCGTCAATAAAATAGATGCAGATAAAAACAAAAAACAGTATTATCGTTGATTTTACAAAATCCAGAATTCCAGAAACAATGTAAGCTTCATTGAGCCAAAAACATAATCCATTCCAAAAGGAAAAATAAAATAAATTTACAAACAACGAATCTTTATGGTATTTCCAAAAAGAATATATTTTTTTCATTATCAGCCCGCCAAGGAAGCAGCCGAAAAGGCCAAAAACAGAGAAGTTAATGTAGAGTTCATTAAAAATGCCGGCAGTGATAAAAACGGGATTTTTTGGCTCCGTAAAGGCGTAGGTCACTCCAAACCATTTTCCGATATTTGAAAGGGGTCTGTCAGGGTACAATGCCGTTGGAACAAGAGAGATTAGAATGTGCGGAAAAATCGTTCTTCCGTACATATAGGGCGTTTTTGCAGGAGACCAGTCAATGATTCTAAGACTTTGCTCAAGACGGGAAAAGCGGCCGAAAATATAAGCAAAGGCAAAGGCAATGACTGTTCCGTTAATCTCTATTGATTTCAAAGCATTCAGTATGGCGGGGATTTTTGATGAAATACTTCGATTTGAAACTGTGGAAAATAGTGAAGACTCCCTATAGGCGAGAGAAACAGGAATAATAAAAACAAGAAAGAGCAAGGCAAAAGCAATCATTTTGAATGGGATTTGTCTTTTGATAAGAATATAGAGATAGGGAACAATAAACAAACCGATTAGCACAGCTCCCCGAGAGCCGGAAGTAAGCCCGAAGAAAATATTTATAAATACCAGCAAAAATTCTATGATTTGATACTTCACCCTCTTTTTATGGAGCAAATGAAAAAACAAATCAAAATACAAAATACTATTCAGGCTGTTTTTTATAAAAATCAGCAAATCAAAAATAAAAATCGATTTTTCAGCGACCGCAGTATGAGTTGTTTTATATCCGATAACATTGAAAAAGAGCGTAACTGCAATAGAAAAAAGACCGAGCAAAAGAATTATGGCGCGCGATGGATAATAGCCGAATACATCAAATTTTATTTTACTGCACCTTTCTTTCGTCATATAAAAACCAAGCAGAAGGGCATATATGCACATTGTAATGTAGAACGCAGAAAGATTGAAAATGCACAGGTCATAGTGATACAATTTACCTGTAACCAGATAATTTATGTGAAATGAGAAAAAGGCCAGAAATGTTGCAATATGAGCAGGTTTCAGGGAATAAATTTCCTTTGAAATAAATAAGAATGTAAAAAAAATCAACAACACGACAAAGGAAAATAAATAATAATCAAATGGAAAAATCATTGAAATCATAAAACCAACAAACGAAATAAGAAAAGTAAACAGGTACAGAGAGAATTCTGGTGAAAATCCTATTACGGTGGGTGAAAAAAGTCCTGTCATTATTTTTGCATCTCCCCAAGTCGTTTGCTCAACCGTAGAAGCAATCTTTCATCTAAGGGAGAGTAAATATCGCTAATATCAGAACAAGTAAAACTATCAAATAATTTTTCAATATTTATATTGCAAAGTTCCATCCTAAGTTTTTCATCAAATCTCCATTTTATGAATCGTGCGGGATTTCCACCCACCACTGCATACGGTTCAACAGATTTAGTTACAACAGCCCCTGCCGCAACCACTGCTCCTTGGCCAATGGTAACACCACTACAAATAATGACACCTTCGCATAACCATACATCATCGTGTATGACTATATCGCCTTTACAGCCAGCTTCTTGCTGCCAGCCAAAAGAACGAACCTTAAAGGGATAAGTCGAAATTGTATTTGTGCAGTGTTCACCCCCTAATAAAAAGCGAACATTTTGGGCGACCGAGCAATAACTGCCAATGTACAACTTGTTATTGGATGAAGACGAATCGATTACATTGATTTCACCATAACTTCTTTTTCCTACAACAATCTTTGAGGGATTGCAAAGGCTCAAAAGTTTCATAGCGTTATGCGTGTTCATTCTCCTGAATTTTTTCTTCAATACAGAAAGTCTGATATTAGTTCGAAATCCCAAGTCACTTCTCCATTACGATTTTTCAATTTTTTTTGTAAAGAAATATGCAAGACTTTTACAATCTTCAATAAACTCTTTCTTTTCAGATGCAATTTTTTTGCGATAAAAAGAAAAGTCTTCTACAACATACTCATAGTTTTTTAAAATCTCAGATATTGCTTTGAGAATTTCCTTTATATTTCTTCGTTTCTGTGCAAACTTATATTTTTGCTCATCAATTGGGATATCTTCATAAACACCAGCAGAACCCTGTTTCCCCGTAATAACACAACATCCACTCATAGCAGCCTCTCGCGGGATTCTATCCTTGCCCGGATGATATCCAAAATCAACATAAATCTTCGCTCTACGCAAAAGATCTTTTACCTGGTCTCTGGTCATTTTTTCGATTGGAATCCAATTTAAATATGGACTTTTGGAAATTAGTTTTTTCGTGAATTGATAACCTTTTTTCGGATTATAAACAATACAATTCTCTTTTTTTATATTTGTTTTATCATTGTAAAAAAAATCATCATTGATGTAGTCCTTTAAGGAATGTAAATTCTTAAAATTATGTTGCACCAGAAATGACTTTGCGTATTCTGATTGATATGCATTAAACACAATTCTTTTATCATTTACCAAGTCTTTTAAAGAAAAAATATGTGGATTTCTTCTTCTCAAAAAAAACTTGACAAGCTCTTTGAGAAATAATTTCTTGTTAAATTTATACAAGTCAAAAAGCGAAATACTGTCGGACTGGCAATAATAGAAATTATCAACAGAAAGCCACCATAGGACAATTTTTGCATTCTCTATAAATGACAAAGGCAAAAAATACCCCTCATATAAAACAACAACATTATCTTCCGCATCTTCAATTTCTTCAGATAGATGAAGATTATACTTCTCGTACGCAGAAGGAATTGACCTAGACGATTCGCCATAATAAACTATAAAGGCATTATAGCCAAAATCATTTAGAACGCTGACAAACTGATGCAGTAATTCCGCACCTCCGGTAACTACACCACTGGGGCAATAGACAAAAAACTTCACTTCAGTACTCCTCTGCATCTCTCATCGCCTTTTCAATTACATCGTCCATGTCATAGTACTTGTATTCCGCAAGCCGTCCACCGAAAATCACTTTCTTTTCGTTTTGGGCGAGCGCGGCGTATTTTTTGTAGAGCGCGGAATTTTTCTCATCGTTCACGGGATAGAAAGGCTCCATTCCGTCCTTCCACTCTGTCGAATACTCCCTGCTGATGACCGTGACATGCTTCTGATATGCAGGATTTTCAGGTTCAAAATGCTTGTGCTCGATGATTCGTGTGTATGGCACGGCGGCATCCGTATAGTTTATCACTGCGTTTCCCTGATGGTTCTGCTCATGTAGTTTTTCTGTCTCAAATCGAACAGAGCGGTAGGCAAGTTTTCCAAAGCGATACCCGTAAAATTCATCAATTCTGCCGGTGAACACGATTTTTTCGGCGATGCTTTCCCAGTGCGCCCGATCTGCAAAAAAATCAGTATCCGTCATCACCTCAATACCCGCAAGCAACCCCTCCGTCAGTCTGTTATAACCGCCAGCCGGTATTCCCTGATATGTATCATTAAAATAGTTATTGTCGAATGTCAGACGGACCGGCAGTCGCCTGATAATAAATGGCGGCAGATCAGCACATTTTCGCCCCCACTGCTTTTCAGTGTAGCCTTTAATCAATTTTTCGTAGATGTCATGCCCAACCAAAAACAAGGCCTGTTCTTCCAGATTTGCGGGCGTGCGTCCGTTTAAAGCTGCGAGCGCCTGCATTTTCTGTTCTTCTATTTTTGCTGCTGCCTCAGCAGGTGTCCTGCATCCCCACAATGCATAGAATGTATTCATATTAAAGGGGAGATTGTATAGTTTTCCCCGGTAGTCGGCGACGGGACAGTTTATATAGTGATTGAAAGGAACAAAGGAATTTACAAAATCCCATACGCGTTTATTCGACGTATGAAAAATATGGGCTCCATATTTGTGAACATGAATTCCATCAACATCTTCACAATATATATTTCCGCCTAGACAAGGACGCCTGTCGATGACAAGGCACTTCTTTCCTTTCCGTCCTGCCAAATATGCAAAAGTCGCACCGTACAAACCAGAGCCGACAACAAGATAATCATACTTCATCTTTTAAAAAACTCCTTTAACAGGGATAAAAAAAATTGGTTTCCCAGCAAAGCAAGTCCAAAAAAATATGAGGCGGAACCAAGCATAATGGAAATAAAAAGCATGATAGGCACAGGCATTTCTATATTCACCAGTAACTGAACGCAGAAAAACAGTATGCCGCAGGATGCAAGGCACTGAACCGCATGAATTAGAATTTTTTTTAAGTCAAAATAGGTATGCGCATAGGCAAACTGAAAGAAACTTACAAAGCACTCTGCACAAACTGTTGCAATGCCAGCCCCAAGAGCACCTCGTCGAGGAATAAAAATGATGTTCAGGCAGAAGTTAATCATCGCTCCTAATACAACAGAAAAAAATGTCACTTTTTCTTTTCCTAAAGGAATAAATATTTGAACGCCAATAAGTCCGCTCAACGAAATTGCGACAATTATCGGGTTCATAATTTTCATTATGGGAACTGCCGCCTCATACTGGCTGCCGCACAAAAGGAAAATTACAGGACGCGCTATAAGACTTAAGCCAACAGCACAAGGAAGCGAAAGAAGAATAATTAAATTCAGCCCCTTTTCTGAAAGTTCAAAAAACTGGCGGCTGTTATTTTGTGAAATATAGAAAGACAGCCGGGGGAGAAGAACTGCTGTAGCAGCACTGATTACTGAAACGACAACTCTGTTAAGTCTTGTCGCCGCGGTATACAGACCGACCTGCTCATCACCTGCAATAAAACCCAGCATTGTTGTGTCCAAAACCGTATAAATACTTACGGCAACGCTCATAAAAAAAAGTGTGAAAATTGGCCTTAGGTGACTACGCAGCTCCCTGTCCGTTTTCATATTGAATAAAATGAATTTACGTGCATGAATAAAATTACACACATTTATTCCAACAGATGAGATAACTCCCACCGCCGCATATTTTAGATAATCATCTTTTGTCCTGACAAAAATAAAAAGTAAAATCAAACTGATAACTTGAAATGCAAGGGAACGCAGCACTATATAAGCAAATTCCTCCAGTCCTGTATAAAGCCAATCCATTCCGACAGGTATAAAGAGCATTGCCGTTCCGCAGACAATCAAAAGATTGCGATATTCTGCAAAGTGCGGAAGAAATAGAATTGCCAGCCCAAGAAGGATACAGGCTGCCATTGTCGAAATCATATTTATTGTAAAGATTTCCTTTGTAAATTTTGTAAGGGCAGCCCTGTCATTGCGCAGTTTTGCGACTTCTCTGACTCCATACATGTTGATTCCGAGGGCAGCAATCATCGAAAAATAGCTGACAACAGCGTTAGCAAAAGTAATTTTTCCTAAACCCGCAGGCTGCAGAATCCTTGAAGCATACGGAAACGTAATCAGCGGAAAAATCACTCCCATTACCGTTTTTATCATATTGAGAACTGCACTTGTTTTAATTGATTTTTCTGCCGCAAAATTTGATTTCATCTGTTCTCCCGTCACCCAACCCCTTAGAAATCAGGAGCGTGTTTTACATACCGATAAAACTTACATGAATACAAAATCCGCCTGAAACGCATCCAGCTGATTTCCTTGCAGAAGCGGAAAAGGCTTTCAAGTCCTGCCCTTTGAATCCAACGGGGAGCGCGGACAATTTTTCCCGACACGAACTCAAAAGTTCCGCCGCTTCCCAAGGCATATTTTACGCCGCAGGATTTCAGAAAATCAAAATTGTCTTCGATGAAGTATTCCTGCTTGGGTGCGCCAAAACCTACAAAGAGAATGTCAGGCTTAAACGCTCTTATTTTTTCGCGACATGAAAGTACAAACTTCTCGGAGAATGGATACTCTTCAAAATCGGGTGAAAAACCGTCAATTTTAACGCCATAGGCATTACGAATGTTCAAAACGGCCTCTGCATTTGAATCCGCCTTGCCGCCCAAAAAAAACAGTTTCAAATCATTTTCTTTTGCAAATTGCGCAAAATCATACACAATCTCGCTCCCGGAAAGTTTTTCCGCGTCCTTAAAATACGCATTGCTTACACGGGCTGTTTTCAAAGGAATCTCGCCGTCAAAAGTTGCATAATTGCTGTTTATAAAATGAAGAAAGCGCTCATTCGTGTTTGCCAGCACAATAACCTGGGCATTGACCGGAAGAATACATTTCAACTCATCATCAGCCCTGATAAACAAGTCCCTCTTGTGGAGAATGTTAAAAGTAAGATTGCAGAATATCGCTTCTCCCGCCATTATCTGATTTTCTCCCAGCCAAGCAATTCTTCGCTCACAAAATCAGCACAGGATTCATATTCCACATGACATTTTACTCCCATGATTTCTGCAAGTTCCTCCTCATAATAGGCAACGACATCTTTTCTGATCTCATCTTCCCCAAGCCGAAAAACACCAGCATTCGCGACACAAGAGCCTGAAAGTTGTGCGTGCAAATCTTCTTCAATCCGTGTGCAAAAATACAGAAGTACTTCGCCGTCGTTGTCCGCAACCTCCTCAAACACGCTGTTTAAAACGCCTTCGAGAAACAGTTCATTCACGCCATACGGAAATTCGATGACATGCTCCGGCACACACGCATTTTTACCCCTTGTGAGTAAGTCGTATTTTTTCACGAATGCTTCTTGACGAAAGCCTTTTGGAGCCGATCCGCACAGCAGGGCATACCTATCCAAATCACACCTCTGAAAATAACTGTATTACATAAATAATAACTGTATTACACTTTTAAATCAACTGGATTAAAGGTATTATAACTGTAATACATTGAATTATAAAAAAATTGTTTTTGTCATAATGGAACAATGACACACATACAAGAGATTTTTATACAAAACGTACGGTTTTACAGAAGTCAGGCGGGATATTCACAATTAACTTTTTCTGAAAAAATTGGTCTGAGCCAAAATTATATGAATGCAATTGAAAACGGAAAGAATTTTCCTTCAGTAGATGTGTTGCAAAAGATGACTGACGAACTGAACATATTTCCCTACCAGCTGTTTCTGGAAACTCCATACATGCAGACCAGTCATGCAGAAAATGAGACAATTCAATTTGCAAACGAGTTAAAGCAAAAAATCATAAAACAGTTTGATGACTTCATAAAGGCTCACTCGTAAGAAAACCCCTCATAGCCCAAGCGGGTATGCTTATGCTATACTGCTGTTCGCGGACGCCCGGATATTACAGCCCCTACAAGATTCGAGTTCCGCAAGGAATAACGCCTATGCCGGATACCATCCATTTTTCCTCTGATGCACTAGAATCTTCTCTCTCTACCTTATCCCAACGGGGAATAACTGAATTTACCCTGCAGGATGAAAACATTCTTTCCCATAAGGGTAAACTGCTTCACTTTTTGCAGGTTTTTTCCCGTTCTGCGCCTACTGTGTTCCTTACCCTTCCCATAGACGCCTCCCTGCTGGACATGGATATTGCCAAGGCGGCAAGCAATCTGTACTGCTCGCTGGAAATTCCCCTGGAGGGCATGAGCAAGGCTGGCTCCTACCTCTTTGACAAAAAATTCTATGCCCGCCGAGCGCAGATGCTCAATACTCTGGGACTGGTCTTTGGCTTTTCCCTGACATTTGCGAGCGAAAGCGGAGACAGCGTAAAGGCTTTTCGGGACAGGCTTGACTTTGCCCTTTCCCTCTACCCCAATCACATTGACTTTCCCCAACTGGAAGCCGATTGTATCCGCCCGCCAAAAGCGACCGCAACCTTCTCTACCCAGGACATCCGCATGACAAAGGAGTGTGCATTTGCCTGCCAGACTTTTTACACGCTGGGGCGGGCGGTGACTTGGTTTTTGCCAGTACTAGCTCCCCTCAAAATGAGTCCGTCGCGTTTTTTTCAGGACTTTGCCGAGTGGCAGAACCACAATAACTGCTCACTGCACGCAAACTGGAATCCGACAAGCGTACATCATTCTGAAATAGAAAAAATGCAGCTGGCCTTTCTTGCATTTAAATATGAAGAAAAAAACAAGCCGCAACTTTTTGACCTTGTCAGCAACATTGTCCGCTTAAACGGAGCCCTGGCCCGCTGTTATGGCGAAGGCGAAGAAAGCCGAGTAGAACTCCACTACAATCCCGATGAACTCCTTTCCTACGGCGCAATGGACTTGCAATCCTTTTTTGAAAACTCTTTTATCGAAAACAGCAGGGTAAGGGTTTTTATGGGTGCGGACGGTGCAGAATACCGCTACTGCTAGGAATGCGTTTGCCCTGGGGCTTTGTTTTTCTTCTCTTGCAAATTCCATGAATATTTTTTACTATTTTTCTTGACGAAATCCCCCTTGCATTAGTATTTTACTTATATAAAGAAAACTTTTTAGGACAGTGGAATGTTTAAGAAGGAAAAAGAAAAAGAGGAAGACGTAAAGACAGAAGCAGGGGAAGCAACTCAGAAAGAGCAGGACTCTGCAGAAGCCGATGCGGCTGACGAAACAAAATCCGAAGAAGCGGCTGAACAGACTGCCGAAAATGCGGAATCTGGCGATGGAGCGGATGCAGACACAAAGGCTGACACCCCTGAAGCAAAGATTGCCGCGCTTGAAAAAGAAAATGCTGACCTGAAAGACCAGCTTTTGCGCCGTGCGGCAGACTTTGACAACTACCGCAAGCGTATGCTGCAGGAAAAGCAGGATGCCTTTGATTACGGAAACGCAAACTTGCTCAAGGACTTGCTGGACAGTCTGGACAACTTTGACCGCACTCTTGAAGCAGCTTCCACGGCAACTGACGTAAAATCCATCGTTGAAGGCATCAAGATGGTCAATAAAAATCTGGTGAGCATGCTGGAAAACAAGTACAACCTGTCGTCATTCGGCAAGGAAGGCGATGAGTTTGACCCGGACATTCATGAGGCCATCGGTATGCAGGAAGGAAAGGTCAAGAAGGAACAGCTTGCCGCCGTGTACTTAAAAGGCTACAAACTGAAGGACAAGGTTATCCGCCACGCAAAAGTCATGGTGGTAAAACCTGCTGAATAAAAAAGAGAAACTATATAGGAGACAAATAAAATGGGAAAGATTATTGGTATTGACTTGGGAACTACAAACTCTTGTGTTTCCGTTATGGAAAATGGTGAACCGGTCGTCATTCAGAACTCTGAGGGCGGACGCACTACACCGTCTATCGTTGGTTTTACCGCAAAAGGCGAACGCATTGTGGGTCTTCCCGCAAAGAACCAGATGGTTACAAACCCCAAGAACACAGTGTATTCAGTAAAGCGTCTGATTGGTCACCGCTTTAGTGAACTGCAGGGTGAGGCGACAAAACTGCCCTACACAGTAAAAGACCACGGTCAGGATGTTCGCGTTGAAGTACAGGAAGGCGGTCAGAACAAAGAGTTCAGCCCTCAGGAAATTTCTGCCTTCATCCTGCAGAAGATGAAGAAAACCGCGGAAGACTATCTTGGACAGCCGGTTACAGAGGCGGTCATCACTGTTCCTGCATACTTTAACGACTCTCAGCGTCAGGCAACCAAGGACGCAGGTAAGATTGCAGGCTTGGACGTAAAGCGCATTATTAACGAACCGACAGCAGCCGCACTTGCATTCGGCTTTAAGAAAGACCAGAAAGAAAAGACTATCGCCGTCTACGACTTGGGTGGCGGTACATTCGATATTTCTATCCTTGAACTTGCTGACGGCGTGTTTGAGGTTAAGTCTACCAACGGTGATACCCACCTTGGCGGCGATGACTGGGACCGCGCAATCGTAAACTGGCTGATTGACGCCTTTAAGGCTGATACCGGCATTGACCTGAGCAAGGACTCAATGGCTATGCAGCGTCTGCGTGAGGCGGCTGAAAATGCAAAGATTTCTCTTTCAAACCAGACAAGCGTGGACATCAACCTGCCCTTTATCACGGCTGATGCAACAGGTCCAAAGCACTTGCAGAAATCTCTGACCCGTGCTGAATTTGAAAAGATGACCGATGACTTGTTTGAGCGCACGAAGGAACCCTGCCGCAAGGCTATGGCTGACGCTGAAATTACGGCGGACAAGATTGACGAAGTGCTTCTGGTCGGTGGTTCAAGCCGTATGCCCAAGGTGCAGGAAATCGTTAAGGAAATCTTCGGTAAGGAAGGCTCAAAGGGCGTAAACCCGGACGAAGCAGTTGCTGTTGGTGCTGCTGTTCAAGGCGGTGTTCTTCAGGGTGACGTAAAGGATGTTCTCTTGCTGGATGTTACACCCCTTTCACTGGGTATCGAAACCATGGGCGGTGTCTTTACCAAACTGATTCCCCGCAACACAACGATTCCGACCAAAAAGAGCCAGATTTTCTCTACGGCTGCAGACGGTCAGACCGCAGTTTCCATCCATGTCCTGCAGGGTGAACGGGAAATGGCAAGCCAGAACCGTACACTGGGTAACTTTGACCTGGTCGGCATTCCGGCCGCTCCCCGTGGCGTTCCGCAGATTGAGGTTACCTTTGACATTGACGCAAACGGCATTGTGCATGTTTCTGCAAAGGACTTGGGAACTGGCAAGGAACAGCACATTCAGATTACCTCTTCAAGCGGTCTGAGCGACGCGGAAATCGAGCGCATGGTTAAGGATGCTGAAGCTAACGCAGAGGCAGACAAAAAGCAGCGCGAGGCAATTGATGTAAAGAACGAAGCCGACAGCCTGATTTATGCAACTGAAAAGAGCATGAAAGACCTGGGTGACAAAGTTGCCGCAGCCGACAAGCAGCAGATTGAAGATGCCGTAGCCGCATTGAAGAAGGCTCTTGAAGGAAACGACACCGAAGACATCAAGGCAAAGACAGAGGCATTGAAAAACGCTTCTTACAAGATTGCAGAAGAAGTCTACAAGCAGCAGGGTGCCCAAGGTGCTGCTACAGGAGCAGAAGGCGCCGCAAACGCTGATGGTGCTTCCGCAGGCAATGCCGAAGGTGACTCCGCCAACAAGTCAGGCTTTGACAAAGGCAAGGCCGATGATGTAGACTATGAAGTGCACGACAACTAATGCGTGAGATTTTTTGCAGATAAAAAAGATTGGGTACACAGCCCAACCAATTTTCAAGAACAGGCGGGAAGCGAAGTTCTGACGCAGGACGCACTGTGAGCGGGGCGAGTGATGTCGAGTCCAATACCTACTACGCTCACCGTGCGGACAGCGGTAGGTCTGGAAGATTCCAAAACTGGAACTTCATGCTGACAGCCTGTTTTTGTGAGTTACGACTATGATAACTCGATATTTTTTACGGTGAAATCAGAAATGGCGAAACGAGATTATTACGAAGTTCTGGGAATTCAAAAGGGCGCAGACAAAGAAGAAATCAAAAAAGCATATCGCAAACTGGCGATAAAGTATCACCCTGACCGAAATCCCGGCAACAAGGAAGCGGAAGAAAAATTCAAGGAAGCGACAGAAGCCTATGAAATTCTGTCCGATGATCAGAAGCGACCAATCTATGACCAGTACGGTTTTGCCGGATTAGACGGCATGGGTGGAATGGGTGGCGGAGGCGGTGCCCAGTATAGCCATGCCTTCAATGATTTTGCCGACATCTTTGGAAACATGGGCGGAGGCGGCGGCTTTGGCGATATTTTTGAAAATATCTTTGGCGGTGGCCGCTCTCGTGCCCGTTCCGCAACGGATCCTGCACAAGGACAAAGCCTGCGCTACGACTTGAACATTTCATTCAAAGATGCAGTATACGGCACAAAAGCCGAAATCAAATTCCAGCACAATGAAACTTGTTCTGCCTGTAACGGTAGCGGCGGGGCAAAAGGCTCAAAACGCAAGACTTGTTCTACCTGTGGCGGTTCAGGTCAGGTGCGCAGAAGTGCAGGATTTTTTGCCGTTCAGCAGACCTGTCCAACCTGTCGTGGTGCAGGTACCATGATTGACAAGCCCTGTTCTACCTGTCATGGTGCAGGCGTAGAAGAAAAGAGCAAGCGCATGACGCTTACCATTCCCGCAGGTGTAGATGATGGCAGGCGCATTACCGTTCCCCATCAGGGCGATGCAGGTAAAAATGGCGGTCCTGCGGGTGATTTGATTGTAGTGCTCCATGTTGAGCCACATGAATATTTTGAGCGTGACGGTCAGGATTTGTTCTGTGCCGTTCCCGTTACCATTGCACAGGCGGCTTTGGGCGAGACCATTTTTGTCACTTCCCTTGACGGAAAGAAAATTGAAATCAAACTGCCGGAAGGAACAACAAACGGCAAGCTGCTCAAAATCAAGGGGGAGGGCATTCCCTATTCAGGCAGAAACGGTAAGGGTGACCTCTACGTTAAAATTGTCGTTCAGACACCTACCCATCTTTCCAGCGCGCAAAAAAAATTGCTGGAAGAATACGCCGTGCTTGAAAGGGCAACCAATACTCCCGGCTGCATTCCGCTGGCCTCATTACGGTAATGGCTGGATTTCCGTCTGAACTGGAAGCATATATTGCGCCAAACTGCGACAGGCTTGCATTCCTGCAGGACTACCTCTTGCAGCGTGGCGTACAGACATCTCTTGTGCCAGTCGGCGACCGCAAACATATACTCGTTCATTTTCCCAAAAGCGCATACAATCCCACATTCAAGATAAAAACAGTGCTGACTCATTACGACCGTGTTCCCAACAGTCCCGGAGCAAACGACAACAGCGTCTGCGATTTAGCCATTGCGGATTTTGCAGTCCGCCTGCACGATTTTTCCCTGCGAGGTGGCGCACACAATGTGAGGATTTTCTTTACCGATGGTGAAGAACTGGGGGAAAAAGGTGTAACTGAACAGGGGGCATTTGGACTTGCAGAACTCTTCCGCAAACTTGGCATTACAAAAGATGATGTATATGTATTTGACAGTTGTGGGCGTGGAACGGTACCGATTCTTGCCCAGGCGGGCTTACATGCAAAAGTAAACAGCACCTTTAAGAAGCAGTTTGCAAGTCTTTTTGAGCGCACACAGAATCTCTTGCGGGAAGTAAGCCCCCAGTCCTGGATGACCCTTCCCGTGCCCTACAGTGACAATGCGGGCTTTCTTGCCTGTGGCATACCAGCGGTGGCCATCACCTTTTTGCCCGCAGACGAAGCCACCGATTATGCCCGCAGCCTCATGCGGGACAAGAACCTTGAAAAAGTGGTGATGAACTCAGACCGCACTGACAGCAGTGCCCTTCCCTATCACTTTCAGTATGTGGAAAAAATGCCAAAAACATGGCGGCTCTTCCACACCGAATACGACAATCTGCTCAGCCTTACGCCAGAGAGCTGGGATTTGCTGGCTCGAATGCTGGACGCACTGGGAGCGGCACGATTTTTAGCATAAGGCATTCTTCTTTCAAGACTCTTGCACTATATTGCATAATCATAGCCGTCTGCTGTAGAAAATGCGGTCTTTGAAAGCAGGATGTCGGAAATATCATCGACATTCACCTGTACAAAGTGATTCTGCCAGCCTGTATACCACCAGGGCTTATCAGATGAATTACCAGATGCCTCAGAGGCAAGCCGCTCATCCAGCGCAAGAAGCACAACCAGTCCTGCGGCAAAAAGATGCTCTGCCACAGAAACAAAGTCTTCTTTTGCAGAAGGAAGATAGCGGTAGGTGTGTCTTCCTGCATCACATAATTTTTTTTCAACATTGGCAACAAGTTCTTCAGTAACGCCATTTTTTCCCAATACAAATTCGACTACAAGCGGAGTCTGCACCTTTATTGCCGCCCGCCGCCTAGGATCCACCGTAACAGAAGTGCGTCCTGCGCCAGTCTTTGCAACTTCAGTTACAACACCACAGGCACTCGTCATATTGCTGATGCGATCTATCAAAATCAATTCACCCAGTGTATGATTGCGTTTAAACTCATCCACGACAATTGGTTCGGTAAAGGAAATATCCACGCTGGCAATTTCGTTTTTGCTCAGATTCACGCTCTTTTTGTGTTCACCAGTGTTTACGTCTACCGCATAATGGATGGCGGTAACGATTGCGGGAATCTGCTTGGTGCCGATTTTGATGTAGAAACTTTTGCCGCTTTCAAGCCGTGCATCGTCCATCCAAAGCAGGGTTGCCGTAATACTATCGCTTATGGGGATGCTGGTATCACGCACAAACACACAGCCACGGCTTACGTCCACTTCGCGGTCAAGCACGATATTCACCGCCTGACCACGCTCTGCTTCTTGCCGCTCAGAAAAACCACGCAAAATTTTCTTTACGCGGGCATGTTCTCCGCTGGGAAGCGCAGTCACTTCGTCGCCAAGGCTAACGCTGCCCGATTCAATTTGTCCCATAAAGCCACGGAAATCATGGTTGGGGCGGCACACACGCTGCACGGGAAGGATAAAGCCTTTATCCTCTGCACTGTCTGAAACAACAACAGTCTCCAGGTGAGAAAGAATCGTTTTTCCCTTATACCAGGGCATGGAAGGACTTTTTTTTGTCACGTTGTCGCCTTCGGTCGCGCTCACGGGAATAATCACCGCATCCTGCAAATTGAGTTCGGAGACAACCTCGCTAATCTGTGCCGTCACTTGGGAAAAGCGTTTTTCGCTGTAGTCCGCCAGATCCATCTTATTGACGGCAAAGACAAAATGCTTGATTCCCATGAGCGAACAGATTCTGGCATGACGGCGGGTTTGAATCAGAACGCCATGCACTGCATCCACCAGAATAATGGCAAGGTCAGCAAACGATGCGCCCACTGCCATATTGCGTGTATACTCTTCGTGGCCAGGAGTATCTGCCACGATAAAACTGCGCTTTTCTGTTGAAAAATAGCGATAAGCAACGTCAATCGTAATTCCCTGCTCTCTTTCTGCCATCAGTCCGTCAAGAAGGAGTGAATAATCAATTTTTCCACCTCGGCTGCCCACTTTTGAATCAAGTTCCAGGGCCTGTTCCTGGTCGGTAAAAAGCAATTTTGCATCGTAGAGGATATGACCGATGAGCGTTGACTTCCCATCGTCAACACTTCCGCATGTAATGAATTTTAAAAGTCCGTTTTCTGCCTGTGTCTCTCTTGTCTTCATTAAAAATACCCCTCTCGCTTTCTTTTTTCCATGCTGGCACTGCCGCCATCCTTGTCAATCACACGGCTGGTGCGTTCGCTTGTTACGGCACTCAATGTCTCGTCAATAATGCCGTCCAATGTGTCTGCCGTACTGTACACGCCTCCGGTAAGCGGATAGCAGCCCAGTGTACGGAACCGCACTGACTTATGCAGGATTTTTTCACCATCGCGCAATTTGAGGCGGTCATCGTCCACCAGAATGATTGCACCATCGCGCTCAATGACTGGTCTTTCTGCGGCAAAATACAAGGACACGATTTCTATATTTTCACGGCGAATGTATTGCCAGATGTCTTTTTCAGTCCAGTTTGAGAGCGGAAAAACGCGCATGCTTTCACCTTTATGAATCTGCGTATTGTAGAGTTTCCACATTTCGGACCGTTGGTTTTTGGGATCCCATGCCTGCGCCGCATTACGGAAAGAAAAAATGCGTTCTTTTGCGCGGGATTTTTCTTCATCGCGTCTTCCCCCGCCAAATGCTGCCGTAAACTGATATTTAGTCAGTGCCTGCTTTAAAGCCTGTGTTTTCATAATGTCAGTATAGGCAGAACCGTGGTCAAAGGGATTGATGCCCGCCTTAGCCCCCTCTTCATTCGTGTACACAAGCATGTCCAGTCCATATTTCTGTGCCACATGGTCGCGAAAGGCAATCATCTCATGGAATTTCCATGTCGTATCAATATGGAGAAAGGGAAAAGGCGGCTTCTCTGGATAAAAGGCCTTTAAGGCTAGATGCAGCATAACCGAACTGTCTTTTCCGATTGAATACAGCATGACCGGCTTTTCACATTCTGCCGCCACTTCGCGGATGATATAGATTGCCTCCGCCTCAAGTTCATCAAGATGAGATAATACTGCCAAAATTCACTCCTTTAGTACTTATTTGCCGCGTTTCCGTCAACAATAATTTCCTGCACACTGCCGTCGTTTTTTGCAAGGCTCCATGTGCGGACACTGCCCTTTGTCTTGACCGTAAGCCGTGCACCTCGTCCACCAATATCCGCACCGAGGAAAAAACTGATTGCCTCTTTGGGGCAGGCTTTAACGCAACTGGTACATCCCCAGCAATCGCGTTCATGTTTGATAAAGGCTTTGCCCCTGTCACCCATTTTTGTGACAGAAGTCAGCTTGATAAGATTTCCCGGGCAGACTTCAACGCATGCACCGCACCCGATACATGCATTCTGATTAATGCTGATGCTCATAGCGTTCTCCGTTTTTTACCAGCGGACGATGAATAATCTGCACGTCGCCATCTTTATACACAGAATTGATATAGCACAAGCCATCCTCTGTCTTCTGGGGATAGTCAGCATGCTCACCAAAACTGTGCCACCGTGTTTCCTTTCGCTCCCGCATATGGGCAATCAGTGCCTGACAGACAATCAGCCGTTCCCGCAACTCGTAAATACGCAAAAGGTCATCTGCACAAGATGCGGGAATCCTCGGAACAAGTCCTTGCAGTTCGCGGATTTTTTCCGCTGCTACAACAAGGCGACTTTCATTGTAGCGATAGCCCGTTGAAATGCCGCCGGCATATTCGTCCATGATTTTCTGCATGGATTCTTCCAATTGCTCTGCGGAAAAGGATATCTGCCCGTCCTTATGCTTTTCCATCCGAAAATGTGATTTATACTCGGCATATATATTTGTGCACGCAGCTGAATCACTGGCATCTGGCAAACTATTTGCTCCTGCCTCTGCCAAAAATGCCACAATGCTTTCCGCGGCAATTTCACCTTCGGCAAGGGCTCCTGTCACATATTTTTGTGGCGCACCGCCAGCAACATCACCAGAAGCAAAAAGCCCGCGCACCGTACTTGCACGTCCATTATCCACCCAAAAACCACTCGCCGTATGACCGCCTACAATATAGGGTTCTGTACCTTCCACCTCAACATTTTCATCCGCAGGACCAATCCCCTTTTCAAGCCATGTAAGTGTCTGGCTGGGAGCCATGTTCAGATAGGCCTTGTACAAGTCTTGCTCCGCTTCCCTACTAAGCCCCTTGGTGGCAAGATAGCAGGGCCCCCGTCCGGCACGATTTTCTTCCACCGTACCCCAGCAGCGTTCACTTGTCTTTATGCCATATTTCGTCTCATACACATCGCCATTTGCATTCACCTGTTTTGCACCTACTCCCTGTGCGATTGTTCCCGTAGGTGCAATCGTATCCTTACAGCGCAGGGCAATAAAACGCATCTCAAAACTTGTCATCTCTGCGCCCGCAAGCAAGCCCATGGCATAACCCGCACCGGTATTAAAGGGTGAATACCACATTTTGTGGCGCGAAAAGCCAGGATTATTCGGACGATACAATCCCGCCGCTCCACCTGTCGCCATTAGAATGGCACGGGCTTTTATGTGATAAAAACTTCCATCGTTTACATCAAAACCAAAGGCTCCCACAGCGCGCCTTTTTCCGTCAGCATCAAAAACCGTTTCCAAATCGGTGATATTCAGATGGTTTATAACGCGCACATTCTTTTGCTCGCGCACACCTGATGCAAGCAGGGGTTTTATGTTCTCCCCATTGATTTTGATGTTGCGCCAGCCGCGGCTTACGTATTTGCCATTTTCATCTTTTAAGATGACCAGTCCCCGCCTTTCCAAATCTGCGCTTACACTGTTCAGCCGCTGGCTTAACGAAAGCAATAAATCAGGGCGCACAATGCCTTCCGCATCATTTGTAGCGTAATCAACATAATCCTGAGGCGTGTGACCTTGAGTAATGTAAGCATTAAGCGCATTCACACCAGCGGCAAGACAGCCCGAACGCTGAATGTTAGCTTTTTCCGCTACCAGCACAGAAAGTTCTGCATGCTTTCCCAAGGTAATCGCCGCATAAGAGCCAGCCGTTCCGCCACCGATTATCAATACGTCTGTCTGTATATCCTTTTTTTTCATCAAAAAATACTACTATTCCTATTAAAACACTATGTTTATATCCTAAATAAAGACATAATCCTCATCAAGTGCCTGATTCAAAAGCTGATACACTTCATTTCCCTTGGTGACGAAAATTCGGTAGAGGAAGACACTCACGGTCTCGCCAATTTCTATCGGAGGTTCATCCAGACGGCGGTTTGCGATGATTTCAGAATCATTCACAGCCACCCTCAGCTCAATATGCGTACCCCGGAAGCAGACATCTTTGACCACGCCGTTCACTGCAGAGTAGGTGTATTTTTCCACTTCATTTTTCTTAGAGATTTTGACAAATTCCGGTCGGGTAAAGGCTTCATCTGCATTTTCGATGATTTTAAAATCCCTAAAAACATGATAGTCATGCAAATAGCCCGCCTGACCAAAAAATTTTGCCGTAAAGGCAGTCTCCGGCTTACGATAGATGGCAAGAGGACTTCCCACCTGCTCCACATGGCCATGATTGGTCACGATAATTTCATCACTCACTTCCACCGCTTCTTCCTGGTCATGGGTAACAAAAATACTGGTAATACCCAGTTTGCCAATCATTGAGCGGAGCCAGGTACGTAACTCCTGCCGAACCTTTGCGTCAATAGCGGCAAAGGGTTCGTCCAAAAGCAAGAGATGGGGATTAGGCGCAATGGCTCGGGCAAAGGCCACCCGCTGTCGTTGTCCACCTGAAAGCTGACTGGGGTAGCGTTTTCCCATGCCATGCAGCCCCACAAGTTCAATCATTTCGTCCACACGATGTCTGATAAAACCCTTGTCTAACTTTTGCACTTTTAAGCCGAACGCAATATTTTCTTCCACCGTCATATAGCGAAAAAGGGCGTAATTCTGAAAGACAAAGCCAATGCCACGCTTGCTTGCAGAAATGTCGTTCACCACTTTTCCGTCGATAATAACTTCACCAGAATCAGGGGACTCAAGACCGGCAATCATGCGGAGAATGGTGGTTTTTCCGCTCCCGCTTGGTCCTAAAAGCGCAACCAGTTTTCCTTTTTCCACACCAAAAGACACATCGTCAGATGCCTTAAACGAGCCAAATGTCTTATTAATATGCTTCAATTCTACATACATACACTATCTCTCCTACCTGTTCGCTTCCTGTTCCTTTTTTCCCACCTTTTCCAGCGTCGTGCGTAAAATCAAAACAACGATTGCCAAGAGCACCAGTATTGAAGACACGGCAAAGGCTGGCACATACTGAAATTCATTGAAGAGAATTTCGATATGAAGGGGAAGCGTATTGGTCTTACCGCGCAAATGTCCAGAAAGAACGGAAACCGCACCAAATTCTCCCATGGCACGCGCCGTACACAAAACCACGCCGTACAAAAAAGCCCATTTAATGTGGGGAAAGGTAACCCGTGTAAAAATCGTGTGCCACTTTGCCCCCATGAGCGCAGCCGCTTCTTCCTCATCCGTTCCCTGTGTCTCCAGCACAGGAATCAATTCACGGCTCACAAAAGGAAAGGTAACGAAGACCGTTGCAAGAATGATGCCCGGAACCGCAAAGACAACCTGAATGCCGTGTGATTTGAGAAAGGGAAACAAAGCACTCTGCCGCCCAAAAATCAAAATGAAAATCAAACCCGCAATAATCGGCGAAACCGTAACGGGAACATCTATCAGCGTCGTAAGCACTTTTTTGCCATGAAAGCGAAACTTCGTCACTGTCCACGCAGCAAAAAGTCCAAACACCGTGTTGATGAGCACCGACCACAAGGTGGCTCTAAGCGTAAGCCCGATTGCCTTGAGTGCATAGGGGTCGGAAATTGACTTTGCATAGAAAGAAATCCCCTTTGCAAGCGAATTGACGATAACGGTAATGAGTGGCAAAATCAAAAGCACAAAAAGAAAAACCACGCTTACTCCTATCAAAAGCCACTTTACCAAGCCAGAATCTTTTCTAAGACGCATCTGAATGTTCCTGTCTTTTTTGCTCATGCCTTACCTCCCAGAATCTTTGTATTATGGGTCTGCATCACATTCACCAGAAATAGAATGAGGAAAGAAAAGACAAGCATGACAAGCGCAATACTCGTTGCCGCAGGATAATCATATTCCTGTAATTCCGACATGATGATAAGCGGTGTAATTTCTGTCTTAAAGGGCTGATTTCCCGCAATAAAGACAACGCTTCCGTATTCACCAAGACAACGACCGAATGCAAGCCCCGTACCAGTAAGCAGGGCAGGCAAAAGTTCTGGCAAGATGACCCGGCGGAAAATAGTCCGGCGATTTGCCCCAAGAACACTGGCTGCTTCTTCGTAGGCGGCATCAAATTTTTCCAGTACGGGCTGCACGGCACGGACAACAAAGGGAATGCCGATAAAAATAAGTGCAACCGTAATACCTGTTTTTGTGTAGGCGATTTTTATACCAAAGCGAGCAAAAATGCTTCCCACCCAGCCCGTATCTGCCATCAGTGAGGTAAGCGAAATACCGGCAACCGCCGTGGGAAGCGCAAAGGGAAGTTCTATGATGCCGTCCATAATTTTTTTCCCGGGAAAGGTATAGCGAACCAGCACCCAAGCAATAATGGTTCCCATGACTGCATTCACCAATGATGCGACAAAGGCTGTAATAAAACTGACCCAAAAACTGGAAAGCACACGGTCACGGGTGATGACGGCAAAAAAATCCTTGGAATCAAGACGGGCTGAATACACCACCAGCGATGCCAATGGAATCAATACGATAAGGCTCAAAATGCTTATCGTGACTCCCATGCTTATGCCAAAGCCAGGAATAACACGCTTTTGTTTTTTACTCATACTCCTCAGATTCCTCTCTCGCGCATGTTCAAAAAATGGCAGCCACACTTTCATGCGACTGCCAGACATCCTCTCTCCAATCTATATCACTGCTTACTTTTTGTTGTAAATCTGATCGAAGAGTCCACCATTCTTAAAGTGTTTGTCGTGAGCAGCATCCCAACCGCCAAAATCGTTAATCGTTACGAGGTTGATGCTCAAATCAAATAGGTTTGCAAACTCAGCAAGCACTTTGGGATTTGACGGGCGATAGAAATTCTTTCCTGCAAGACGCTGTGCTTCTTCTGAATACAAATAATTCAGATACTCAGTAGCAACATCACGGGTTCCACGGCGGTCAACCACTTCGTCAACAACGGCAACTGACGGCTGTGCCAAAATGCTCAGAGACGGGGTAACAATCTCATAGTCATTGGGATAGTCAGCGATAGACAAGAAGGCCTCGTTTTCCCATGCCAAAAGCACATCGCCCTGCTTGTTCTGCACGAATGAGTTTGTGGCACCACGCGCACCGCTGTCCAATACCAGAACATTGTCATAGATTTTCTTTACAAAATCACGTACTTTTGCTTCGTCATTATTAAACTTGCGCTGAGCAAAGGCCCATGCGGCGAGGTAATTCCAGCATGCACCGCCAGATGTTTTGGGGTTTGGTGTAATGACTCCCACTCCCGAACGGATAAGGTCATCCCAGTCAAGAATCTTTTTGGGGTTACCCTTGCGTACCAAAAAAACGATTGTTGAAGTATAGGGTGAAGAATCCAGCGGGAATTCAGAGAGCCATCCCTTTTGAATCAAGCCAGCCTTCTGTACGGCATTCACATCGTATTCCAGCGCAAGGGTCACTACGTCTGCTTCAAGACCATTTGCCACTTCCAAGGCCTGCTTTCCAGAACCGCCGTGGCTCTGGGTGATTTCCACATCCTGACCAGTCAGTTCCTTCCAGTGGGGAGCGAAAATCTTGTTGTAATTGGCATAGAGTTCGCGGGTGGGATCATAGGACACGTTGGTAATGGTCACTTTTTCTCCTGCTGCACGAGCAGAGCCAGAAGCGGTGCCATTTTTCTTGCTGCATGATGTTACGCCAAATACCGCAAGGGTAACCACCGCTACGAGAGCGATACCTGATACTGTTACTTTTTTCATAAAACACCTCCGATGCTTTATATTTTTGATATTACCTATCTGTTTAGTAGGTTTTATAAGTAAAAATATGCTACACTTTCGCTACATTTTAGTCAATACACTTTTTTGATTTTTTTCAAAAAGCCTTACTCAAAGCATTTGTATCAAATCACGGGTAACGTCCGTGTGATGTTCTACGATGAATGCATTGAGCACGGGATTATTTTTATCCATGAGCGAGAGAATCAGATAGCGTGCCTTTGAATCAAAAAAAAGCCTTTTATCTTCTTCCGAAGGACGACTGGGCGTTTCCGGGTGAGAATGCCAGTTTCCAAGAAGAGAAAGCCCCTTGGCGCGCATGTCCTTTATGGCTTTTAACTGGTCTTGCGGGCTGATGGTAAAGTGCTCTGGGGAGTGATCGGTGTTTTCAAGGAGATACACCTCTTTGATTTCCCTAACACCGTCACTTTCCGTGCCCGCAATCAGTCCGCAGGCTTCTTCGGGAAGACACTTTCTGGCATGAGAAAGGAGTTTTTCGTAATCCGATTTTTTTATGGTTATCATGCTACCCTTCCCCTTTTTAGTGCGCAGACTTTAAATCACAGGCCGCCTGCTCATAGTCAATAAGTTCCGTAATCGTGGGATTTTCGCCACAGACAGGACACTTCCCGTCAACAGGCGGCAATTTGATTGCGTGAAAATCATTTTTAAGCGCGTCATAGGTGAGCAATTTGCCCACAAGACTTTCGCCCACGCCCACGATGTATTTTATTGCCTCCATCGCCTGAAGGCTTCCGATTACACCACCCATTGCACCGATAACGCCCGCCTGCTTGCAGGTGGGTACAGCGTCTTTTGGCGGCGGATCCTTAAAGACACAGCGATAGCATGGCCCCTGTCCTGGAATATAGGTCATCAACTGCCCCTTAAACCTGATAATGCCCGCATGGCTGAAAGGCTTTTTTTCCATTACACAGGCATCGTTAATCAGAAATTTGGCAGGAAAGTTGTCCGTACCGTCTATCACAAAATCGTATTCGCGGACAAGTTCACGGATATTCGTGGAATTGACAAAAAGCTGGTATGTTTTAACCGTCACATCCGGGTTCATGGCCATCATTGTTTCTTCCGCAGACTTAACCTTTGGCTTTCCTACATCGGCAGTAGCGTGGATAATCTGCCGCTGCAAATTGGAAAGGTCAACCACATCCGCGTCCACAATGCCAATCGTACCAACGCCAGCCGCCGCAAGATACATGGCGCAAGGAGCACCCAGTCCACCAGCACCGATAATCAGCACTTTTGCATTCAGCAATTTTTTCTGTCCCTTTACGCCCACTTCATTCAGAATGATGTGGCGGGAATAGCGTTCAATCTGCTCGTCCGTCATCGCCATTATTGACCGCCTCCCATAAAGTAGAGGAATTCCACGGAATCCCCTTCTTTTAGCACGGTGGCTGCCTCATCGGATTTTTTTACAAACTCTTCATTAATGGATACAGTTACATACATCGGTGTCTCCACTTTTTCCTGCTCAATAAGTTCCGGCAAGGTGATACCGTCTTTCACCTCTTTTTTAACACCCGCAATTGTAATAGTCATTTCTTCCTCCGACTTATGATTTTTTCTGCACATACAGCGTATAGGTTTCGTCGCCATTGTCGTTCAACTCCAGCACCTGATGCCCCTCATCTTTCATTGAGCGCGGCACATTCTGCACCGGCTCACCGTCATTCATTTTTATGGCAAGAATTTCACCATCATCCAGTTCTTCCATGGCGACCTTTGCCTTTACGAATGTAAGCGGACACACTTTATCGGTAATGTCAACAAAATCATCTGCTTTTACGCCATTTTCAGAAACATACTCAGCCATTGTATGCCTCCAGCATTGCTTTTTTGAAATTTTCTTCACCTGTACGCTGAATCGTAAAACGGAATCGTTCGTTGGGCTTTGCATTCTGCTCAAAATAATTGATTGCGGCATCCGCTACGCGAAACAGGGTTTCCTTGTCCTTGATAAGCGGCAAAAAGGATTCACCCTTGTAGATTTCGTTTCCAAAAAGCCCGCCTAAAGACACCACGTAGCCTGCCTCACCCTGCCATGCATCAAAGGGACACGCCTTTACGCAGCGACCGCACTTGACGCATTTTTCCGCATCAAAAGAAATGCCTTTTTCTTTGTCCAGAGTAATTGCATTCCAACGGCAAGTCTTAACGCACACGCCGCATTTCTTGCACTTTTCATTGTTGACCTTGACTTCCATGCCACCCTTCACGCCAAAGTCATTTTCTTCAGTTTTAAGACAGTTTGCCCGGCAGCCCGTCACTCCGAACTTAAATTTATGGGGCAAGGCACGGCCAAAATAGCGTTTGTGCAGTTCTTCAGCAATGGGATAGGTATCAATAATTCCGTTGGGACAGATTGCCTTTCCCTGACAGGCAGTAACCGTACGCACACGGGGACCACATACACCCGTCGGCACACCACCCGCCAAAAGTTCAGCCTTTACCTCGTCCACGTCTTCCACATCAATAAAAGGAATCTCAATACCCTGACGGCTGGTCATATGCACATAGCCGTGTCCGTATTTTTTTGCCACTGCCGAAATTGTCGCAATCTGCTCGGCAGTCATATTTCCTCCGATTGTCATTACACGCAGAGAATATTTTCCCTGCTGAACCTGCGGCATAAGTCCGCCCGCTTTGAGTGCGGCTTTATCGACTGTTCCTGCCATTTCCCTTGCCTCCGATAGTACCTCATGTTATTTATTAACTTTTCCCATGGTATTACTAGGTTTATATTTTGTCAAGTCTCCTTTCATGGAAAAGCATCATCCTGTTACTTCATAACCACAGTTTTTAGGTTATTTTCCGATTTTGTATTCCACATAGAAGGGTACCGACCATTCCCACCGCCAGGCGGACTCTGCAACCTGCTTATGCAAAAAATCTGCACCAAGAGAAAAAATCCACTGTCCAGCCGTAATCCAAAGGCGGGGATAGAACTCAAAGGTCATGCGGCTGTTTGCGCCATCGGAAGCATCAAGGGCAGCGTAATAGAAAAAGCGGGGCTTAAAGGCCAGATGCTCCACCAGGGGAATTAAAAGTTGCGCTCCTCCATAGAGGGGAATCATGCTGCCCTCGGAAGAATGTCCCGCCTCACCTTCTGCAAGCAGTTGCACCGGCCCAAGGTAGCCACGGAAATTTACTGAAGCAAAGTGAGACTTAGACAGATGGTCTGCCCCGTAGTTCGTCACGTTTTTAAACGTAGAATTTGCCACATAGGGCTCAGAGTTGAAGGAAGCAGAAAGAGCCACATTCACTTTAGAAAGAAATCCGTCTGTTTTCGGCTTGAAATTCAAACTCACTGTGCTGTACACATTCTTTTCCACCACGGTATCTGCACCTTTTTTCTCCGTGGCAGAATATTCCATGCCGAAAGACGCACCAAAGGAAAGCGGTACCTTTTCTGAGAGATGAGAAAAATCGTATTCAGCGGCAAGGAAGAAAGCGCGGTAGTTCTGAAATTCCAGATAACTTTCCGTAAGGGGAATTGCCCCGCCAAGCGTAAAGCCTGCAAATTCACTTTTTACGCCTACGCCTGTCTTTCCCCAGCGGCTTGAGCCTGTGTAGATTTCTGCAAGCTGAAAATAATTTCCCGTAAGGTAGTAGGAGTAGAGTTTTCCGCCGGAAATTTCAAGAAGGCTGTCACCAAAGGGACGAAACCTGATGTAGGCGCGTTTAATGTCCAGTTTTTGGGCAAAGCCAGTATCGCTGTCCAAATCACGGCTATCGTCAGATTTTTTTACGCGCCAGTAGATTTTTCCTCCGGCGGTGATTTTTTTTGTCGAAACAATAAAGTCTCCCATCAGATACAGCCCGCCAAAGTCAATGTTCGAATTATCAAAGGCTGCATCCCATGTTCTTTCCACCGCCGTGCCTCCAAAAAGTATGTTTCCCTTTGTAGTAAAGTCAGCCGCACAGACACTAGAGGCAAGAAACAGTCCCAATGCTAGGCCAGTCCATTTTGTCATAAATCCATTTCCCCTAATAAAGTTTTCAACAAAAACTCCTTTTTTATTGAATAATACCATAGCGGTACAAAAAATCATCGCCCTGCACCTCTCGCAGGCTGACTCCCATAACGCTCCGCACCACAGAGGAATCTGCCAAAAGTTCCTCACTTCTCCCCTGTGCCACAATGCTTCCATTCTGCATCAAGCACACTCTATCACACAGACTGAAACTCTGAGATAAATCGTGACTTGTAAGCACTATCCCTCTGCCCTGATCCGCAAGGGAGCGCAAGACCCTCAAAATCTCCACCTGGTGCTTTATGTCCATATAGGTGGTAGGCTCGTCAAGCAAAATCATGCGGGTGTCCTGAGCAATAACCATGGCAAGATAGGCCCGCTGCCGCTCACCCCCGCTGATTTCAGCAAGATTTTTTTCACGCTTTTCCCACATGTCCGTCAGACGCAGTGCCTTTTCCACCAAATCCCTATCTTTTTGCCCAAGCACTTTTGAAAAACCAAGATAGGGAAATCGTCCATGGCAGACCAGCGTGTATACATCAAGACTTGCCGATGAATGTACCTGAGGAAGATAGGCAAGCGTTTTTGCCCGCGTCTTGTGTCCACTGGAAAGAAGATTTTTTCCGTCCACCAGAAGGTCTCCCGCATAGCGGTTCATGCCCAAAATTGATTTGAGAAGGGTTGACTTTCCGCTCCCATTCAAGCCGACTACCGCCGTAATCTCGCCGTCATTAAAAGCAAGCGAAGGAATATTCAAGATTTCTTTTCCATCATACCCCGCCCTGAGGTTTTTAATCTGAATCATACGGAAAGCCTCTTCTTTTTGGAAATCAGCATCCAGATAAAAAATGGCGAGCCGAGACAAGAAAGAAACAATCCCACAGGAAGTTCATAGGGAAAAAAGAGGATGCGGGAAAGCAGATCACAAAAAAGCAAAAAATCCGCGCCCAAAAGAGCACAGAGGATTATGCTCCGCTTCGTTTTATTCCTGCTGACCATACGGATAAAATTGGGAATCAAAAGTCCCACAAAGCCCAAAAGTCCGCACACACTCACCGCCGCCCCCGCAAGAATGCCCGAAACCGCAATGGCAGCAGCCCGGCACAAGCGCACATTCAGCCCCAAGCCAAATGCAGTCTCATCTCCCAGCTGAAATAAATCAATCCCTCCAGAAAGCAAAAAAGCACCCACAAGCGACAGCAGAATAACGGGAGAGGCAATGCGCAGGGAAGCAAGGCTCAGATTCTGAAAGCCGCCCAAACTAAAGGCGATTTTGTCCACCACGATTTCCGGATGAAGTGTAATCAGAATGTCAATTCCTGCCGTCATAAGCGAAGATACTGCCACGCCAGAAAGCACAAGCGTAGTTCTGGTAATTCCCGCCCGCCCGCTAATCAGGTAGACAATGAAGACCGCGCACAATGCCCCCAAAAAAGCACTGGTAGAACGAACTAAGGCCGCATAGGGAAAGAAAAGCGACACAAAAAGCACGAAAAGACCTGCGCCCGCATTCACCCCGATAATGCCAGGGCTTGCAAGAGTGTTGTTCAAACTTAACTGGAGCAAAAGCCCGGAAACCGAGAGGGCCGCTCCGCACAAGACCGCCGCACATGCACGGGGAAGTCTCAGCTGGAGTAAGATAGTCTGCGCACCCCTTTCCATGCCCTCACCAAAAATCCCCTCTCGTGCCGCAGCAAGGCCTTCGCCAAAAGTCAAACCCTTTGTTCCTGCAAACAGCGCAAGCATAAAGAAGACAAGGAAGAAGGCACATCCAACAGAGACGAGGAGGGAAAAACTGATATTCGGCCCACGTTTTTTTTGCATCAAAGCACACCCAAAACATATTCGTAGGCTTTTGCCCACTGCGCATTCGGTTTATAATTGAATAAGTCTTTTGGCAGCATGATAACATGCCCGTCTTTTACTGCGCGTAGATTCTTCCAAGCAGGATTTGAGGCATAGGCACGATAAAAGGCTTCATCCGCCTTCTGCTGATTTCCCTGACTCGTCACAAAAATGTAGGCGGGGTCTGCCCTAACAATTGCCTCCACGCTCACTTCATCAAGGGCACTTTCGTCAGAAATAATGGACTGTAAGCCCAGATTTACAAAGATTTCGTTTCCAAAATGGTCTTTGAGAACCTTATTTTTTGTCGCACTCGCCCGCAAAAAAAGATAGGTTGCTGCCTTTTCCTTTCTATTCCTTTGTGCCTGAGACAAAGCGCAAATTGCATCAATGTCCCTTTTTACGGAAGCGACATTTTTTTCAAACAAGTCTTTTCTGCCAGTCAAATCAGTAAAATCCCGCATGACTTTTTCGTAGTCGGAAAAATATTTGACATTGACAATATAAGTGGAAATCCCCAAATCCCTAAACGTGCCGACAAATTTTTTATGCAAGGGAATATCCAAGGTCAAAAGAACCAAATCAGGCTTTAGAGAGACGATTGCCTCAAGACTTGCAGTCGTCAAAGTACCCACGCTCACCGCACCGTCAATACCGTCCAGCTCAAGTGCGTCACTTGTCGTTCCCGAAAGCCTGCCGCCCGCCAAAAGCCACATGTCTGCCACTGATTTTGAAAGCGCAACTACCCGCTCAGGCATTGCAGGAGATGACGAATCAGCCTTAGCTTTTGCAAACAAAGGCATAAGCACACACAAAAAAAGTGCGGCTACACATATAATCTGTCTTTGCAGCGGACAATCACCTTTCATCACCATCTCCTACTGACAACACAATGGTAGCATTATTTACCTAGTTTATCAATAGGAAATACTATGTTTTACAGCACGTACACGCCGTTTGCGTCAAAGTCCAGATATGCCGTCTCGCCAGCCTCATAGATTTTGCGTCCTAGGGGATTGTAATCGGTAATCTGAATTTCTTTTCCGTCCACTTCCACCTGATAGTACTGATACGAGCCCATAAAAGTAGAAAGGGTGACTTTTCCTTCCAGTGTGCCGGAATCAGCAAGCTTGACATTTTCCGGGCGAAGAACCAGCGAAACCTTGTCCCCTGCCTTTGCACCGATGTAGTTCTGAACAGTCATTTCGTTTCCGCCCACCACAATCGTCGCCTTGCCGTCACCCGCAGACTTTACATCCGCATCCAAGAAGTTTGCCTCACCGATAAAGTCAGCCACAAATTTATTGTTGGGGTGGTAATAAACTTCCCGGGGAGAGCCAATCTGCTCCACCCTGCCCTTGCTCATAATGATAATCTGGTCAGAAATACTCATGGCCTCGCTCTGGTCATGGGTCACGTAGACGGCAGTAATGCCCACCTTCTGCTGAATCTTACGGATTTCAGTACGCATGGTGACGCGGAGTTTTGCATCCAGATTGGAAAGGGGCTCATCAAAAAGCAAGACTCCCGGTTCCATCACAAGGGCTCGAGCCAAGGCCACCCGCTGCTGCTGACCGCCAGAAAGCTGATTTGTCATACGGCTTTCCATGCCTTCCATCTCCACCAGTTTCAGCATGGAAAGCACTTTTTCCTCAATCTCTGCCTTGGGAATTTTGCGGATTTTAAGACCATAGGCCACATTGTCAAAGACATTGTAATGGGGCAAAAGGGCGTAACTTTGGAATACCATGGCAGTATCGCGTTTATTCGGCGGGAGTGCATTGATGGCTTCGTCTCCAAGGTAGATGTCTCCCTCATCGGGACTTTCAAAGCCTGCAATCATGCGCAGGGTCGTGGTCTTTCCACAGCCAGAGGGTCCCAAAAGCGTCACAAAAGACCCGGGCTTGATTTCCAGCGTAGTGTCTTTTACCGCATAAAATTCTTTTCCCGTCTTGGGATCCTGATATATCTTAGAAATATGGTCAAGTTTTACACCTTTCTTTTCTTTCATACTAACAACTCCTATCTGTATTTTACTGGTCTACTGGTTCCCAGATATTTTATCAGCGAGTTCATCAGGAGAACCGCACCATAGGTGATGATAATCAGCACCGTCGCATAGGCACAGGCAATACCGTAACTGCCTTTTTCTGCCTGCTCGTTAATCTGGCAGGTAATCAAAAGATACTGGGGAGTAACCAGCAGAATGATTGCGGAAATTGCCGTGATTGAGCGTACAAATGCCGTAACAAGTCCGCTGAAAAATGAATCGCGAATCAAGGGAAGCGTCACGGTCATAAAGACGCGGCCAGAGCCAGCACCCATATCGTAGGCGCTTTCCTCAATTGATTTATCAATCTGCCTTAGGGCAGAGATACCGCTTCTTGTTCCCGTGGGAAGAGAACGGACGATAAAGACGATGACCAGAATCAATCCCGTACCGTAAAGACTACTCATAACTCCCGTGCGGAAAAGTCCGTTTGCATAACCGCGGATATAGCCGATACCCAAAACCGTTCCCGGAACAGCCATTGCAAGCATGGAGACAAATTCAATAAAGCCCTTTGCCTTAAACTTTTTCTTGACCACAAGGTAGGAAATAACCATGGAAAGAAATGCCGTTATAGGTGCGGCAATGATTGAAAGCAGGAAGGAATCCTTGAATGCCTTTAAGCCCGATGTTCTGAACATATAGTTGAACCACTTGAAGGTAAGATGATAGTCACGTCCCCACAGCGTAAAGAGGGCACCAATCGGCACCATGATGTACATAAGCAGGACAAAAGCCGATGCCAGTCCGCAGATTATCGCCAGAGGATAGCGCACCGAGTTGTCTTCTATCAGCATACGCTGTCGGCTGGCCTTTCCGCTTAATGTTGCGGCGGTTTTTGCCTCAAGATAATATTTCTGAATCAGAAAAAGGATGACCGTAAGCGAAAGCAACACAACGCTCATGGCCGCCGCTCCCGTAGAATCGTATGCACCGGTCACCTGCAAATAGATTGTCGTGGCCAGCGTGTCGTAGGAGCCGCCAATCAGCATGGGGTTTGCAAAGTCGGCAACGGACTCAATAAAGGTGACCAAAAAGGCGTTTCCCAGGCCAGGAAGCATAAGGGGCAGTGTTACCGAACTAAAGACCTTAAAGCGGCTTGCCCCCATATCCCGGGCGGCTTCTTCCAGCGAGGGGTCAATATTTTTCAAAAGGCCGCGCAGCATCAGGTAACAGACCGGAAAAAAAGTCATGATTTGAACGATAGCAATGCCTTTGAGACCGTACACGTTGCTGTCATAAATATGCAGGAGCGAGCGGGTGATAATGCCGCTTCGTCCAAAAAGCATAATCATTGAAAGCGAAAGCACAAAGGGAGGCGAAACAATGGGCAGCATGGACACAAGTCGAAAGAGCGTGGAAAGCACTTTGCTCCGCAACTTTACGTACACTTCCACATACGCAAACAAAAGTCCAATGGCCGTAGAAAAAATGCCCGTAATAAAGCCCAGCACAAGCGTATTGGTAAATGCCGTCTGAAAACGCTTGAGGCTTAGTACGCGCTTAAATACGTCCAGCGTGATTTTTCCACTGCTAAAAAAACTGTCAATCAGAACCATTAAAAGTGGATACAGAATGAACAGCGTTAAAAAAATAAGCAGAACGCCAATCATTGTAATCATAATCGGGTCTGCAAAAAACTTTTTTCGCTCCAGTTGTGCACTCTGAGCAGTCGCCATGCGCACCTCCTTTTTGCCTATAAAAAACGGGCACCAAAGAGAATGCCCAGCCCAAACAGTTTGCCCCTCAGCACAAAAGGCAAACCGTCCGTTAAAAAAACAGCATTACCTGTCCTGCTATTTTGTCTTGAATTTGTCGGAACCACCTTCGAGAGCGGCAAAGAAGTCTTCAATGTATTTTGCACTGTTTTTCTTTGCGTCCTCAAAGTCGTAGTTAATCGTGTTGTTCATGTCCAGACCGAACTGTGCGGCTTCTGCAGGCTGGTCAGCATTGCTCAGCACCAGGAACTGATAGGAACCGTTGCTCTTTGCCAGATTCACACATTCGGGAGAAAGGGCATATTCAATCCAGAGTTTTGCGGCGTTGGGGTGCTGTGCGCCCTTGAAGATTGCCGTTGCGCCGATTTCGTAAGACGTGCCGTCTCCAGGAACAATGAGACCGATGTTCTTGTAGCCCTGCAGAATCTGATAGATGCCGTCATGCAGGAAGCCTACACCGATGACACATTCGCCAGGGCCAACCATTTTTGACGGACCAGAACCAGACTTGGTATACTGGGCAACATTCTTGTCCAATGCCTTGAAGTATTCCATGGCGGCATCGTGACCCTTCATCTGAACCATTGTGTTGATAACCAGTTTTGCCGTTCCAGCAGTGTTGGGGTTTGAAAGCATAATCAAGCCCTTGTATTCGGGCTTCAGCAGTTCATCCCATGTGCGGGGAGCCTTAATGCCAAGGCGGTCAAGCTCCTCATCATTTACCATGAAGCCCAGAATGCCCTTGTAGATACCGTACCAGCAGTTTGTGGGATCCTTGTAGTTGTCGTTGATAAGATTCTTTGCGTTTTCAGCAGCATAACTTTCCAAAAGTCCCGCCGCCACTGCTTCATTGTAAGGGTCAGTCGTACCGCCAAACCATACGTCGGCAGAAGGCTTTCCCTTTTCTTCAGCAATTTTTGTGTACACTTCAGACGTAGAAAGACGCTGATACTTTGTCTTAATGCCATACAGTTCTGAAAAATGATTTACCGCAGCAGCAAGATATTCTTCCTCACAAGAACCGTATACAGTCAATTCACCTTCGGCTTTTGCCGCTTCAATCAAACTTGAAGCAATTTCCGAACCCGCTGATTTTTTTGCAGCCTCTTTTTTTGTACAGCCTGCAAAACCAAGTACCAAGGCAACGCCTGTAAGTACAGCCAAGACCTTCTTCATATAATCCTCCATATTTTCGGGGTTTTTCCCTGCATAGATACTTTTATTTTAAGGCTGTTTTTTAAATAAAGCAAACAAAAAAAGGTCGTCCTGTTCAACGAACAAAACGACCTAAAAAGGAGAGGAGGATGCAGAAAACATTGGTGCACAGTTTGTGCGTTCCATACACCAAAAAACTGCTTTGTGATTGTCTAATCATGCAATCACTAATTAAACCGCCAGACTGCCTTTCGGTTACAAAAAAGAGAAAAATATATGCAGATATAACAAATTTTTAAGATTTGCCTAAGGCATTTCGTAGACAGAGTGCAGGGCAAGCAAGACCTTTTTTCCTACAGCCACAGGCGTTCCGGTGCTGCTGCGTTCATCCACAATTGCAATGCCGCCGCTCACAGCCTCGGTCTTTATACGATAGCGGATACTTTCTCCCAAAAAGGCTGAGGACACAAGAGTGCCAGAAATAACCGCCACGGCATCTTTGGAAAGAGCCTGCGGGTCAGAAGACGCAGCGTGCAGAGAAATCCATTCCGGGCGAACCAGTTTTGTCTTTCCCCCGTTTTCAATAAAATTTGCCCGGCCTACAAAATCTGCAACAAATGTATTCTGAGGGGTAAAATACACTTCCTGCGGCTTTCCCACCTGCTGAAGCTGACCATGATTGATGACGGCAATCCTGTCGGAAAGCGACAGGGCTTCTTCCTGGTCGTGGGTCACATAGACGGTAGTAATGCCAAAATCCCGCTGAATGTCCTGCAATTCCTCCCGAACCAGCGCGCGCAATTTTGCATCCAGACTGGAAAGCGGTTCATCCATCAAAAGAATCAGGGGCTTGAGTACCAGTGCCCGCCCCAGGGCAACCCGCTGCTGCTGTCCGCCACTCAACTCATGGGGATAGCGCTCCAAAAGATTGGCTATTCCCAAAAGGCGGGCTGTCTGATGAATAAGGGCAAAGGCCTGGTCTTTTGGCATTTTCTGAATTTTCAGTCCATACAGCAGATTCTGCTCCACGGTAAGATGGGGAAAAAGGGCATAATCCTGAAAGACCATGCCAACTTTTCGTTTATCAGGCGCAATCCCCCTTTGGTCGATGCCATTTATTTTTATGCTTCCCGCATCAGGGGTAAGAAAGCCAGAAATCAAGCGCAGCAAAGTGGTTTTTCCGCAGCCAGAAGGTCCCAAAAGCGTCGTAAAACTTCCGGGCTGAACTTCCAGCGAAATGTCATTCACCGCGTCAGTCTTGCCAAATGAGAATGAGAGATGTTCCAGAGAAAGACTTGCCCCTTCTGCCATCATTCGCTCCAAATCCGTTTTCTCAAACGGGTTTCTACATATCGTCCTATACCTAAAATCATAAAGGTTACGCAGGTCAAAATCAATGCCAGTGCCGCAGATTTTCCCCAGTCCCCCTGCTCCGCCAGATTCAGGATTCTTACGGAAGCCAGCGGTGTGTTAAAGGAAACCAAAAAAATAACCGCACTTAGCGTGCCCACACCCCGCACAAAATCATATACAAATGAAGAAAAAATGCCGCCTGTAGAGAGGGGAAGGAGAATCGTGGCGAACACACGAAGCCTGTCCGCTCCCAAAGAACGAGCACCGTCATCCAAGGTTGTCTTGAGCTGGGCAAAAGTGGAAGAAAGAATTCTGTAGGAAAAAGGCAAAAAACCTACGGTCATGGCAATGACAATCAGGAGACCGGAAGCGCGGACACGCAGGGCATTTGCCGCAAGGGCAAGGGCAAGACCAAAAAGCGTGCCGGGAAGAGCCGAGGGAAGCTGGGCAACCACGTCCAAAAAGCGGCGCAAAGGCATGTCCGTCCGATGGGTCACATAAGCGGTAAAAGACGCAATGGTCGTGCTGATAAGTGCACCGACCAATGCAAAGCAAAGGGAATTACGCAATTCATGCAGGTAGCCACCCATGGCTTTTACATGGCTCAGCGTAAAGGCAGTGTTGACACCCCAAAGTTTCTGGAAGGCACCGGCAACAATGGCAAAAAACTGAGCCACAATGGCAAAGGTAATCAGAGCACAAAAAAGCGTCAGCAATATCCTTACCGTCAGGCTGGCCTTTTGTCTGGGAAGCGGAGAGGATTTTCCTCCGATAGTGGCGATTTTTGCGGTATTTGCCTTTAGCATATGATTCTGCAGAACAAAAAGAAGAATTGACGGCGCAATGAGCACCAAGCCCAGCACCGCACTCGTTCCCGCATTCAGCCAGCCAGTAAGCTGCGTGTAGATTTCTACTGCCAGCACCCTAAAACGTCCGCCTACAATCATGGGGTTTCCAAAATCGCTGAGCACGGAAACGGCGATAAAAAGCAGGGCACTCAAAATCCCAGGAAAAGAAAGAGGAAGCGTAACTGAACAGAATATCTTTAGCGGACTTGCCCCCATTCCCCGAGCGGACTGCTCCAAACTGGGATTGATGCCCCGCAAAGTCTGCACACAAATCAAATAGGCAATGGGAAAGAAACACAGTACCTGAGCCAGAAGCAGTCCCCAAAAGCCATAGAGAGACACATCCAGCCCCAAAAGCCTATGCGTCACAAAGCCCTGCCGTCCAAAAAGCAGAATAAATGCCAGTCCCCCCACAAAGGGCGGCGTAATCAAATGAAGAATCGGAATGCCTGAAAAAAAAGTCTTGCAGAAAATGTCACCCCGCACCACCGCATAGGCATACACATAGCCAATCAGTACCGAAAGCAAGGTGGAAGACAGGCAGATAAGTGCCGTATGTATCATGGCAGTATGCCAGCGTTCAGAAGTAAGCACCGAAAGAAAATCCTCAGTGCGGGGAGTAAGCGCAACAAAAAAAAGCGGAATGAGAACACAAACTGCAAAAAAAATGACGACAGCAAACCAGAGCATTCCAAAAGGCTTGCCGCCGTCCTTACCGATATGACGCAAATGCCCCTACTTGACTTCCTTTGTCCAGCGGTCAAGCACTTCCTTGCGCTGGTCAGAAGCCTTTTTAGTATCATACTCAATTAAATCAACATCGGCAATCGGAATTGAACCTGCAACAGGCTTTGCCTCCGGATTTACGGGAATGGTAAAGTCAAGGGAACTCATCAATTCCTGCGCGTCCACCGACAGCATGAAGTCAACAAAGGCTTTTGCCGCAGAAAGATTTTTTGTATTCCGCATAATTGAGATACAATCCACATCACCAACAGACTGGGGAGGAGCCACCAACTGAATGTCAAAGCCCTGAGAGCGGTACTTGGTGAGTGCATGAAGATAGGCGATGCCGATTGCGTATTCACCAGTGCCAATAAGTTTTGGAGGAGCCGAACCGCTGTCAGGGAACTGTCCCACTGACTGTGCAAGTGCAAGGAGATAGTCCCAGCCCTTATCCCAGCCCAGCCGCTGCAGCTGTCCCTGAACAAAAAGATAGGAGGTAGAAGATGCCACTGGATTGGTCATTACAATTTCACCCTTAAAGGCGGGATTCAACAAATCTTCCCAGGTCTGCGGTACCGCCACTCCAGGAAATTTTTCTGCAAAACGCTTTGTATTGACTCCCACACCTAGCGTGAGTACGCAAAAGCCTGTCCAGGTATTTTGAGGGGAGACCGCATAGGACGGAAGATTTTTCATCAAAGGAGATTCATAAGGCAAGAGGGCTTCTTCCGCATCTGCCTGCATATGATAGGAACTTGCCCCGCCCAAAAGAATGTCTGCCTGAGGGTCATCTTTTTCTGCAATGACGCGGCTCACCAGTTCCCCTGTTGTGGCACGGAGATAGGTTGCGGGAATGCCTGTCTTTTGGGTAAAAAGTTCGGTAAGTGCCTTTGCTTCCTCGTCATGGATTATGGCATAGATACGCAAAGGCTTCTGCTCATCCTTGCAAGCCAGCAATAAAAGGGCAAGAAAGACTGCGGAAACACAAGCAAATACTTTTTTCATAAAATACCTCTCTATTTGCTTAATTTCCTAGAAGAATAGTATGAATATAATATAATGTCAAGGCTTTCCCGCCTTTCACGAGGAAAGGCCTTTAGATTGTCTGGCGGACAAAAATACCCGTGAGGGTAACCTTAATGATTCCCTTGCGGACTTTTCCTTCTACAGCCATAGAACCGCAGTCATCATCGTCATAAGAACCCACCAGAACACCGCTTCCATTTTCGTTAAAGGTCATGGTAACGGTCTTTTTTGCCTCGTCAACAACATAGCTTCCGCTGGAAGAAAAACCATGGCCTGTTCCAACCAGTTTTACGCCATCGCCCGTCTCTGCAAAAACGAGCGATTCCGTTGAGCCTTCCGGCAAATCAAAACGACCGGCCTTACAATGAGTTCCCTTATATTTCATGCCAGTAATATCAAGCGCCGCACAACATACCACAGCAGCCAGCATAAAAAAAGAGACTGGAAGCATTTTTTTCAGCATTTTCTTCATATAAAATCCTCTCTATATCAGTATACCCATCCATCAATATTTTTCAATGACCTGCATGCAAAAGAGCAGGTAAGAATTTTACTGACAGATAAATTCTCCCGAAAGCGAGATATGCAGAATTCCCCGGCTCACATCACCGTCTACACTCATAGAAGCACAATTCTTATCGGTATAAGTGCCGATAAGTGTTCCCTGTCCGTTTTCATTAAAGCACATGATGACCGTTTTTTTAGCTTCTTCTATTTTATAACTGCCAGAAGATGAAAATCCGTGTCCAGTGCCAACGAGTTTAACGACATTATCCTTTTCAAATACCAGGGTTTCTGTAGAACCTTCCGGCAAGTCAAATTTTCCTGCCTTGCACTTTGTTCCAAGAAAGTGTTTGCCTTCAAGAGAAATGGCACCAGCTCCTGAAAGTACAAAAAATCCCAGCAAACAGAGCAGTGCGAGCGTCTTTTTTTCCCGCATATTGCCTCCAAAAATTTATACTATTCTGAGCATACCAGTCTCATCCATTTTTCACAAGCCCTTTTCCGCCTCGCCCTTTTACGCTATACTAGCGCTATGGCTGACAAGCATGCGCTGAAAGCGCAAACGTCAATAACTACCTTACTTCGCAGACATGGAGTGAAACGGAATGGCCGACTATCATGTTTTTCCAGATGCGCCTGAGGGCACACCAAAAAGCAATTTTGTGCATTTGCACGTACACTCTGACTATTCTCTCTTGGACAGCTGCGCCACGCTAGACGGACTGGTGGCAAAGGCAAAGAGCCTCAACATGAGCGCCCTTGCCCTGACCGACCACGGGAACATGTTCGGCGCATTGAACTTTGAGCACCTTTGCCATGTAAACGGCATCAATCCCATTGTGGGCGAAGAATTTTACGTCGCCTACGGAAGTCACCTTGAGCACAATACCGTTCCCTACTCACACAAGGGGGAAGACGGCGAACGGCAGGCAAAATACTTTCACCTGATTCTGCTCTGCGAAAATCAAAAAGGCTACGAAAACATGTGCTGGCTTTCTTCCATCGCCTTTACTGACGGCATGTGGTACAAACCGCGCATTGATTTTGAACTGCTGGAAAAATATCACGAAGGACTTATCTGCTGCTCGGCCTGTATTGCAGGTGAACTTCCCCAACTGATTCTTGCGGGAAAAATTGACGAAGCAAAGGAAATCGCCCTCAAATACAAGAATCTCTTTGGCCCCGACCATTATTACATTGAGCTGCAGGATCACGGACTTCCCGAACAAAAGGAAATCAATCCCAAACTTATCGCCCTGGCACGGGAACTGGATATTCCGCTGGTGGTGACCAACGACATTCACTATGTGGAAAAGGAAGACTGGGAGGCACAGGACTGTCTGCGCTGCATCGGCTTTAAGAAAAACATGAACGAGCCTCATCAGACTATGGGCGGTGACAGGCATGAATGGTACTTCAAGACAGAAGCAGAAATGCGAGTTCTCTTCCCCGATGTGCCGGAAGCCTTTGACAACACCGTAAAGATTGCCAACATGTGCAACCTCACCATTCATCAGTACAAGACCCAGGAATTAAAGGACTGTCTTCCCCGCTTTGAACTGCCAAAGGAATTTCAGACCCACGGCGATGACTACCAGAGCGACCAGAACGACTATGTGCGCTATCTTGTGGAAAAAGGCCTTAAAATGCGCTACAAGGAAATCACCCCCGAAATCCGAGAGCGAGCGGAATACGAGCTGGGCATTATCTTTGGCATGGGATTTTCGGGCTACTTCCTTATCGTGTGGGAATTCATCAACTGGGCAAAGGAACACGAAAAACCCATTGGTCCCGGACGTGGCTCTGGGGCAGGTTCCCTTGTTGCCTACTGCATGACGATTACGGACATCGACCCCTTCCGCTACAAACTGATTTTTGAACGCTTCTTGAATCCAGAGCGCGTTTCCATGCCGGATTTTGACGTGGATATGGACTACGATTTCCGACAGGACATCATCCAGCACACCCGCGAACTCTACGGCGAACCACAGGTTGGACATATCGTCACCTTTGGAACTCTCAAACCCAAAAACTGTATTGCAGACGTAGGGCGAACACTGGGCATTCCCCTTGCGGAAGTCAACATGCTCAAAAGCAAGGTGTCGGAAAACCTGAAGGCAAAACTCAAAAACTGCTTTGACCCGCCAAATGAAAAATTCCCCGATGGCGGGCAACTTGCAGAATACCGCCACGATCCCCGCTATGAAAAACTCTTTGATCTTGCCGTAAAGCTTGAAGGCTGTAAGCGCAATACGGGTCTGCACGCATCCGGCATGGTAATTGGACTGACCGCCCTACCCAACTGGGCACCGGTTTTCAAGGATGCAAAGACAGGCGAAGTAGGCGTACAGTACACCATGGACATCATTGAGCCCTGCGGTCTGGTCAAGATGGATTATCTGGGCTTAAAGACACTCTCGCTGATTCGCTATGCGGAGAATATCATCAACAAGCACCGCAAGCCCGATGAACCTGAGTTTAAGTGCGAAAACGTCAGCGAAACCGATGAAAAGACCTTTGACCTTTTCTGTCGGGGAGATACCGTTGCAGTCTTCCAGTTTGAGTCTCCAGGCATGCAGAAGATTTTGCGTCAGGCAAAACCCCGCCGCCTTGAAGAACTGGTCGCTTTAAACGCCCTGTATCGCCCCGGTCCAATGGACTACATTCCCCAATATATCGAAGGAAAATGGAAGCCGGAGACAATTCACTATCCCGATCCCTGTCTTGAAGACATTCTCAAAGAAACCTACGGCGTTATGGTCTATCAGGAACAGGTTATGCAGGTTGCCCAAAAAATCGCAGGATTCAGTCTGGGCGGTGCTGATATGCTCCGTCGAGCCATGGGCAAGAAAAAGCCTGAAGTCCTGATGGGAAAGAAAAAAGAATTTATTGAAGGAGCGATTAAGTCAGGCTTTACCGAACAGCATGCCGCAGAAATTTTTGAAATCATGGTTCCTTTTGCGGGCTACGGCTTCAACAAGTCTCACGCGGCGGCATATTCAGTCGTTGCATACCGCACCGGCTGGCTCAAGGCAAACCGTCCCGCAGAATTCATGGCGGCAAACCTCACCAACGAAATCACCTCTACCGACACTTTGCCAGAATATATAGAAGAAGCCCGCCGCATGGGCATTCCCGTTGACCCGCCAGACGTAAACCGTTCCGATGCAATCTTTGACGTTGTGGATGGACATATTGTCTTTGGACTTAAAGGCATCAAAGGCATGGGAGACTCGGCAGCCCGGGCAATCGTAGCAGAGCGGGAGGAAAACGGTCCCTACAAGGACTTTATGGATTTTGTTGACCGCATGTCGCAAAAAGTTGAGGACAATAAGCGTCTCGTAAACAACAAGGCGATAGAAGTGCTCATAAAGACAGGCGGATTTGACAATCTGGGTCAGAACCGCCCCACCCTGCTCGCAAATCTGGAAAAAGTCGTTGCCTACTGCGACAAGAAGAACAGCGGTGGAGAATTCGGACAGGTAAGTCTCTTTGAGGAATCTGGCGAAAAAGAATTCAGCGACTATGTGTTTGAGGAAGTTGAGGACACCACAAAGATGGACAAACTCAACATGGAAAAGGAACTGATTGGCTGCTATGTTTCAGGTCACCCCCTGGATGACTACCGGCAGGCAGCAGAACACGCCACGCTCAACTCAAAGAACATGGAAAGAGAAGCCCGCTATGCCCAGGCAGAAAAGGAAACACGGGAAGCAAGCGGCACAAACGATTGGCGCAACCGCAATGCAGGAAAGGAATACACCGCCCTGGGCATGATTACCGAACTGCGCACTATCACCACCAAAAAAGGCGACCAGATGGCCTTTGCCCGCCTGCAGGATTTTCACGGCAACCTTGACCTGACCTTCTTTCCAAAAACATGGGGAAACATCAGGAACCAAGTGCATGCGGACGGGGTTTTCGCATTCAAGGGCAAAATCGACGCAAGCCGCGGCATAGACCAGGCAAGTCTGATTGTCGATGCCTTGGAAGACATAGATGCCTTGCAGACAAAGGCAATTCAGGAACTGCACATTCAGCTGGAAAGCGGACTCACTGATGAAAGGCAGATTTTTGACCTCAAGGAATATCTCTTTGGAAACTCCGGCAACTGCGCCGTCTTCTTTCATATTGACAGCGAAGGACATTCCTACACCGTTAAGGCAAATAACCAGCTTACCGCACCCAGTTCAAAGGAATTTATCGAAACACTGAGCGGCATGCCCTTTGTGCGGGAAGTGTGGACTGCATAGGGAGCCCCTGCTCCTCCCTTTGCCTGCCAGTTTTTTTCCTTGACTTTCTCTGCAATTATTTCTATGTTTAAATCATGCCAATTGAACGACTTTTTCAGCTGCTTGCCAGCGTCATTTCCTTTTATTCCATGATGTGTTTTATCCGTATTCTGCTCACTTGGTTTCCCGGAGCCCAGTACAGCACCTTCGGACGCATCCTTTCGTCCATTTGTGACCCCTACCTGAATCTTTTTCGCGGAATTCGCTTTTTACGCATGGGTATGTTTGACCTGTCTCCTGCAATCGCCCTCTGCCTGCTCTTTGCGGCATCTACCCTTTTACGCAATCTTGCGATGGCAAAGACATTTACCCTGGGCGGACTTCTGGCAATGGTAATCTACCTCATCTGGTCCGTCATATCCTCCATTTTGTTTTTCTTGATTCTTCTGCTCATCATCCGCCTGATTGTACTATTACTGCGCAAGGACAGCTACGGCTCCATTTGGGACAGTCTTGACCGCACGCTTAATCCCATTGTCTTCCGCATGACCTCCATTTTTACGAGAGGAAGACCAACCGCCTACAAAACGGCACTGATTTTCGCCACTGTTACCGCAGCAGTCGTTTGGCTTGTCCTGAAAATGGTGACAGGTCTGCTGATAACGCTCTGCTACAGCCTGCCACTCTAAGACCGCTCAAAAAAGCCCGTCATCTTCGATTTTTTTTTGAAGCATTACACAAACCAAATAGCATTTTCTGGCGATATGCACTACACTGTATCTACCTATGAAACTTGCCGAAATCCTCAATTCAGTCAGTTCTCTCGCCGGCGTGGGACCTGCTACGGCTACCCTGCTTGCAAACCTGAACATTTTTACGGTAGGCGACCTCCTGCAGTTTTATCCCAGAGACTATGAGGACAGGACAAAGCGACTTTCCCTGATGGATGCATTCAGGCAAAAGGCACGGGCACACACGATTGCCCAGGTTATCGGGCATGAATGGTTTGGCTATGGCAGGATGAAAACCCTCAAGCTCATAATTTCTGACGGCACGCTGCGGGCTGAACTGGTGGCATTTAACCGGGCGTTTTTGGAAAAATCCCTTCCCATTGGCACAATCATTGCCGTAACAGGGAAATTTGAAGAAAAATACGGTCGGATTCAATGCACAGCCTTTGATGCGGAAAAGATTGCACCCGGCGGAAACCTTGCCGACTGGCAGAATAAGCCGGTGCCCAACAGCCGCGTCATCCCCATCTATCATCTTACTGAGGGGCTGAGTCAGAAAATCCTTGCAAAGGCCATGAATGCAGCCCTTTCCAAATATGCCCTGGGCATTGAAGACGAAATTCCGGCAGACTTGCGGAAAGAAGGCGGATTTTTGCCCAAGGCTCAGGCATTGCACCAGATTCATCAGCCTGCCACCATGCAGGAAGCAATGGATGCGCGGCGGACTCTTGCCTACGAAGAACTGTTTGCATTTCAGACGGCTCTTGCACGGCGCGCCCTTGCCCACCGCGGAAAACTTCCCGCCCTAGACCTGAGCCAAAACGCTGTTCCCGCACAAAAGCCCGTTTCAACGGAAGAATTTGCCCACTCTCTCTCTCCGCGGCAAAAACAACTGCTTGAACGGCTGCCCTTTTCCCTTACCGATGACCAGCGTGCCGTGATTTTTCAGATGAATGAGGACATCGACAAAAACTATGCCGCCGCCCACGACAATGCGCCCCCCTATGCCATGCGCTCACTTCTGCAGGGAGACGTGGGAAGCGGAAAGACACTGGCAGCATTCTTCGCCTGCCTGCGGGTCATTGATTACGGCAGCCAGAGCGCGATTATGGCTCCCACGGAAATACTTGCCCGTCAGCACGCAGAAAACGCAGCCCGACAACTGCAAGCCCTGCATGTGCGCGTAGCCTACCTTACGGGAAACCTCAAAGCCGCTGGACGGAGACCTCTTTTGGACGCGCTCAAAAACGGTGATATCGACCTGGTCATCGGCACCCATGCCCTCTTTTCCAGAGATGTGGTCTACCACGACCTTGCCCTTGCCGTCATTGATGAACAGCACCGCTTTGGTGTCATGCAGCGGTCAGCAATTATCGACAAGGGCCGCACCAGCACAGACTCAATCCTGCGGGAACCAAATCTTTTGATGATGAGCGCAACACCTATTCCTCAGACGCTGGCGCTCACCGTGTTCGGCGATTTGGATGTGCTGACCATAAAGACAATGCCCAGCGGCAGAAAGCCCATCCGCACCTATCTTGTGCGGCAGGGAAGCGAGCATAATGTATACGAAGCCGTGCGCCAGGAACTGGCGGCGGGGCGGCAGGCATATTTTGTCTACCCGGCCATAGAAAACAATTTTTCGGACGATGACGGCACTAGCGCACAAAAAACTGCCCTCAAATCTGCGGAAGAATCTTTTGCCTTTTTGACTTCTCAGGTCTACCCCGGCTACTCCGCCGCCCTTATTCACAGCCGTATCGACGAAGATGAGCAGAACCGCATTCTGACGGACTTTCACGCAGGAAAAATCCAGATTCTTGTGGCAACTACAGTTGTGGAAGTGGGTGTAGACGTGCCAAAAGCCACCTGCATGGTCATTGAGCAGGCAGACCGCTTTGGACTTGCGGCACTGCATCAGCTGCGGGGACGCGTGGGGCGCGGAAGTTTGCAGTCATTCTGCTTTTTGGTTTACAGTGCAAAGATTACGGAAACAGGCATTGCCCGCATGAAAATTATGAGGGAAAGCACGGACGGTTTTGAAATTGCAGAGGAAGATTTGCGTCTGCGCGGTCCCGGAGAAATCACAGGAACCGCCCAGAGCGGCGAACTGACATTCGCCATTGCCGACCCCGTCCGCGACAAAGACCTGATGCTGCAAGCAAGAAAAGATGCCTTTGAGCACCTTAGTTCATCAGTTTAGCGTACTTCTGTGCAAGCCGCTTGCTCTTGACCGCAGCCAGACCGCAGTAGTTTGCAGGATTCTCAAAGAAATTCGCAGGATTGGCAATTCCCAGTTTTTCAAGCTGTGCGGTAATTTTTGCATAGGCGTCTTCATGGGTCTTGAGGACTTCAAAGAAAGTCTTGCCCGTCTTTTCAGCCTCCAGCGTAATCTTGCGGATAACTTCGTGACCATCGTTCACGCCTGCCTCGCCAAGAAGAATGTATGCGGGCTCAGCAAGAACACCGCCCTTCACCTTTCCGCCCGCACCCTGCAAGTTACGAGCCATGCCTTCCTTGTCAGCCTGCAAGCCCTTTACCACAGAATTCATGCGGGCAACGGCCATGGTAAAGCCTGAAACGTAGTCAGCAATAAAGCGTTGGCTTGCAGAGTTAGTCAAATCTCGCTGATGCTCAGAAATCTGATCCATGTAGAAAGTAATCACACGGGGACACATGGCCTTCCACAGAGACTTTACGTGCTCGCTGTTCCAGGGATTGCGTTTCTGCGGCATAGTGGATGAACCGACCTGTGTAGAGGCAAAGTATTCAAATACCTCACCAATCTCACTGCGCTGCAAGTTGCGGAGATCGTCTGCAAGATTTGCGATAATGCCAAAAGCCACATTCATTTCCAGAAGCAGGCGCAAAACATGTTCCGGCTCCACCAGCTGATTTGAATATTCGCTGGGCTTCAATCCCAAAAATTCCGTGTAGATGCGTTCCAGTTCTTCAGGATCCCGAACAATCATGGAAGGACCGTTGTAAGACCCCACTGGACCTGCCAGTTTTCCCACCAAATCATTGCTCAGTTCTTCAATGCGAAGGATTGACTTGCCCAGGCGGGAGACAAATTCCGCAATGCTCCAGCCAAAAGTAATGGGAACAGCGTGCTGACCGTGGGTGCGTCCAACCTGAGGAGTAGCACATTCACGCTCGGCAATTTCGCAAAGGTATTTTTCCAGCTGCTTCAATTCTGGAAGCACGACATTTTTTGTCACATCACGCATACGGCAGGAAAGAGCCGTGTCCAGAATGTCAACGCTTGTGGCCCCAAGATGAATGAGCGGACCAATCTGCTCATCAACCTTTGTCTTCATCACGTTTACCAAAGCACGGATATTGTGCTTGGTCTTTTCTTCTTCGGTGTAAACCTCTTCCGGGTCGATATTTGCGGCAACGTCATCAAGTTTTTTTGCCAGTGCATCAGTCAGCGTTCCCCTCACCTTCAAGTGTGCCTTTACCAGCGCAGCCTCACATTTTGCACAAGAGCGGATAGATGCCTGTTCAGAAATATATTGTGAAAGTCCGTCAAAAACCGCCTTTTCAGAAAGTGAATAGCGGTGGTCAATACAAGAGAGATTCTCAAAAATGTTACGTGTTTCCATAGGCTTCATTATTGCTGATATGGAAAAAAATTACAAGATTTCAAGCAAGATTGCAGTTGTACAAAGAGAAAAAAAAGGGTAGTATAAAAGAGCAAGAGTAAAAATAACACGACACTCATTTTTCTATAAACTGTTTATGGGAGAATTCAATGAAACTTTCATCAAAATTAGTCTGCATGGCAGTCCTCTTCTTCACTACAATCGGCTCACTTAGCGCAAAACCCAATGCACTTGACCAAATCAAGAGAAACGGTCTTCTGACCGTCGGCGTAAAGGATGATGTTCCTGGCTTTGGTTATGTGAATCCAAAAACAAAACAGTATGAAGGTCTGGAGATTGACATTGCCAAGGCTATTGCAAAGAAAATTTTCGGCAACGAGAATAAAATCAAATTCGTTCCCGTTAATGCAAAGAATCGCGGGGCCTTCCTCAATCAAGACCGCGTAGACATGGTAATTGCCACATTCACCGTTACCGATGAACGCAAGCAGAATTTTGACTTCAGCGACATTTACTACACAGACTCAGTGGGCATCATGGTCAAAAAGGCATCCGAGATAACTTCTTTTAAGAATCTGGAAAACAAAAAAATCGGCATCACCCAGGGTTCCATGACCGCCACTACGATGAAAAAATGCCGCCATCAAGGAAGGTGTTTTTGTAAACATCGTCAACTATCCGTCAAACCGCACGCTTAAAGATGCCCTGGACAGCGGCGAAATTGACGCATTCTGCATCGACAAGTCCATTCTCCACGGTTACCTGGACTCTTCCGTTACCATTCTGCCAGAACACTACGATGAAATGAAGTACGGTGTTGCCCTTAAAAAGGACAATGCGTCTATTACGAAAATCGTAAACGAAGTTATCCGCGACATGGTAAAGACCGGTCAGTTGGACAAACTGCTTATCAAGCACAAACTGAATTTCTAAAGCACCTTTCGGTACAGGCATATCAACAAAGAAGCGCCCATACGGTGTAGTCCACCTCACGGACGCTTTTCTTTTTTTTCAGAACATACTATAGTAATGCCAATGATATCACAGTCTTCTTTCCGACGCGCACAAAAATATCGTAATCCCCATGCAGAAAATTCCATGACCCAAGGCCCCATCTGGAAATCCCTGCTCAGATTCTTTTTTCCCCTCCTGATGGGAACCTTGTTTCAGCAACTCTACAATACGGTGGACGCTGTCATTGTGGGTCGCTTTGTGGGAAAGGAAGCACTGGCTGCCGTAGGCGGAGGAACGGCAGTTTACCTGAACCTGCTCATCAGTTTTTTTATCGGTCTCACCTCTGGAGCCGGCATCATCATCTCTCAGTTTTTCGGCGCACAAAACGAAAGCGAAACCAGTCGCAGCGTCCACACAGCCTTAGTCATGTGCTTTGTGGGCGGTTTAATTATGACCGCACTGGGGCTTGCCGCCACGCCTTGGGTTCTGCGCGTCACCAAAACGCCTGAAGACATCATGGCACTTTCCCTGACCTACCTGCGGATTTTTTTCGTCAGCATGGTACCCATGTTCATGTACAACATGACATCCAGCATTATGCGTGCCGTTGGAAATGCAAAAGTCCCGCTCTATATCCTGATTGCAGCCGTCTTTACCAACATCTTCCTGGACTTGCTCTTTGTGGTAGCCTTTCAGTGGGGTGTAGCCGGAGTGGCATGGGCAACCGTTGCAAGCCAGGCAGAAAGTATGATTATCTCCCTGATAATCCTTGGCCGCTCAAAAACTTCCGTCCGCCTTCAGGCCAAAAAACTCACCTGTACGCCTCACCTGCTCATCAAAATGCTCAGGCTGGGGCTTCCCGCCGGCATTCAGGCTACCTTCTACTGCCTCAGCAACATGATTATCCAGACTGCCATCAACTCTTTCGGCACTATCACCATCGCTTCCTGGGCAGCCTACGGCAAAATTGACGCCGTTTTCTGGACAATGGTCAGCACCATGGGCGTTGCCGTCACCACCTTTAGCGGACAGAATTACGGTGCCCGCCAATACGACCGACTCAAAAAATGTATGCGTCAGGCCATGCTCATCACGCTCCTTATGACTGCCAGCGTTACCGTCATTTTTTTACTCACTGGTTCCTACATTTTCCGCCTTTTTACCACAGAATCCGTTGTCATCGCAGGCGGCATGCAAATCCTCCACTTTCTTGCGCCTTGGTGGGTCACCTACGTTGCCATTGAAGTCCTTTCCGGCATAATCCGCGGCTCGGGAGACTCCTTTATTCCCATGATAATCACCCTCTTTTGCGTCTGCGTTCTGCGTCTGGTCTGGCTATTCACCGCTGTTCCCCACTGGAACACCATCATCACCGTTCTTGCCTGCTACCCCATTTCCTGGAGCATCACCAGCCTGCTCTTTTTCATCTATTGGTTCAGCGGGAAATGGCTGCACAAACCCCTTGAGCATATATAGAGGGGGCGAGCCCGCCCCCTGGGTTCAGCCTACCGTCTTCACCACACCCCCACCGCCTAGGGCTTGCAGCCCTAAAACCCGCCAAATAAATTCGCCAAAAAAGACAAACTATGTTATACTGTATACAGAAAACAGTTTAAGGAGTTTTAGACATGGCAAATTATTTTGACCTTAAAGGGCAGGTTGCTATCGTAACAGGCTGCTCAACTGGTCTGGGTGTTCAGATGGCAAAGGCACTGGCGAATCAGGGTGCAAAAATTGTTGCAATCGCCCGCCGTCAGGAACTGATTGACGCAGTTGCAAAAGAAATCAAGGATACTTTCGGTGTTGAGACACTGGCTCTCCGTTGCGACATCACCGACACAAATCGCGTCAATGAAGTCATTGATGAAGTTCTCAAAAAATTCGGCAGAATCGACATCGTAATAAACAATGCTGGAACTGGTGCGGTTGCTCCCGCAGAGGACATTACCGATGAACAGTTCAACGGCGAAATGAATGTTGACCTTGCCGGAACCTTCAAGGTTGCCCGTGCCGCAGCAAAAAAAGCAATGATTCCCGCAAAGTACGGCAGAATCATCAACATCGCTTCTATGTATGGTCTGGTAGGAAACAAAATCGCAGGTTCCGCTCCCTATCACGCAGCAAAAGGTGGCGTAGTAAACCTCACCCGTGCTCTTGCCGCTGAATGGGGCAAGTACAACATCACCGTAAACTCAATCTGCCCGGGCTACTTCTACACGCCCCTCACCAAGGAAACACTGGACTCTGACTTCTTCCAGCAGAATGCAAAGACAATGATTCCTATGGAACGCTACGGAAACGAAGGCGAACTCGACTCCGCCGCAATCTTCCTGGCAAGCAAGGCTTCCAGCTATGTCACTGGCGTAAACCTGCCTGTTGACGGCGGATATACTTGTATGTAAGGGGTATTCGGTTCGCCGTCCTTGGCAAAAATAAGCCCGACAGAAGGCTAAGCCTTCTGTCTCTCTTTTCAGCCGCCATCCTTGGCGGCTCGCATGGTTTTGTTTTTGCAAAATCCGACAGAAACGCTGTTGCGTTTCTGTCATTGGCTAGTGAACCGCCATCCTTGGCGGTGCGTTTTTTGCCGTGCAGACGCTTTGCTAGGATTCGGTGAGGGTTTTTAGGGTGGCGTAGAAGTCGGGGTATTCTTTTTGCAGAATCATGGGGCTGTTGTTTTTGATAAAGCAATGGCTGGTTGTAGCAGTACAGGCTACTTTTTCGCCGTTCATGATTTTGTAGGAAAGTGTCAGGCGTACTGCAGAAAGTTTTTCAATCGTCACGTAAATGGTAAGCACATCGGGAAAAGTTGTGGCATGCTTGTAGTCACAGGTAAGTGAAAGTACAGGCGAAATAATGCCCTCCTCCTCCATTTTTGCATAGCCCCAGCCAATCTGGTCAAGAAAATCAATGCGGGCTTCTTCCAAAAAACGCAGGTAGTTTGAATGATGCGTCACCTGCATTTTGTCCGTTTCATAATACTGCACCTTATGAACATAGGGTTTAATATCAGCTAATTTCATACTGTCTCCAATAAAAAGTCTATAAAAATAAAGCCGCCATAAAAGGCGGCTAAAGGGAGACGGCAGTTTTCTACCGTCCAGTTAAAAGGGCAAAAGCCCTTATTTGTTCAAGATGAACTCAACGCGGCGGTTCTTCCAGCGGTTGGCTTCATCCTTGGGGTTGGCAACAGGTTCGCGTCCGCCCTTACCGTCAGTACTCAGACGTTCTGCCTTAACCTTATGCTTCACCAGATAATCCTTTACGAATGCCGCGCGTCGCTGTGACAGCGGAATCAGAGCCGGCCCCCACTGCTTGGGATTGTCCACGGTCTCTTCTTCTTCGTTGTCCGTCGTGCGGTTCGCGTGACCAACAATCGTTACCTTGTAGGTGTCAAACTTGTTCAGGATGACTGCAATACGGTTCAGAATGCGCTCATTGTTTGCAGCCTGTTCCTTGGTTACGCCGTCCTTCTTTCCAGGTGCAGATTCCACCTTAAAGTCAGCATTGTCGCTGCGGAAGATGATTGACGGAACAGCCATCTTGAGCACGTCGCCCACGCGGATAACCAGAATATCAATGTTAATCTTTCCTTCTTCCGTGCTGGTCATGCCAAGGTTATCCGTTACCGTAAATACATAGGGATAATCCATTGCAGACTGTACCAGTTCGCCGTTATCACCACGACCATCCCAAACCATCTGCTCTGTAATTGCAGACTTACCGCTTGTAGACCAGAACTTGCGCCCGTTGGGGTCGTTAATCGTAAATGACCAGTTTTTCAGTCCAACAGGTGTCTCAGCCTTCAGACGAATGAACAAATCATCGTCAGTACCGTCATTGTCCGGGCTAAAGTAGCCAGAATTGCTTTCGGTAGCAGTCTTGACCGTCAGTTTCGGCGGAGTCTTGCAGCTGATGAATGCCGTAGAAGCAGTCTTTACTTCGTTACCCTTTGCATACACAACATCAAGATTACCCGTGTACACGCCGTCAGCAACAAGTGCCCGTTCTACAGAACCATCTTCTTTCTTTGTTCCATCATCAAGTCCGTCCCATGTAATAGTGGCCGGCAAATTGGGAGACTCAGCATTTGACCAAGAACGCACAACCTTACCGTCTGCGCTTACAATGTCAAACTTCCATGTCTCAATGCCTTCGTTCAAAGTCGGGCGGATTGTAAACTGCTGGGTATCGCGGTTTCCGTCACCGTTGGGGCTGAATGCCTCAAATTCTGCCGTAACGAATGCATTTGCCGGGCGGGTATCCACCACGATGTTTGCAAGTTCAGTAGATGCCTTGTTTCCAGCAGCATCTTCTGCAGCAAAGAGCATCTTATAGCTGCCGTCAGCCACCTTGTTTCCAGCGTCATCAGTCGCATCCCACTCGAATGACGGAACCTTGCCGTTCCAGCTCATCGTGCGTACAACTGCATTCTTGCTGTTTACAATAGTTGCCGTCCAGTTGTCATCAGTGCAGTCAAGGACTTCCACAGGCAGGGTATCTTTGCGGCTGTCTGCATCAGGGCTAAAGAGTGTGTATGCAGCCTTCAAGTCAATCTTGGGAGCGACAGTATCAATTGCAAACTGCTGTGTCTGAGCATTTGCCTCAGAACCGTTGGCAGCCTTTGTCTCCAGGAATGCCACGTACTTGCCGTCAGCACATCTTGTACCATCGCTTGCAAGACCATTCCAAGTAAAATTCTTGGGCAGCGCACCGTCAGCCTCTGAACGGTAGACTTCTTTTCCTGTAGCGTCAGAGATAGAAAGAGCATAGTGATTGATTGTGCTGCTTGCCTTCATAACCGGAGTAAACTGAATTGAACTGCGATCACCAGCAGGATTGAATGCCAATGCACTGGTTGTCAGCATGATTTCAGCCTTGCTGGTATCAAGGGCAAATTTTGACGTTGAGTAAGAAGCCTCGTTTCCTGCGGCATCAGTTGCAGACAGGTTATACGTATACTCACCGTCAGCAGCCAACTGAGAATTGCCGTCCAAACCGTCCCATGAGAATTTTTCCGGAGGATATGAACCGAAGTTGAATGTGCGGACAAGAGCACCATGTGCATCGGTAACCGTACCAACCCAATTGCTCACAGGCGCACCGTTGTTGGTCATTACCGTCTGAGTGATTTCCATAGCGTCCTGGTTTCCGTCGCCATCCGGACTGAACACGCTGCCGTTTGTCTTGAGTGTTGCAACCGGTTTAGAAGTATCAAGCATAAAGACTGGAGACCTTACCACATCCGGCTCGTAGCCGTTCAGATACTTGGCCGTTACCACAGCCTGATATGAACCGTCGGCAAGGGTCTTTCCGCTGTCATCCGTACCGTCAAATTCAATTGTTGACGGCGGGTTATCAGTGCCTTCGTATTTCTTGTATTCTTTTCCGTCAGTGCCGATAATCGTTACCGCCCAGTTAGACAGCTTGTTGCCGCTTCTGGCATCAGGCAGCGGAATCTTTACGTCAAAGAGCACTGATTTTGCACCATTGCCCACCGGAGAGAAATAGCGGCTGCCGTTGATGACGATATTCGTTGCAGGCTTTTCCGCTGAATAAATCAAGTTGTTAATGCCAGCAGGAGCAGATTTGTTACCCGCGCGGTCAGTTGCGGCAATCTTGTAGTTGTATACACCGTCAGGAAGGGGGGCTCCGTCAGTATTGGTGCCGTTCCAGTCAAATGTAAGCGGTTCGCTGTCCGGCATTTTCTTGGTGAATACGACCTTTCCGCCTGCGTCAATAAACTCAGCCACCCATTCATCTTCCTTAGAACCAGTCTGACGCACGGTAAAGAGCGTTTTTGCACCTTCGCCAAAAATCTTGTCCGCACCAGAAGGCTGAGTGACATCAACTTCCGGAGGAGTATTATCAACAATAACTACCAGCGGTTTTGTGGTAGCAGTATTGTTGTTGTCGTCCGTTGCGGTAAATGTATAATAGTAAGTTCCATCGGGGGCAACCTGACCGTTATCCATAATGCCGTTCCATACCAGCGTTGAAGGAATGGTAACGCCCTGTTTGGGAGTAACCAGTGCCTTAAAGAAATTCTTAAAGGTCACTTTATCTTCACGCTTTTCCTTGTTGCCGATTGTACGAACGGTCTCGCCCGCTTCATTCTTAATGACAAAACTCCAGTCCTTTACATAGCGTTTTTCTTTCACTTTCAGAGGAACTTCCAATGTATCTTGTACACCGTCATTGTTGGGAGAGATGTACACCGGTCCCTTTTCTGCAAAAACAGATGTCGTAAGGAGTGCTGCACATGCAGCGGTCAATACAATCTTTTTCATTTTTTAGTTCTCCTCATCCCACAGTGTGATAACCGGCGGTTCCTTGTCTTCTGTACCCAGTTTTAAGACAGCACCCGCAGAAATAGCATTGATGTCCGTATACAGGTTACGCCATGCACCGGCTACCGTCAGTTCGCTTTCCTGCCAGCCGCGTTTCTTCATGCTTTCGCTTGCGCCAGTGTTCATGTTGAACTTAACGCTCAATCCCACCGCAGGAATCAGATTCTTGCGGTCTTCAAAAACTTCACGCATATCAAATTCCCATGCAGAAGCCAGTTTGAATGAGGCAAACTTGAGGCCTGTATATTCCAGGGCAACACCCAAGTCCAGCACGAAATCCTGAAAGGCCGGAGAAGCCACATCGGTTGAACCGCCAATCTTAAAGTCGCCTGTATCCACCACGAGGAAAGAAATGCCGCCACGGGGAGTCGCAATGCCCGGCCAGTTTTCTGCATCGGGCGTTCCTTTGATGCCGAGATTCTGTGTAGTCTTTGAAGAGCCAAACATCTTGCCCAGGTTCATCAGGGTAAAGGCAAAGCGCACATCCTTAAAGAAGAAGAAATCGCCGTGACGATAGAAGACGCCGGTATTAGCAGCCAGCAGCCAGTCTGAGACATGGTCATTCCAGTAGCCACCACCCGTTACGCCCAAGCCCACGGAAACTTTATCGGTAATATCCTTTGCCACATTCGCCGTAAAGAGGATATTGTTTGCCAGATTCATATCCTGCAGAGGTGCAAATACGCCCTGAGCAAGAAAGGTAGGAACGCACCAGCGTGTCGGCAAAGTTACGCCCAGCTGAAAGGCAGAGCCCTTGTCATTTCCAGAGCCTTCTTTGTTTTTATCAAGGAAAATCGTACCACCCAAATCAAGCACAATGCGCTGCTCAAAGGCAGAAAGTGCCGGGTTTGTTACGATGGATGAAGGGATGACGTCATAGATTGGGCCACCCGCCGTTGAATTTGCGCCAAACAAAGCAAAAGGAGAAGAATAGCGCAAAAGATTCTGTCCGCCAGCAGGCGGATTGTAAGCAAACAGACTGCTGACAGCAAGCAATGCACCTGCGGCCATCACAACATGTTTTTTCATCAGGAAGAACCTCCAAAATCCTATTTTACTGTATCATTCATTATACAGAAAAGCATAAGAAAACTCAACAAGCCCTGCAAGTTCCTCAGGGCAAACGCTTTTGTATGCGCTCGCCATGTGTATCGGCTGGAGGAAGGGAGGAAA
>CAKZZO010000116.1 GCA_937885175.1 uncultured Treponema sp. | reverse complement strand
TTACTTTCTACCCAATTACAAATCTGATTGAATATTTTTCTTTTCAGCATAAATCACCCCAATCAACATATTCGCAAGCATATTTTATAAAATAATCAACATTTTGGAAAGTAAAAATGTCGTGTACATCAACATTTTAGAAGGTAAAAATGTAACATATATCAACATTTTGGAATAATAACTGCATCTTTTAAGTTGGGTAGAAAGCATTTTTATAAATCGTTAAATACACTTTTCATCAAGCAGGAAATCCCGCAGATAATTGTTAAAAATATAAAAAAGTATTTGGGGGGCAGTTCCCATGAAAAACAAATATGCGCTCACTACGCTCACGGTGATTTTTGGCGTGGCGGTCATGTTTCTCTTTACGAAAGTTTTTTCTGCTGATGAGGATTCTAAAATCCTTAAAATCGGGTTTGTCTACAATGCGGACAGGGCAACGGCCTACACGACAAATTTCTTTCGTGCCCAGACAGAGCTTGAAGATGCTTTTGGCGACCGGGTGCAGGTTTTTGCTAAGTACAATGTGGGTGAAAGCGGCGGGCCTTGCGAAAAAGCCATTGAAGATTTGGCGGAAGAAGGCTGCCGTCTTATTTTTGCGGTGAGTTACGGACACGGAGAGACGGTTAAGAAAAAGGCGGCAAAATATCCCGAAATTCAGTTCTGTCATGCCACCGGCGACCTTGCAGACCAGGAGCCTGTTCTTCCAAATTATCACACCTTTATGGGAACAATTCACGAAGGCCGTTATGTCTGCGGAATAATCGCGGGAATGAAGCTTGCAGAGCTGATTTCCAAAGACAAAATAAAGCGGAATCAGGCAAAAGTCGGCTATGTGGGAGCCTTTTCGTATGCGGAAGTAATTTCCGGCTACACGGCATTTTTCCTTGGCGTTCGCAGCATTGTTCCTGAAGCAGAGATGTTTGTCCGCTATACAAACACTTGGAGCAATCATGTAATCGAAAAGAAAACTGCGGAAGAGCTGATTAACGAAGGCTGTGTGATTATCAGCCAGCACTCCGACACGGCGGGGCCTGCCATTGCCTGCGAGGAAGCCAGCGTCAAACGGGGGAAAACGGTCTTCCATGTGGGCTACAATCAGAGTATGACGGATGTTGCCCCTACCACTTCCCTTGTTTCAAACAGGATTGACTGGAATCCCTACATTTTGGGTGCGGCAAAGGCTGTTCTTTCCGGAAAATCCATCGAGAAAATCGTAAAAAGTCCTTACAAAAACAATGACGCTGCGGCAGGATTTGACCGGGGCTGGATTGAGATTGTGGGCTTAAACCGTCACATTCTTGCTCCAGGCACGGAGGAAGCCCTTGAAAAAACAGTGAGGCTCTTTAAGGGCGGAAACATAACGGTCTTTCAGGGAAATTATTGGGGAGTGAATCCCTTTGACGAAAATGATGTTTGGGATTTACGAAAGCCTTTCATCGAATGTGAGAAGCGCAGCGCGCCTGGTTTCTGCTATGTCTTAAAAGATGTGATTACGGTGGAGGAGTGAAAAAAAATGCTAGGTATCGTCCTGAACCTGATTCTGGTTTCACTTGCCGTTCTTGCCCTTGCGGCGGGAACCTCTTTTTATGTGCAGGAAAAGGAAGCCGGCTATGTCCGGGGCTACACGCACCTTTTTTCCATAGCAGTTTTCTTCATCTGTGCAGGCTATGGCATCATGGGCTTTCTGCCCTATGTGGACTATGCTTTTATTCCCCGTCTGGTGGGGCTTTACGGAATAGATGTGTTTCTGCTCATGGAACTTTCCTTCCTTACTATGGAATTAAAGCAAAAGCCTGGAATCCGCGGAGTCATCATCGGTATTTTTGTCCTTTATGCGCTTTTGGATTTGATTATGTTCGGACGGCCTTCCGCCCTCAATTATGTCCGCTATGATTTTCACACAGCCTACGAAAACAAGATAACAGGAGCCTTCTTTTTTCATTACTCATTCGTAATTGTCATCTGCCTTGTGCTTTTGTACCACGGAATAAAATGGTACAAAAGTCAGAAAAACAAAAGGGACAGGATTTTCGTGGTGGAAATCATTCTGGCGAATTTTGTCCTCCTCTTTGCCGCCCTGCCTGACATGTTTAACCTTCCTTTTGCCAAGAAATATCCGACATTTTTCTACAGTCTGGCCTTTTCAATCGTTTATTTCTCTTACTGGATGGCAATAAGGTATCACATGACTTTTACCCCTACCGTAAAAAATGTGAGTCAGGAAATTTTCTATTCGATAGATGTTCCCGTGCTGATTTTTGACCTTGAAGGTGCGGTGAGCCTCTTTAACCCTGCGGCAGAAGAAAAATGCGCCATCAAAGACGGCAGGAAGGCAACAATCAGAAACCTTTTTACCCTGTCTGATGCGGAAACCCTGCGGCTTTTGGCAAAAGCGAAAAAGGGAAGCCCGGGAAAAATCGAGACAAAAATCAAGTCAGACCAAAAGCCCTGCAGCATTCACTACACAATCCGCATGGACTACACGGGCGAACCTTTCTGCATCATCGGTACGGTGGTGGTGAAGGAGGGAGTGTAAATTATGCATGACTTACAGACAGCGGAAGGTTTTTATACTGTCTTTGAGGCAGACATCGCAGTTATCAGGAAGTTCCGTGCGAACCATATGATTGAGCGTAACAAGATACACAAAAATACCATTTCGCCGGGCAGTTTTGATAGCAGGAATGAAGTCAGAATCTCCAGTCACAAAAATAACATTCTGTGCAACATGATTGTAACTAATCCATGCAAGGTCAAGTCCGATTTTTATATCAACGCCTTTTTGATGCAACTCTGGCTCAAAGTCTTCGTCAGTCAGTGGCGTTTTATTGTAGGCATTCTTCCTCAATTTCCATCCACTAAATTGAAGGGAACCTTCACGAACGGCAAAAAAATCAAGTTTTTTGATATCTGCCAGCAATTTTATTCCGTTTGCATATTGAGGCGTTTTCTCAAAAAGAAAGGCTCTGTTGGTAACAGGAGTAGATGTCTTGGCTGTACAAGGTTCGCAATCATAAAAGTAGGCACGGTGCAAGGAATCTTTAGGAAAGTTAAATTTCTCAAGCAAATCCTCAGCAAACAGGCGTACATTCTCTGCTGTTATATCTTTTTTGAAACTTGCATGAAATTTCTTGCGCAGAAATGCACCATCAATAAGAATCGCTGTTTCCATACTTCTACTCCGGGCAAAAAAATAGACCTACTTAGGGTACACAGGCAAAGGCCAATGTTTTATATAAAACCCTATGTTCGGTCTTTATTAAGTGAATTTAATACAGAAAAGAACATAAGTCAAGTATAAAGTGAGGAAATAAAAATGACGGTAACTTGTAAAGAATAATTTCCCACTTTTCTGTCAGAAATTGCAACTTTTTT
>CAKZZO010000115.1 GCA_937885175.1 uncultured Treponema sp. | reverse complement strand
TTCGCCTGTGCCCTTTTTGTCTTACTTGCGAATGGATTATAATGCGTTTGCCCTGACCCCGCCACCCTTGCCTCTTGCATTCTAGTCCTCGTGTACTTCCGTCTTTTTCTTACCCAGAGCCAATAATCCCTTTCCCAGCCAGTGGCTTACACTTGCTATCAGCACGAGAATTGAAAGATAGTCCGCCGCAAAAAGCAGGTAGCCCCGCTCCAAATCAATAAAGAAAAACTCCTGCCGCAGGAACATATATTTTGCAATGCCCCGAATGATAAAGGCATAGACACCATAAAGGCAGACCAGAATACTGATGACGGTGGCAGGCAGGGGCAGTTTTCGACCTTTGGTCATCTTTCCCAGAATCATGGCGGCATGCATGCCCAGATGAGCGCACATAAAGAGGTAGTACCAGTGGGAAGACACTAGGTGAGCCGTCCGCGCAAAGCCCAGCCCCTCCCCCACGTCAAAGGGAAAGAACCATGCCATCATCAGGCCGCTCACCAGCAAAAGCAATGCACAGGCAGAAAGGGCAAGGTTCACCACAATCTGCATGATGCGGTAAGGCTGATACTTTCCCCGCAAAAGAGAGCCGTACCAGCGGTGATTCAGAGCCGTGTGGCAAATCCAGAGCACAAGCAGCATCATTCCCAGCACCTGATGCACCCTGTCATCGGGAAAGAGCACTGTTCCACCCATGAGGATAATCGAAAGCAAGGTCATGGTAATGTCAATGGGCATACGAAGCTTCTGTGTATTCATACTGCAATTTTACTCCCTTTTGAAAAAAAATGAGAAGGAAAAACTATAAAAGCATATTGGTCAAGGCTCCCGTCACAAGGGAAAAGACAATCACAAAAGCCAGATACAGGCAAAAATGCCTTGCCCCCAGAGCGATTTTTAACGCCCCCAGATTCGTGATTTTTGTGGCAGGTCCGGTTATCATAAAGGCCGCCGCACTTCCCGCACTCATGCCGTCAGCCAGCCATTGAAGAATCAGGGGAATGGTACCGCCACCGCACACATACAGGGGTACGCCTATCGTTGCCGCCATCAAAAGCCCAAATCCTTCATGCTCCTTTCCAAACAGACGCGCCATGCCTTCCGCCGGAACATACCGCTGAAAAACCGCAGAAAGAGCCACACCCAGCAAAAACCACAGCCCCGTCGCCTTTACGTTCCGCCAGATATTTTTGAGCAGGCGCAAGCCTATGTTCGGATCAGTGTCATGGTTGTGGGGTTCATCAAAAGACGAAAAGTCAAAATAGGATTTTTGGGGGTTCCGCCGCATCCGGTCGCCTTGCTTCCCGTCTGTGGCGGTCGCTATGTCCGCAGTTCCGCTTTCGCTCCATTGCTCCGCTTCGCTTTGCAACGGCAGAGCCGCTGCTCCCAGCGCTACCCCATTGTCCTTGCAGTAAAAGGCACGAACCAAAAGCCCCGCCACTATGCCGCAGGCAAAACTTGACGCAAGGCGCACCACAAGCAGGGGCACTCCCAGTGCCGTACTGTAGATAATCAATTGGGGATTCAGCAGGATGCTGCTCATCATAAAGGCCGCAAGAAAATCATCCCTAATGCCCTTGCGGGAAAAGGCGGCGCAAATGGGAATAGTACCGTACATACACAGGGGAGAAGCAATGCCCAGCGCACTCGCAAAGATAAGTCCAACAATGCCGGGCAACTTCTGCCCTACCCGCTCCGCCGCCTGATGAATCCAGTTTTTTGCAAAGACGGATACGCAGGAGCCAATCACAATGCCCACCGCCCAGTACAGCGCAATCTGACGCAACTGCAAGTCAAAGTAGTACCAGAGATAAATCAGTTCGCGCTGCAGGACTGCAAGCATTTATTTAATCTCCACCAGACGGTAGTTGCGGTTTCCCAGTTTTATTTCTGCAGCGTAGTCCAGCGTGTGCAGGCCCTGGCGAGACTCAATGCGGTTTATGAGGGAGCCTGAATCCTTTGCGCTGTAAACCAGGTCAATGGCAGCCTGGTCAATTGCCAGGGGGTCAAGGGAAGACAGTATGCCGATGTCGTGCATGTCAGGCTCGTGGGGATTTCCGTCGCAGTCACAGTCGATGCTCAGGCGGTTCAGCACATTGATAAAGGCGATGTTTTTTCCGCCCTGCATGTAGGCGCACACGCCCTTGGCAGCCTCAGCCATGGCCTCCAGAAAAGGAATCTGATCGCCCCAGATAGAGCCCTTTACACGTGTGCCGCCAGAATGGATGTAAACCTTGCCGCTTTCTGCCACAGACTGTCCGCTTCCAAAGCCTATCGACAGGTTCTTGATTGCACCTCCAAAGCCTGCCATGGCGTGCCCCTTAAAATGGGAAATCACCAGATAGGAATTGTAGTTCTTAAAGTGAGAGCCAACATAATCGCCGTTTTTGAGCCGCTTTGCCCCTTCCACGGGAATAAGCATGGAGCCATCTTCGTCCAAAAGGTCAAAGTCCGCTATTTCCAAAAAGCCGTGGTCTTTTACCACCTGCCTGTGCATGGCGTTGGAGGCACGGCTCCCGCCATAGGCTGTGTTGCACTCCACAATAGTGCCCTTTACTTTCTGCACCGTGTCCTTCAGGAGTGCCGGACGCAGGTAGTTGGAAGCCGGCGGCTCACCCGTACTGATTTTTACGCCAGTCTTTCCGCTTGCCGTCCAGCCCAGGGCATTGTAAACTTTGAGCATTCCCGCTGAGGAAATGTCTCGGGTAAAATAGACCACGGGAGCGTCTTTTGCGCTCGTCTCATGGGTCTGGTAAGTGGCCGCATTTTTATTTTCTTTAGCAAAGCCGTCTGTACAGGCCATGGCAAAAAGTGCGGCTGTAAGCAAGAGGGATAGGATTCTTTTCATGGGATACACTCCAATATAAAACCTTAGCGAATGCGCAAGGGATAGTAGCGGCGCAGAGCGTACCGCTGAAAGCGGTATGGAGCGACAGCGAAACCGCGCATAGCCCGACCCATGCGGCAGACAGCCGCATGGGATGCGCCCAAACATTACTCAGTCTTTCGGTTTTCCACGCGATAGACAATCAGGGGAACAAGCACAAGCTGCAGCACAATGCCGGGAAGACAGGAAGGAATGCTGCGCCAGATGCCCAGGGGCGGCATCTTTGCATTGTCCAGCAGATAGAAAGCAACCATACAGGCAAGCATACGGAGCAGGCGTCCAAAAAGCATGGCAAGCAGGGTCTTCACCGCCAGAGGAAGCCTTACGCTACGGAGCACGCCCGCCGCAAGGCCATAGCCAAAAAGTTCAGTCATCATAAAGGGAAGCTGAGCGCTTGTAGGCATACCGGAAAAAAAGTGTGCCGCCACGGGACCCAGCAAGCCTGAAATTCCGCCTGCAAAAGGTCCTGCCAAAAAGCCCACCAAAATAATAGGAAGGTGCATGGGACTAAAAGCCACGCCGGGAGCCTTTCCTGCCCCCGACACCATGCCCAGCCAGTGAAAGAACTGGGGTACAAGTACCGCAGCCACAATCGCAAGCAGCGTTGCCGCCGTCTGCACTGGAATAGAAAGCGATTCACGCTTTTGCACAGAAATTGCTGACATAGGTTTCACTCCTTATTAACCTTAAAGAAACAGTATTAGCATTTTTTATAGTAGGTTAAAAAAATGCATTTGTACAATAGAAAATTTGCAAGCCAGTATGCTTTGCATGAATAGTCAAAATACAATTTTTCTGCTATGCTGATGCCATGTTCATCGAGACCTACATCATCAGGCTGCTGGCTGCTTTTGCAGACTACGGAACCCTTACCCGCGTGGGCGAAGAACTGGGCATCACGCAACCGACCATCAGCCGCGCCATGCAGAAACTGGAGTCAGAGCTGGGAGTGACGCTTTTTGACCGAACGAAAAACCGCATCACCCTTAACGAAAACGGTATTTTTGCCGCCGAATACGCAAAGAAAATCATGACCATGCAGGACGAGATGATTGCAAGAACACGGGAAAAGGCGGGCTTGCAGAAAGAATTTGCCCTTGGTTCTGTGGCCATTCAGCCTGCAGTAAGTACAAGTGAACTTGCAAAAAAACTCTACACTGGCATTGAAACCACATACGAAATTGACGACAACGAATCTCACCTTATCCGCGCTCTGACCGATGATGTCTACCAGATGATAATCTTGCTCCACCCCTTTGACGACAGCACCTTTGTGAGCCAGAAATATTTTTCAGAAAGCCTTTCTGTCATGCTGCCAAAAAGTCATCCCCTTGCCACAAAAAAATCAATCGCCCTCAAAGAACTGGCTGGCGAAACCTTTGCCGTCTATAGTGAGGTAGGCTTTTGGGAAAAAGTAAAGCGGGAAAAAATTCCCAACGTAAAATTTGTAAAACTCGTGCACCATGAAGATACTGACCCCATTATGGCGATTACCGAAGCCAGCGACATGCCCAGTTTTATTTCCGACAGAACCACGGCCTTTACCCTGCCCGAAAACCGTGTGGCAATTCCCCTTTCCGATGAAGAAATGCATGCTACTTTCTATGCCGTCTGCAAGCGGGAAAAGGCAGACCTGTGGCGGGAACTGCTTGCAGAGATGAAAAAAGTCAGCAATACTTGATATATTTATATACTTGTAAGGTTAGTTTAAGCAAAATAGAGGATACTGCTGATATGGAATTTGTTTTAGTTGAAACGGGCTGGGTCTCGCTGATTCCGCCACTGCTTGCAATTGTACTGGCTCTGGTTACACGGGAAGTCTATGCATCGCTTTTTATCGGGATTTTTTCAGGCATGCTTCTGTATGCTTTTGCAACAGGAGGCTCTCTTGTGTCGTCAGTGGCAATGACCTTTGACATGATGAGCGCAAAAATTGCCGACAATGCCTACATGATTATATTTCTTGCCCTTTTGTGGGCGGTCGTTCGCCTTGTATCAAAATCAGGGGGAAGCGAAGCCTATGGGCAGTGGGCAGGTAAGCGGCTGAAAAGCAGGCGGTCTGCTTCTCTTGCCACATCCCTTCTGGGCCTTTTGATTTTTATTGACGACGGCTTTAATTCGCTCACCGTGGGAACCGTCATGCGTCCCATTACCGACAAACTGCATATATCCCGGGAAAAACTCGCCTACCTCATAGACGCAACGGCAGCCCCCGTGTGCATTATCGCGCCAGTTTCCAGTTGGGCGGTAGCCGTGGCAAGCGAAGTGAGCGAGGAAGGCGGCTTCAATGTCTTTCTTTCCACTATTCCCTACAATTTCTACGCACTGCTTACCATCGCCATGGTGTTTTTGCTCAGTCTTACGGAAAAAGACTTTGGTCCCATGAAGGCGGCGGAAAAAAGGGCCGCAGAGGAAAGCATTCACATTGAAGACTTGGAGGATTCGGCAAAAGGAAAGTCTTCCATCCTTGACCTGGTGCTTCCCATTCTTGTATTGATTGTCTCTGCTATTTTGGGCATGGCATATGTGGGCGGATTTTTTAAGGGCACTTCTTTTTCAGAAGCCATTGGCTACAATCCTACGGCGGGTCTTTCGCTGGGTGCCTTTGCAGGCCTTGTCACGGCCTTTTTCCTTTACATTCCCCGCAAACTGATGACTCCACGCCTTTTTATCAGTGACATAGTTCATGGCATTGGTGACATTGTTCCGCCCATGCTGATTTTGATTCTGTCCTGGAGTCTCGGCGGCGTCTGCCGTCAGTTGATTGGAACAGGCGTTTTTATCTCAGGCTTTGTCAGTTCCGCAAACCTTCCCCTGGGCTTGTTGCCCATGCTGATTTTTATCATTTCAGCAGTCATGAGTTTTTCCATGGGTACTTCATGGGGCACATTCGGCATGCTGATTCCTATTATCACCATGATTTGCAGTGCAGAGGGTGCCGCATCCTATCTGATTCCTTCATTGGGTGCAACGCTGGCAGGAAGTGTGTACGGCGACCACTGTTCCCCCATATCCGACACCACCATCCTTTCTTCAACGGGCGCAGCCTGTGAGCATATCCGCCATGTGGAAACCCAACTCCCCTATGCTACCCTGGTAGCCATCATCTGCGGAGTCGGCTACCTGATTGCAGGATTAACAAAAACGCCTTGGATTGCCCTTGCCGTCAGTCTGCTACTGTTAGGGGGAGCCATTTTCCTGCTGCATAAAGTGACGTTCAAAGAAAGGACCGGCTTCAGGGTCTAGCGCAGATTGCGGGCATTGCGTTCCCAAAAGATGCCGTCTTCATACCCCTGAATTGTGGCATCTTCCTCTGCCCGCTCCAGACGTTTTTGCGCCCACAGACAGTATTCTTCGTTCAACTCTATGCCGCAGAAACGCCTTCCCAGTTTTTTTGCCGTTACACAGGTCGTTCCGCTGCCCATAAAGGGGTCAAAGACAATATCATCTTTTTCCGAAGAGGCGAGAATCAGTTTTGCATAGAGTTTTTCACTTTTTTGTGTAGGGTGGTCGGTATTTTCCGGCATTGACCAAAAGGGAACGCTGATGTCATCCCAAAAATTTGACGGGCAGGTAAGGCGAAAGTTGCCCTCATCGCTCTCCTCCCAGTCCTTGGGTTCTCCGTCCACCTTGTAGGGAGCAAGAACCTTGCGCCTGATTTTTACCGCATCCAGATTAAAATAATAGTCATCGGGATTTTTTACCGCAAACCAGATGTCTTCCATGCCGTTCTTCCAGTTTGCCTTTGCCCCCCGACCTTTTTCCCGCTGCCAGGTAATGCGGTTTAAAATGGTCAATTCTTTTTCCACCACCCGCTGCAGGGCAGAAGTACACTTCCAGTCTCCGCATATATAGAGAGAGCCGTCTGCTTTCAGTTTTTTACAGACAAGAGGAAACCAGCTTTCAAGATATGCCTCGTAACGGTCGCCTGTGCGGGCATTAAATTTTAATCCGTTAAAATCCTTGGAAAGATTGTAGGGCGGGTCAATGATAATCAAGTCGGCAAAGCCATCCGGCACAAAGTGAAGCAGGCTCAGCATGTCCCCCTGCAAAAGCCGGTTTTCAATGGAGGCACCGGCAGAAAGAGACTCTTTGTCCAGCAATTTTTTCCGCAGGGGTGCAATTTCTTCTTGCCGTAAGGTCAGCGTCCGATTATTTTTTGCCCGTTTTTTTTCCACTTTTTCTTCCATAATATTCCACAATAACACTTATTTTTCTTTTTGCCTAGAAATCTGAATGTTTTTTCATCTTTCTTTCAGAAGCCTTTCATGCACAATTTTCCTGCCGTAGGCTATACTGAAGCCATGATTTGGAGGCAGCAATGAAAAAAATCCTTCTTGCAGGCATGGCACTTGCCCTTGCATCTTCGCTCTTTGCGGCGACAAAGTATTCCACCAATCCAGACGAATGCGTAGACGGGGTTTGCTTTGTACCCCAATATGCTGATGACGGAAGTCAGAACTATGCGATTGTCTCTCCCGTAGGCTATCACGCCGTAGAGATGATAAGTCAGGCAAAACGCCTTGACACGCTGGCGGGAAAACGTATCGCCCTTGTAGGCGGCTCATTCATGGCACCCACCACTCATAATGAGTTAAAAAAATGCATTGAAAAAGAATTCCCCACGGCACAGGTCTTTTTGTTTGAGCAAGTAGGCGCGGCAGGTCCTTATTCCGTCTTTGGACAGACTGACAAGACCAAGGCTTTTCAGCAGAAGCTCAAAGACTTGCAGATTGATGCGGTTATTTCAGGAAACTGCGGCTGCGGGCTTTGCACGACAAAAGAATGTGGAAACACTATAGCCGCCGAATACATTGGAATTCCCACCGTAACGATTGCAGCCCCAACTTTTGTGGCTCAAGTACATTCAACTGGCGTAAATCGTGGCGTTCCCGTACTCCGCACTGCAGAATATCCTGGAGCATTCGCATCTCATTCCACTGAGGAATTACAGAATAATGCCCGGGAAGTTTTGTGGCCGCAAATCAAGGCTGCCCCCACCACAAGCATCAGCAAGGAAGAAATCGCCCGCTACGCTCCCGAAGGAAAACGACCCGCCGATGAAATCATCTACTACGGAAACTACGATGAGATTCAGGAATACATGGCGATAAACGGCTGGACAGACGGTCTTCCTGTGGTGCCGCCCACTGATGAAAAAATTCAGGAGTATCTTGCATTCACTCCCTACAAGGCAAATGACCTGCTCGGCACCTTTGCCCTGGCCTATCGGGAATACAGGGTATACACAGTGGCGGCAAATGCCGTCATGGCGGGAGTACCAAAGGAATTTCTTCCGATTTGCATTGCCTTTGTAAGCCAGATGAACAATGGCGAATGGCGTCGACCGCTGGCCTCAACTCACGGATGGACTCCCTTTGCCTTCTTAAACGGTCCCCTCGCCCGCCAGCTGGGAATTGACAATCAGCAGGGCATGATTAGCGAAAAGGCAAACAAGGCCCTGGGCAGATTCATCGAACTTGCCATGCTGAACATCGGCGGCTACTACGTAAAGGAAAACCGCATGGGAACTTTTGGCTACCTTACGCCCTTTACTTTCAGCGAAGACGACGAGGCTTGTGTCAAGATTGGCTGGAAGCCCTATCATGTTCAGCAGGGCTATGATCTGAACGCCAACACCATTACCTTGGGCAGTGCATTGGCCTGGGGAAACAATGTCACTCCCGCCACCGATGACCCGGAAAAAATCATGGAAATCATGGCCTTTGACATCACCGAAAAAGAGCAGAACGGTCTGGGAAACACCAAGCCCCAGGTTCCCCGCACAGTCTTCATTACAGAATATGTTGCCCGCGACCTTGCAAAAAAATACAAGACAAAATCCGATTTGGAAGACGCGCTGATTGAGACAGCCCGCCGCCCCCTTGCCCTGCGCACTTACGCCCACTACTGGGCAAATACGGGAAGCCAGCAGTACAAGCGTCGCTCTTTTGACAAGCACTACACCATGCTCAGCAAGGACAAGGCAGAGCAGGCAAAAATGACTCCCACACCAGAATGGTACAAGCCGCTGATTGATGACGAAGAAATTATGACCATTGCCACCATGAACAAGGGGGAAACGGCATTCTTAGTCACCGGAGACGCAAACCGCAACAAGATTCAGACCATGCCCGGCGGAAACTTTGTGACAGCAGAAATAAAACTGCCTGCCAACTGGAATGAACTTGTGGAGCCGCTGGACTACGAGCCAATTGAAAATTTCTACCTAAAAGCGGACTTTACAAAAAGCAGAAGCATGGTACAATACCAAAAGAAAAAGAAGTAAACCTTTTTCTTGACTTTTTAAGCTGAAGCATTTTTCTTGACTTCTTAAGAGGAGAACACGATGAAAAAGATTTTAACACTACTTACCCTGCTGACCATGGCTACAGCCACCTTTGCCCAAAAGGCAGGAGAAAAATGTACCTTCAATACAACAGACTTACAGGGAAATGCCGTAAGCGACTCTGTTTTTGCCAAAAACAAGCTGACCATGATAAACATCTGGGGAACTTTCTGCCCGCCCTGCATTCGCGAAATGCCCGACCTTGCAAAACTCAGTGAGGCAAACAAGAACAAGGGCGTGGAAGTCATGGGCATCGTCATTGACATTGCCGACCGCTTTGGCAAAGTGCAGAAAAAACAGCAGAAGGACGCGGATGCCATCATTGCCGCCACTGGAGCAAACTACACTCACCTCATTCCCTCCATGGAAATGCAGGGCAGTGTCCTCCGAAACATTCAGGCCGTTCCCTCCACCATTTTTGTAGGCTCAGACGGCAAGCAGATTGGCGATATGTATCTGGGTGCCAGAAGCCAAAAAGACTGGCAGAAGATTATTGATGACTTACTGGCGAAAGAGAAATAATTCAGACACAGATGGACACAGATGGACACAGATAAACGCGGATTACATCTGATTGCGCAGAGGTTTTATGAAACTGACTGAAAAACATCGTCGCATTACCGCTCTTGTCGTTCTCGCTTTAGGTCTTGGTCTCCTCATTGCGGGCATTTTCAGAGGCGAGGCGGAGACAGTCTTTAACAAGGCAACCCACATCTGCATGGAATGCATAGGAATTGGCTGACATGAAAAAAGACAGTTCACCCCTTATGCAAAGACGTAGCCGCCACAACCGCATCCGTCTCATCGTGCAGGCCTTTTTTGCCGCCCTCTCAAACGGCTACATCAAAGGCTTTGCCCGCGGGCAGATTTTTGAAGGTGCGTCAAAATATATCTGCGTTCCCGGCATGAACTGCTATTCCTGCCCCGGCGCACTGGGAGCCTGTCCCATCGGTTCCCTGCAAGCCACGCTTAACGCCCGCGACTACCGCATTTCTCTCTATGTAACAGGACTGCTCGTCATCTTTGGAACAATACTGGGTCGCTTTGTCTGCGGCTTTCTCTGCCCCTTTGGTCTTTTGCAGGACTTGCTCTACAAGATTTCCTTTGTCAAAAAAATCCGCCGCCTTCCCGGAGAAAAATGTCTGCGGTACCTGCGCTTTGTATTTTTGTTCGTCTTCGTGCTGATTCTTCCCGCCTTTGTGGCAGATTTTATGGGCTTTGGGGAACCCTGGTTTTGCAAATGGATTTGCCCGGTGGGAAGTCTGGAAGGTGGCATACCCCTTGTGCTCTTGAACACTGCAATGAGGAGTGCTGCCGGATTCATTTTCCGCTGGAAAGCGGCCATCCTTATCGTCACCCTGCTTTCTTCACTAATTATCTACCGCCCTTTTTGCCGCTACATCTGCCCGCTGGGAGCAATCTACGGAATCTTCAATAAATTTTCCTTCTACCAGATTCGCATAGACTCAAAAAAATGCGTCTCTTGCGGTCTCTGTCAGACTGTCTGCAAACTGGATATTCCCGTTTACGAAAAGCCAGACAGCATGGACTGCATTCGTTGCGGAGACTGCAAGGCGGCCTGCCCCCACAATGCCATCACTCGGACGACTTTTTCAAAATCAGCTTCCTCCACTTACTGACAAAAAAACGCAAAACATGCTAGACTGTCTGTATGAAAGATTTTGAAAGCAATCTGGCAACGCTGGAGCAGTTGACCAATGATATAAAGCGCACGGACATTTCTCTTGAAGACGCACTCAAAGATTTTGAAGAAGGCATCAAACTGGCAAAAACGCTGGAAAAGGACATTGAAAAAATCGAAGGCAAGATACAGATTCTGATGAACCAGCCTCTTCCCAACTCAGCAGACATGCCTGAACTCGACTTGTTTACCGCCGCAGACGCAGGAACTGGCAGTGCAGGCGCACCAAGCGAAGGCTTACGCCAGAATGGATAGTCAAACAGCGTCCAAAGAACAAAAGCCCCGCACTCCCCACCGCCCCGTCCGCCAACTCAGCCTTGATGTCGCGCGAAAAATTGCCGCAGGAGAAGTCATCGACCGCCCCTGTGCCATCGTGCGGGAACTCATGGACAATGCCGTTGATTCTGGTGCAAATGAAATCAGCGTGGAAATTACAGGCGGCGGCATCGAAAAAATCCGCATTGCAGACAACGGAAGCGGCATGACGGCAGAAGATTTGGCAGCCTGTGCCCGTCCTCATGCCACCAGCAAAATCAGCAATGCAGAAGACTTGCTTACCCTGACCACTCTTGGCTTTCGTGGTGAAGCCTTGGCTTCCATTGCCGCCGTGAGCCGTCTTTCCATTATGAGCGGCACAAAAAAAATGCGGGCTTCCATCACCGAAGACCATATCATCGAAAGCATTCCGCCGGTACAGAACGGACAGGGCACTATCGTTATGAGCGAAGGCTTATTTGAAAATTTTCCTGCCCGCCGCCAGTTTCTAAAGCGCGCCGCAAGCGAGACGATGATGTGTCGGGAACTCTTTGTAGAAAAAGCCCTTCCCCGCACTGACATTACCTTTCGCCTCACCATTGACGGACAAATCCGTTACGACCTGCCGCGAGACGTTTCCCTCGCAGACCGTTTTACCGCCGCCCTTGAACTAAAAGAAAGCCCCGCACTTTTTTCAGAAATCAAGGCAAGCGGCAGCAACTGGTCTTTCCGCCTTATCATTGGAGAACCTTCCGTCTGGCGCAGTGACCGGAAGCAACTTTTTGTCTATGTAAACGGCCGCCGCGTACAGGAATATTCGCTTTTGCAGGCAATAGAGTATGGCTGTCAGGGATTTTTTCCCAATGGAACGCATCCGGTTGCCGCCCTTTTTGTAGAGATGGATTCGTCCCTTGTTGACTTTAACATTCACCCGGCAAAAAAAGAAGTGCGCTTTAAGGACAGTTCAGAACTTCATCATGGCATAAGCTCCACCGTGCGCTCCTTCTTCCGCTCCTATGGCATTAAGGCTTCGCGGGATAACGATGCAGATGAAGATAAATGGACTGCAATGCACAGAGAAACCTCACTCTTTACCAACGACACATCCCCCTATGGCCAGGCGCAAAAGGCTTTTGAGAAAAGCGAGACCATTCCTTTTGTCGCCGAACCGAAGCAAAGCGGAAGAATCTCATTCAGCAAGTCGGAAGCACCCGCAGAAAATTCCGTCACATCTTCCAGGCAGTCTGATTTCCGCGCGCGTTTTTTTGACTACGACCGTGCTCCTTCCGCAGAAAGAACATATTCTTCGTTTACCCACAGCCAAATCCTGGCAGAAGCGGCTCTTTCAACACCTGATGACAAGGAAGAAACAAGTTTTGCCCCGGAGAAAAAAGACTCAGACGGCATCACCTACATCGGAAACGCGCTGGGAACCTTCATTCTGGTGGAAAAAGACACGACCCTCTACTTTATCGACCAGCATGCCGCCCACGAACGCATTCTTTTTGACCAGATTCTTGCAAAGGGCGGTGAAAAACAGCCCCTGCTTCTTCCCTACGTAATTACCACTGACAGCCCGGAAGAAGATGCCTATCTTTCAGACAATCTTTCCGCCCTTGCAGAAGCAGGATTTACGGGAAAAAAAGTTGATCAAGGTCGTTTTGAATTTTCCACAGTACCTGTCCGCTGGAAAGGAAGCGAGCAGGATTTGCATGATGCCCTTTTAGTAAGCCAAGTGAGCGTAGATGAAATCATCTGGAAAGTCGCCGCAATGACAGCCTGCAAAGCAGCGGTAAAGGACGGTTACGTGCTGGACAAAGCGACTGCCTTACAACTGGCAAAGGAAGCCCTCGCCCTGCCTGATCCCCACTGCCCCCACGGCCGCCCTGTCTGGACAACCATTACAAAAGAGCAGCTTTTTATGCGCATCAGGCGTACACGATAAAAAGGGCAGCCCCCATGGAACTGCCCCGATTCTGCTATTCAAGGAACTTATCTTTTAGCTGAGCAATCTCTTCATCGGTAATTTCCAAAGCCTTTGAAATATAGCCCTTTACCGAACCGTATTCATCGGCAAGATAATCCAGCACATTCTGCATGTACTTGGGATTTACCTGATCCATGACCGAAAGATATTTATTCACTTCGGCTTCATCGGTAACGCCCATCTTTGCAAGCATGGCCTTTTCCTTTTCAATCAGCGGTGCATTAAACTCATTGGTCAGTTCATAATCGCGCAAAATCGTAGCCTGCTCCACATCCAGCGCAGAAAGAATGAGCATGGCAGCGATACCCGTGCGGTCTTTTCCCTGCGTACAATGAAAGAGCAGAGACCTTCCCTCTGGCAGGGCAAGGAGTTCCTTAAAGAAGGCGCGGTAACTTGATTTTCCCTGCTCAGTGGAAACAAAATCAATGTACATGCGGTCACTCACCACGCCTGATTTCAGCGCAAACTGAATCCGCTCCAACGGCGTTTTGGGCTGAGGAAGCTCGCCTTTTACCTCCGCAAGCTCTTTCTGCAATTCTTCCAGCAGTTTTTCGTCGATGATGCGGAGCCACACATTCTTTACCCCCAGAATCTCAGGAGAAGGTTCCGCCTCGCGCTCAGAGGTCATGCGGAAGTCAACGATTGTTGCCAAGTGATAGACATCCGTCAGTCGCTTGATGTCGTTTTCGCTTGCAAGACAGGGCTTTGCCGTACGCAAGATGACTCCGCGCCGCACTTTACGACCGTCTGCTGACTTATATCCACCCAACTCGCGGGCGTTACCCAAAGTTTCCATTCCGATTGACTGTGATTCTACTGTCACTTCATCCACCTCTTTTGTACAACTCATGCACAACAATCCCAACATTGCAATGCAACAGGCAAAAACTCTTTTCATATTAGAATAAGTCCTCCATTCCATATAGTTTTCCTCGGTTCAGCTCCCCAGAAGCGAGTTTTGAAACAAGTTTCTCAAGGGCCGTCACGCTTCCCCTTGCAAAGCCTTCGCGGCTTCGGGCACGATGGGTCAATGCAATTTCATCTGCGGGAGAGTCAAAGAAGACCGTGTGGGTTCCCGGCACAAATCCAACCCGCGTTGAAGAAACATGCAGCTCATGTGCCTTTGGCTTTTCGTGGAATGCATCAAAGACCATCTCCGTCTTCGTTTTGTTTCCGCTCATAACACGTCGGGCAACTTCCAAAGCCGTTCCACTGGGGGAATCAGCCTTTTGATTGTGATGGGCTTCCCAGACGGCAACATCGTATTCTGCATAGTCAGCCATGATTTTTGCCGCTTCTTCCACAATCTTATAGAACATATTCACGCCGATTGAGAAATTTGACGAACGCATACAAGTTCCCT
>CAKZZO010000114.1 GCA_937885175.1 uncultured Treponema sp. | reverse complement strand
TTTTCATTTGTCCAGCCGATGTTCAAGTACGATATGTATAATGCGGAGGCCCTGCCGTTTAGGCAGTCTGGGAAAAAATACAGGGGCGTTGCGGGGTTGTAAAGCAAAAAAAAACACCCCGCTGGTGGGGGTGTGGAGGCAACGCTTTAATAAGAAAGCGGTGCCGACCAGGGGGAGGGCTCTCCCCCTCATGTTTTTACAGTGTCGGATACTTATTGAAGTATGTTTTGGTTTCCTTTGCTACAATTCCACTTAATACAATCAGCGAAATACAGTTAGGAATTGCCATGAGACCGTTAGTGATGTCGGCAATCGTAAAGACTGCATTCACCGTAAAGTAGGGGCCGATTGCAATTGCGGCAATATAAATCAAGCGGTAGACAAAAACAAGTTTCATTCTGCCGTTGGTGATATATTCAAGACATTTTTCTGAGTAGTAGTCCCATCCCAGAATGGTCGTGAATGCGAAGAATGCCAGACAAAGCATGAGCAGGAACTGAACTGAAACGCCGTCACCACCCAGATTGAATGAAAGAGCATTTGCCGTTAGTTCAACACCCTTCCAGCCATGTTCCTGATACCGTGCAAAGAAGTCGGGATTTGCAAGTGCCAGAACGATTGCCAGACCTGTCATAGTACAGACAATCAATGTGTCGATAACCGTACCCGTCATGTTGACCAAGCCCTGTTCCACCGGTTCATTAGTCTGTACTGGAGCCGCAGCAATAGGAGCAGAACCCAGACCTGCCTCATTAGAGAAGATACCGCGGGCAATACCCTTTTGCATTGAATCGGTAATCTGTTTGAATGTCCAGCCGATTGCACCACCTGCCAAAGCCTTAAAGCCAAATGCAGACTTGAAGATAAGGGCAAAGGCTGCCGGAATGCGGGTTGCGTTCATGATGATGACGGAAAGTCCCAGAAATATGTAAATAATTGCCATTGCCGGAACAATTTTTTCCGCAACTTTTGAAATACGCTTCAGACCGCCAAGGATAACCAGGGCCGCACAAACCGTCACGACAATGCCGCCGATAACCGTAGCCCAGGTGTAAGAAGTTTCGCCAATGGTAAAGGCAATGTTTTCGCTGTGGGGGTCAAAGGCCATATTGACGGCAGAAGTGATACCGTTAATCTGAGTCATTGTACCGATACCCAGCAAGCCAGCCAGTACACCAAAGACAGCAAAAAGAACGGCAAGCCACTTCCACTTGTTGCCCATGCCTTTTTCTATTGTGTAGAAGGGACCGCCCAAAACGTGACCGTCTTCTTTTACCTCACGATATTTAATGGCCAGCATACACTCCGCAAACTTTGTCGCCGTACCCAGGATAGCGGCAATCCACATCCAGAAAAGGGCACCAGGACCGCCAGCGGCAATAGCAGTAGCCACGCCAACAATATTACCAGTACCGATTGTCGCAGAAAGTGCCGTACACAGAGCGGAAAATCCAGAAAGTTCACCGTGACCTTCATTTTCCTTAAAAATTGACTTAAAAGCGCGACCGAGTTTAGTAAATTGTAAGCCGCGTGCCCGAATGGTCAGGATTAAGCCTGTTGCCAGAATGAGGACGATGGTAGGGATGCCCCAAACAACATCGTCAATGGAGTTAAGAATAGAATCAAACATGGTTCTGTCCTTTAAATAAAAATAGAGTTGCCCAAGTCCGCCCGTGCAGACCCGTTCAACTCTCCAGAGTGGTTAGAACATTATGAGATGCCCTGTCCGTTTTACCTGAGATATTAAGAAAAACGCAGTTTTCTCGTAAACCTTCGGTGCTCCACCTGGGATGGTGAAGTCTCTCCAGAGAATCAGCCTTTTGACCACAATCAAAAACCTGACGCTAAAAGACTAGCAGATATGCACACTTCTTTCAAGTAGGAAACAAAATCGCCCCTTGCAAGGAAAAACTTCCTCGCAAGGGGCGTTCACATCATCTATGATTTTGCGTTAGCAAAATCGAATCCGTGTGACAATTACTTACTTATACAACTCTACCAGTTTCTGCAGGTGCTCAAAACGGGCTTTTGCTGCCTGTTCGTTGCGGTCGAACAAGACTTTTGCGCGATCGGGGAACTTGCGGGTCAGAGCAGAGTAGCGTGTCTCGTTGTTGAGAAAGGCCTGATATGTTCCGTCGCCAGCCTTTGAAGTCAGCGTAAACGGATTCTTGCCTTCTGCCTTGAGCTGCGGGTTGAAGCTAAAGAGGTTCCAGTAGCCAGCCTTTACAGCAGCCTTCATTTCGTCCTGACAGTGGTTCATACCACCCTTAACACCATGCAATTCACAGGGAGCGTAACCGATAATCAGTGACGGGCCGTTGTATGCTTCTGCTTCCTGAATAGCCTTGAGTGCCTGTGCAGGGTTAGCACCAAGAGCAATCTGTGCTACATAGACGTAGCCGTAGCTCATAGCGATTTCTGCCAGAGACTTCTTGCCCATCTCTTTTCCTGCAGCAGCAAACTGACAGACTTCACCGATGATTGAAATCGAAATTTGAAGAAGTTTATCCATTTGGAGAATATGGAAAGCAATGGGAAGATAAATTACAGAAAATGATTGACGAGTCTTACCCAGAAGTAAGAAGAGATTTGCTTAAACAGATTATCCAAACAGACTGCATTCAGATAAGGCTGAATTTTTCGTATGGTTCTAAAATTGTAGGCGCAAATGGATTTTCAACTGGAGAAATTCGTCAGTTTGTGAATATTTATACCTCAGAAACTGAATATAAGACGATTCAAATTCCTTTGGGAAGAATTATGGTTGAAAAAAATCAAGGGTTAATGTTCGTACCTCAGGAATCTTTCGATAACAGCATCATTTGGCTTTGAAATAGGTAATTTCATCAAATGACTCTAGAAGTATAAACACGCATACACTTATCATAAGTCCACAGAAAAAACTCTGTATAAATTCCTCTTTTTTGAAAACATGAAAAGCATGTGCCTGAATACTTTTTAATTAAAAGAAGTGTAAAAAAAAACGCTTCCTAAAAGGAAATCTCTTCCTCTCAGGGAGCGTTCGTCATTTTCAGGTATCTTTCCTCACCACGCCTACGCAACACAGTTGTTTCTGAGAGTCGCTAAAAACTTGGCCTCGCAAGTTTTTTTAACGCCATCTTATGCTCGGGTTAGGCTTTCCGCAAGCATTTGCGTTATCGTACTTGTTTGGGTTCTGCTATCGCACTGCATTGCCTAACGTCAAAGGAGCCGCCGTCTTACAATTCTTAATGAAGAATACGATAGTTTTCTTCACAATTTTTACTTCAAACAAATAATTCACAAACTATCAATTTCCGTGCTATACTTTAAATATGCAGATTGCAAAACTGACGCTCGACCAAAAAAGACAAAAAATTCGTGATAAAGTAAAAAACTTCACGCTCATGGACGATAACTTTATGACTGTCTTTTTCAATGACGACTTGGAATGTACAGAATTTGTACTTCAGGTCATTATGGATAAGCCAGATTTAAAGGTCACAAAGGCAAAAAGTCAGTATACAGTTGCAAATCTTAAAGGTCGTACGGTTCGTTTGGATGTTCGTGCTGTGGATTCAAAAAACGTTATTTACGACATAGAGATTCAGCGGGTAGACAAAGGAGCAGGAGCAAAGCGGGCACGGTACAATTCTGCGTTAATGGATGCTGACGAAAGCGTGCCGGGGATGGATACAGAAAGACTTCCCGAAACTTATGTCATTTTTATTACAGAAAATGATGTACTTGGTGGGGAACTTCCGCTGTACCATATAGACCGAACGATACGCGAACTGAACAAACCATTTGATGATAAGTCGCACATCATTTATGTAAACGGACAATATCGGGGCAATGACCCAATCGGTAGCTTGATGCATGATTTTTCTTGCAAGCAAGCTGATGACATGAAAAGTAAAGTACTTGCAGATAAGGCAAGACTTCTAAAAGAAACTGAGCAGGGGGAAAGCAAAATGTGTAGGGCAATGGAAGAATTAGTGGAAGAATTTGTCGCAGAAGAAAAATTAGAAACAGCAATCAAACTGCTTGAACAGAATCGCATAAAAGAAGATGAACTTGCAGATTTCTTCGGTTTTACGCCTGAACAGGTTCAAAAAGTCCTTTCTTTGCATAAACAACAGTCTACTGTAAAGGCATAATGATTGAAAAAAACAAACCTTTGGAGTAGTCTATAGAAGTTGTACAAGTTTACCCATAGGATAATTACGCTGTCGTCTTTTATTTTGTTGATGGAAAAATAAAAAAATACAATATTTCTCACCTTGTCGGGCAGTGAGTTTTTAAGTGCCTCGAAGACATTGATTTTATAAAAACAATTGCACCGTTCTGAATCATACTTCTCATTCCCCGCAAACCATGTCTGCATTATCTAGTCGCGACGTAGAGGTCGAATGCCTAAAAAGACAGTAATTGCCGCAAGAACGAAGTTCTCGTTATGATATGGATGCTGGTGAACGCCTGACGGCGGTGCTACAATCCCTAAGCCATATTTTTTTTTATTTTCTCAATTTTCGTTTTCAATTCTTTCGTAGATGTTACAGATTGTTTCACCGTCTGTGTCGGGAATTGAAGCAAAATGATTTTCATCAAGAATATAAGTTGGAGTGTTGTAACCGTCTTGAAAGAGAGTATTGTCCTTGTATGAGAAATTACCTTCAAAACCAGAATCCGTTTTATAATGCTTATCTTTGAAAATCATAACATTGTTTTTTCGAAAGCCTGATGTTTTAGAATTGCTCCAAGTGCCTTCAAAATATGTTTCTATACTTACTCCATTAGCTTCAGCGGCATCCTTGCACGCCATTTCCCAATTTGTAAAAGGTTCTTCATTAATTACAAGAAAACATTCCGCCTTAACGATTGAAATAAGTTCTTCCATATTATTTTCTTCTTCCCAAGCAAAGTCTCGGTAAGTTGCAAGCATTTTTACAGAATACTTATTTCCAGTTTTTTTATAGGAAAGTCGATGCGAAACAACTTTATCATCTGCTACTTCCATTAAAATAAATTCACTGCTTCCATTAAATACTATAATCTTTCCTGTATTCCTATCTACATCATAGGAAGCATAAGTGCCGGAAAATGTTTCTGGGGTTTCAATTGTGATTTCTTCCGATGATTTATCAGGATTTTCATTTTTATTCCGATTGTCTGAAAGAGAGTCTTTAGAAACCTTTGTGAAAATCTGTGCGACAATACCATAATCACCCATTTCTATAAGGTCTGCAAAGTGGCTTTCATCCAAAATCAACACGTTAGCCTGAATTTTTGCACTGCTGTCGGCTTTCTTCCAGTTCTTTCCGTCTTCACAATACTTTTTAATGTCGTATGTCACTTGACTACCTTTACGGATAACTTTTCCTTTAAGGCTTGCTTCGTGACTTGCATCTTGAACGAAATTATTTCCGTCAAAAGTTATAGTGGTAGTCGCTCCCGGCCTTCCATTTGCTCGAGCAGTCCAAGTTCCGTCAAAGGATTTTTTCTCTTTCAGTAACTCTGAAGATTTAACATATCGCTTTCCGTTGAAATCCAGTGTTCCGTCTTCATTGAGTGAAAATTTGATAAGTCCATCCTCACCACCACGCTTTTCCCAAGTAACGCCACCGTCACCAGACATTTTTATAAGCGAAAGATAAAGAACATTTTCATCTCGCTTGTAATGATATTCTGAAACAAGCGAGGACATTTCACCAAACTGCCCAAATTTAAGCGTAGAACCTTTTATTTCAAGAGAATATGCAGGACCGCCGGGAACATAGCAGCCCCACTCTCCCTGCAAGTCTGATTTTCCACAACTAGAAAGGGCAGAAACAATGATTACAAAACCAACAAAGAGAAAGAGAAATTTTTTCATAACAATAATGCCTTACACAACAGGGGTTCCCATTTGGTTCAATTCTGCAATCGTTGAATAAAGTTCATCCCGCTTGTGTTCAGTGTGGAAAGTATATCTTCTTGAACCAAAAGTCCCTGCAGAACCAATTATTTGCAATTTGTAAAAATGCGAGAACAATCCTTTAGTATTTATTTCATCAGAGCCTGAAATTTGCTGTATATCATCAATATTTATGTATTCCCATTTTACACCATACCATAATCCTGGAGGTGCAAAAAGAATACGATTGTCCAAATCAATTTGATAACCTAATATCTCTGCATAGGTACGCCTGATACAAACATATGCCAGAATAAAACATGCCAGAGGAATAACAATATTCCAAAATTCAAATTCAAATTCAAAATCTCCCGCAAAAATTCTCCTTATAATTGCAATTGAAATGCCTCCAAAAATAATGGAACCGGCAAGATAAAGCAATATTCTCAAATAATCCCGAATCGCATAGTTCGGTGTAAATGCAATACCATTTGTATTACTTTGCGTTTGAGCAAAGCTCGGCTGAACCGTTTCTGCTACTCCCGCAACATTTTCAGCTTCATTCTGTGTCACCTCTGATTTCTGAACAGGCTCTTCCACAATAGTTTTCTCCTGTGCTACAGGCGAGCCACATTCAGGGCAGAATTTTACATTTGCGGCAATTTCTGCACCGCATTTTGAACAAGTCATAGTTTTCTCCTCTTTTTTATCTGATGAAGTTTTCTCATTCCAGTTCGGGTCATATTTTGCACCGAAGTGCAATTCTTTCTGCAGTTCATCAAACTCAGCACTGTTTTTAAGCAATTCACCATTTTCATCAGGGATTGCAAAACAAAGTGCAAGCAGCTCATCTTTGCCGTAATCAACAGCATCGACATAACCGTTCATTACAAGAAATTTGATTATATTTTCATATTTGCCGGTTCCATGCCGAAGCATTTTTGCCTTGCTTATGCTTCCGGGATAATTTGCGACAGATTGGGAAAGTGTGGTCATTTTGTATTCTCCCTATCAGAAAAATAATCGTTTACTCTTTTTGTAATATTCTCTTTTGTGCCATTATGAATTATCAAATCAACATGCTCTTTTTCAGTTATAACTGAATTTTCCAATTCAACTTTTTTTATGAGTTCTTCGATAATTTGAGATTTTGTAATTTCAGGATTTTTTTCAATTATAGTATCAATATCCGAATCTTCGATTTTAAAATCCTTTACCGTTTTCATTTTCTGCTCCTTTCTCAATCGGTTTCGATGAAAGTATTGTCAAATATACTGATATTTTAGATTTTAATATCATTTTATTAAGATGTCAAATTTAAAATTATCAATTTATACTGATAAAAATGGCAAATTATCAGCAAGAATTTATATCAAATTTGAAGAAATACCGGAAAGAAAAGAAACTCACGCAGGCACGACTTTCAGAATTATGTGATGTTACCACAAGCACAATCGGTAATATTGAATGTGGAATTGCAAAACCCTCTTTCGATTTGATTATAGATATCGCCACCGTTTTGGGCGTTCATCCAGCCCTTCTTTTTTCCAGCAATCCGATTCAGGGCAATGTTTCCAAAGAAATTCAGCAGCACGAACTTTTACTTGAAATGTACAAAAAATTGCAGGGATATTTTTCGAAATAAGAATTATTTGTAATACTTGTTTTTAGAAAACAAAAAAACGCTCCTCAATAAGGAAAAAATTCCTTTTGAGGAGCGTTTTTTCATTTGCCACGCTGCGCATTTTGCGAAGCAAAACAGCAGTCGTGGCATTAAATGTTTTACGCTGCACTCGTCAGAGTGTCAGCGTGAAAACTATTTGTAAAGCTCAATGAGTTTCTGCAGGTGCACGAATCTGTCCTTAGCGGCCTGCTCGTTGCGGTCGAACAGCACTTTTGCGCGGTCCGGGAACTTGCGGGTAAGAGCTGAGTAGCGTGTCTCGTTGTTCAGGAATGCCTGGTAGCTTCCGTCGCCTTCTTTTGAAGTGAGGGTGAAGGGGTTCTTGCCTTCTGCCTTGAGGGTCGGGTTGAAGCTGAAGAGGTTCCCTTCGCAGCATAGCTGCTCGGAGACTGGCGGCCGCACTTTGATCTCCAGCGGAAGGTTTAGGTTAATCTCGCTCTCGAGGTCTATGCCTCTCTGTCTCGCGTGGAACCTGCCGCCTACCTCCTGCTCCCGTCAGAACAGGATACCGCTTTCACCCTTTTCATAAAAGCATATCATCTCGCTCAAAAGTCGTCTCACGACTTTTGCCCGCCACAGGCGGTCGCTCCCTAAGTAGCCAGCCTTTACAGTTGCCTTCATTTGTCGTTCGCTTCGCTCACTAACGAGTTTTCGTCTCGAAAACTCGTATCAATTTGTTGTAAATACCGCCCTTATCACATGGAGCGTATTTCGACATCCGTGTTGCGCTTACAACAAGCAATTTTCGTGCTTTTCCCGTTGTAAGCTTTAACCTTCAATGCCTGTGCTGGGTTTGCTCCGAGAGCAATCTGTCCAACATAAACATATTTTCTTGATGTACATGGGCGTTCCCCTCACTTCGTTTGGGTCAGGCTTTCCGCACTCGCTTGAAACTTCGCACGTTCGTACTCGTTGCGAGAACCGCTCTTGCTCCATTTCTTCGGAACGCCTTCGGCGGGGAAGCAAACCTTAACGCTTGGCTAAAACAGAATTTAATTTCAGCCCAAAACATTTGACTTTTCGCCAGTTTCACATTATATTGAAATCGTAAGCAACAATGATTGCTTGCGTGAGCGATGAATAAGGCGTTGTGCCGACAAGCAGTGTCTTAGGAGCTTTACAAGGGTTTGACATTTACCACAAGTCGGATAGGGAAACCGAAAGAAAATGTCTGTCTTTTATCCTGCTCATTCGGGCAGGATTTTTTTGTAGAGGTGACTGTGACAGATATTCAAAATGCGTGCCAAGCCTTTAATAATCTTCTACATTTTGAATATGTGTTTTGCCTCGCCAAAAAGAAAACTCTGATAAAAATCAACTTGCATTTTCAAAAGAAAGATTTTCATCATCTTGCAGGACTTCATTATTTAAAAGACCGCCCGGAATTACGAAGCGACAGAACAAAAATTTTTGACAAGATTCTGGAAGATGAGGTTTTTGCCGAACGAATTCAAAAATCAGATAACTATCCAAAAATAAAAGACCGTGTTTTTTATCTTTCGAAGCTAGAAGAACTGTTAGACAGCGACGAGACAGTTTTCAAATATAATCGGAATGAGGCGATTTTTTCCCGAATCAACGCAGACTTTTTGCCTAAAAATGCAAATTTTTAGAGAACAATTTTTACTTTTATAAAACTTGAAGACGATGGGAAGTACATCTGTAATTCTTTTTTCCCAGAAAGCGATTATGATTATTCTAAAAATCAAATTTCTTGGAAGGTTATTTCTAAAAAGAAAATTGATTTGGGAACAGGGGAAGAAACACTATTTTTTTCTTAACCTCACTACACTATTGATTCACCGCTAAACTACAAAATCATACAACATAGTTAAAGTTAGGATTTATTTGTTAGTTTTTTGTTCAAATGTTACACTTTCTCTTTCTTCATTTTCAAGAAAAGAAAATCGAGTTTTGGGGATATAAAAATAACTATGCAAATTAAAATTAAGATTCACGATTTCTTGCAGTTTTGAATCATCTATTTTATCAAGCTCCCCACAAGATATTTCACCTTCTAATACAACTTTATAAACTTTATTAGGAATCTCTTCTAAAAAGAAATTCTTTCCTCGAATGTAATATAAATTCTGATAAAATGCAGGAGGATTCCAAAAACAAGCAACATTCATATTTGCGGGTTTAATAGACTTACAAGTTCGTATAAATAACCATAAAAAAGAATATCCAAATGGTGACTTGTCGTCCCTTAGTATAAAATTAAGGGGATTGTATAGGAAGAAATTCTCTATTAATTGCTTATGAGGGGAAATAATATTGTCAGACTCATTCCATTTTAAGTCGGGAAGAGAATAATAAGTTGAAATTTCGATTTTTGCAACTTTCGACATGTCATCTCCACAAAAAAAACAGTATCTAAAAAATGGTACCGTGATTTATTTATTCTTCACGAACCAATAAGAATAAAAAAATCCTCCAGCTAGCATAGATTCATAGTCTTCTTTTCCTCGATTTTTTCCATATATCTCATCATACCAATCATCTGGAAAGTTTTCGTATTTCTGCAACCAATTTTTTTCATCGAAACTAAGAAATCGAAATCCATCGGCAGTATCATCAATTTTACCATCGGGTGAATATACCGGTTTTAATCCCATTTTGATACTTAATAAATTTAAAAAACCTGCATTTACCTTGCCTTTTTGATCATTCTTTGGTCGCTCTAATTTAATTGCACGATATAGTTTTTCAGAAATTCTGTCTTCTGTAACAGTAAACGAACTTATAGAAAGAGTTTCTGTTTTATGTTTTTCGACATTTCTCTCTGTTATCGTTTTTTCTTCTATATTTCGCATTTTAGGTAACAGTTTTTTTATAGTTTCGATTTCCTTTTTTCTTCCCTGTTCCAGTTCTTCTGGAGTAACTGTTCTACAAATTGAAAATTCTTCTACAGTTTTATTATCATTTTCATTGTGTCCTATATAGTTACGATATTTTTTATAAAAGCCTAAATTTGTTGGAATTACTACAACCTTTCCAGGTGTTTTCTCATCAGGAAATTCAGGTGCTGTCAAACTATTTGCATATACTGATCTATCTTCGGTATACCAGTTCCAAAGTAATTGTTTTAAATTTATTCCAAGCGGATTTTGTCCATCTGTATTCGGAAAATACTGTGTTATGTTTTTTATAAATTTATTTGGATTACTTTCTGCACCATAAAAAACATATTCATACTCCGCTTCTGTAAGCAAACGGTACCCGTTTGCATTTATGTCACATGTAACAGAATCAGATATTAAATCTTCTAAGTTATATTTACCAGCTTCTTTTGTATACCAATCATTAGGATTCGTAGAGCCTTCAAATGTGTAACAAGGTGTAAGATTATGCAACATACTAAGACGATTACAATAAGCCAGAGCCTTTACAAAAGATATTTTTTCATTTTCAAGAAAATTGAGATGTTTAGTTGTCCCATCTGGCAAGACATGATTAAGTTTTTCATCCAGTTCATAGGTTAGTGCAGCATATTGAAATCCCTCTATTGGATTTTGACTTACTGCAATATTAGGAATTTGTACCATCATATCGTATGCTTTTTCTTGTTTATATTGACCAACTCTATCATCAACACACGGCATATAAATATTAAACTCGCCCCCCTTGATATAAACCATATCAGGATAAAAGAATTTTTTCTGATTATATTTACTCATGTTTTTTATATTGCCTAGACCATCAGCAAAAACTAAAGACGAAACTACAAAAAATATGCCTGCAAAAAATACCTTTTTCATGATTACACCTCGTTCCAATTTTCTATTTTTTACTTACTGTCTGACACAATCTAACATAAATATGTCGATCAAAATTTTCTTCCAAATCTGGGTAGTTTTCCTTTATATAAGCTAAATTAACTTCATTGTTAAATCGCATTTTTCGAGTTCTCCAAAGTCGACTAAAACTATTATCCTTTTCAAAAGGGAATTCTTTGCCATAATCCGATTGCTTTGGTCCTGTTATATCTCTTTCATATTCCGTACAATCTCGTGTAAAATAATTCCAGAGCCATTCTCCCCCATTAGTAAATTCAAATTCATTGTCGCTGTTCATAGCGATAACCCATTCTGATTCAGTAGGTAATCGATATCCATTTGCAGAAAAATCACAGGAAACCAAATCCAAAAAATCTATGTAATTATTCATCTTCGACCACTCCTCGTAATTAGTAGACCCGTTAAAGGAATAGCATGGCTTAAGTTTGTTTTGAATACTTAAAAAATTGCAGAGTTTAATAACATGAGGTAATCCATAATGATAATCATCACAGGGAAAATATATTCCACCTTCAATTATTCGTGTTTCTACTTCATTTTTCCCAGAAAAAATACTCCATAAAGCTGGAGTAACCGGAGTTTTGCTTAATTTAAAATCATGTACATTTACAATGCAGTTTTCATCATTAAGAACTCCGTAAAATTCAGGAAACTGGGTAAGATTATATTGTCCACCCTTAACTGAAATCCAATCACCCTTAACAAGTGCAGACTTTTCTTTTCCTTTGATTTTTGTAAACTTTTGATTATGCGAAATTCTTCCGTTTATAAGGGTAAACGCAAGAAATAAACCAATTACAAAGCCAGAAATCTGTAACCCATATAAAGCGTTAAATTTCTCCATCGCCAGCCCCAGGACAGAATCCGAACTAACAAATAATGGGTCTGCAAAATTTCTTATAAATTTTCCAATTTTGCATCCAATAAAACTAAACACAACCGCACACAAATATGCAAAAATCGTTGCCCCCATACCAGCACCATTTGCTCGTACCAAAATAGTTGGGAGAATAGAAAAGATTAAAGAAAAAACAACTGCCATAAAGACATCTCCTCCGTTTACCTCAAACAGTAATTTTCAATACCTTATAAGATTATTATAATCTTAAAAGGTAATTATGTCTATAAAATTTACTTTACAGAGTAAATAATGATTTCATGAGTCCATTTTGGAAAAATGTTGATGAAGAAATTAAATATCTGAATATGAATTTAAAAACGCTTGCAAAAGTCTCTGGTGTACCATACCCAACAATCACAAATGGAAGAAACAGAGAAAACAGTATTCCTGAGATGGAAACAGCAAGAAAGATTGCAGATGCATTGCATAAACCCTTAGACTCGCTTTTAGGAATAAGCGCAAATCAAAATACAATTACCATATCCGAAGAAAAAAAAGATATGATTCACTTATACCAAAAATATCAGGACATTATTTCTGTTATGGAAGATTTTCCTGCTCCACTACGAGAATCGCTAAGAAATACAATAATGAAGTTTCACAGTTCCTACGAGTTAATGAAAAATAAATAGATTGTAATACACAAAAAAAACGCCGTTCCCTTCAGCAATTTCTCGCTAAAAAGAACGGCGTTCAATGTAAAGTGCATTTTCACCCGCAGGAGAATCTCTCCCACGGATAATTCATTTTACTTATACAGTTCAACCAGTTTCTGCAAGTGCTCGAATCTTGCCTTAGCAGCCTGTTCGTTGCGGTCGAACAAAACTTTTGCGCGATCGGGGAACTTGCGGGTAAGAGCAGAGTAGCGTGTCTCGTTGTTGAGGAAAGCCTGGTAAGTTCCATCGCCAGCCTTTGAAGTCAGCGTGAACGGATTCTTGCCTTCTGCCTTGAGGGCCGGGTTGAAGCTGAAGAGGTTCCAGTAGCCAGCCTTTACAGCTGCCTTCATTTCGTCCTGACAGTGGTTCATACCGCCCTTAACGCCATGCAATTCACACGGAGCGTAACCGATAATCAGTGACGGACCGTTGTATGCTTCTGCTTCCTGGATAGCCTTGAGTGCCTGTGCAGGGTTAGCACCGAGAGCAATCTGTGCTACGTAAACATAGCCATAGCTCATAGCGATTTCTGCAAGGCTCTTCTTGCCCATTTCCTTACCAGCAGCAGCGAACTGACAGACTTCACCAATGTTAGAAGCCTTAGATGCCTGTCCACCTGTGTTAGAGTACATTTCGGTATCGAATACCATGACATTAACGTTTTCGCCAGAAGCGAGTACGTGGTCCAGACCACCGAAACCGATGTCGTATGCCCATCCGTCACCACCGAAGATCCATACAGACTTCTTGGGGAGGTAAGCTTTCTTTTCAAGAATCGGTTTTACACAGTCGCATTTTACTTTTTCAAGTTCTGCAACCAGTGCTTCTGCAGCCGGAGAGTTAGTCAGAGTATTGTCTTTTGTCTCCATGAACTTAGCAAATGCATCTTTAAGACCAGCAGTTGCCTTGTCGCCTTCTGCAATTTCCTTGATTGATTCAATCAGGTTGTCGCGGATGTACTTCTGACCTGAGTAGAGACCCAGACCATGTTCTGCGTTATCCTCGAACAGTGAGTTAGCCCAAGCCGGACCCTTCTTAGAGTTCTTATTGACAACGTAGGGAGATGTTGCAGCAGGACCACCCCAGATTGAAGAACAACCAGTAGCATTTGAAATGTACATGTGTTCGCCAAAGAGCTGAGTAATCAGGCGTGCATAAGATGTTTCTGCACAACCAGCACATGAACCGGAGAATTCCAGGAGCGGCTGATTGAACTGGCTTCCCTTAACGGTGTTGTCACCAAAGCCAGAATCTTCTTTCTTGCTGACGTTTGCAACAAGGTAGTTCCATGCGGGCTGCTCTGAAAGGCGATTTTCCTGCGGAACCATAGTAAGTGCCTGTACCGGACAAACCGTTGTACATTCACCACAACCCATACAGTCAAGCGGAGATACGCTCAGAGTGAACTTGTACTTGCCAGCCTTGGGCTTGAGATCTACAGCTTTTCCGCCGTTCTTCTCAACTTCTGCCGCTTCTGCATCAGTAAGCAGGTAGGGGCGGATTGTTGCGTGTGAACAGACGAATGCACAGTTGTTACACTGAATACATTTTGTTGAATCCCATTCAGGAACATTAACCGCAGTGCCGCGCTTTTCATACTGAGATGCGCCCAACTGGAACTGACCGTCTGCGATGTCCTTGAATGCAGAAACAGGCAGATTGTCGCCGTCCATCAGTGCGATGGGGTTCATCAGTTTTTCTACCATTTCTACGGTAGCTTTTTCGCCCTGGAGTGCAGGTTTCTTTGCATCTGCCGGCGGGTTTGCCCATGAGTCCGGAATCTTAACTTCGTGCAGAGCTCCAGCACCCTGGTCAATAGCCTGGCAGTTCATGTCTACCACGTCCTGACCCTTCTTGCTGAACTTTGCAACAACCTTTTCCTTCATGTACTTGATTGCTTCTTCTGCGGGCAGAACATTTGCCAACTTGAAGAATGCAGACTGAAGAACGGTTGATGTGCGCTTGCCCAGACCAATCTTGGTAGCGATATCAACAGCGTCTACTGTGTACACCTTAATCTTGTTGTCGTAGATGTATTTCTTTGAAGCAGCCGGCAAGTGCTTGTCCAGCTCTTCGTCAGTCCACTGACAGTTAATCAAGAAGATGCCGTTCGGCTTAACGTCCTGCACCATCTTGTAGCCCTTGATGATGTATGACTGGTTATGACAAGCAACAAAGTCCGCCTGGTTGATGTAGTACGGGCTCTTAATCGGCTTGTCGCCAAAGCGCAAGTGGCTGATTGTGATACCACCAGTCTTCTTTGAGTCGTACTGGAAGTATGCCTGGATGTATTTGTCAGTGTGGTCACCGATAATCTTGGTTGAGTCTTTGTTTGCACCAACCGTACCGTCACCACCGATACCCCAGAACTTACATTCAACAGTACCTTCCGCTGATGTAATGGGAGCGGGTTTGACTTCGGGCAGAGAGAGATTGGTAACGTCATCAACAATACCAATGGTAAAGCGGCTCTTGGGAGCGTCTTTTTCCAGTTCCTTGTATACGGCAAATACGCTTGACGGCGGGGTATCCTTTGAACCCAGACCATAGCGTCCGCCAGTAAGGATAACGTCGTTGCATCCTGCCTCGCGCAAGGTTGTGGCAACGTCCAGATAGAGGGGCTCGCCCAGAGAACCCGGCTCCTTGGTGCGGTCAAGAACTGCAATCTTCTTTACAGTCTTGGGCAATTTTTCCAGGAACTTCTTGGGCATCCAAGGACGATAGAGGTGTACCTTAACCAGACCGACTTTTTCGCCTTTCTTGGTCAAGTAGTCAATGACTTCTTCTGCAACATCACAGATTGAGCCCATAGCCACGATTACACGCTCTGCATCTTTTGCACCGTAGTAGTCAAAGAGACCGTAGTTTGTGCCCAGCTTCTTGTTGATTTTGTCGATGTATTTTTCTACGACTGCGGGAAGTGCATCGTAAGTTGAGTTACATGCTTCGCGGTGCTGGAAGAAAACGTCGCCATTTTCATGTGAGCCGCGCATTGCCGGATGCTCAGGATTCAGGGCATGGTCACGGAATGCCTTTACCGCGTCCATGTTTACCATGTCTTTGAGGTCTTCATAGTCCCACAGTTCAATTTTCTGAATTTCGTGTGAAGTGCGGAAACCGTCAAAGAAGTTGATAAAGGGTACTTTACCTTCAATTGCAGAAAGGTGAGCAACCGGTGCCAGATCCATGATTTCCTGAGGATTTGATTCTGCAAACATTGCAAAACCAGTCTGGCGGCAGGCGTAAACGTCTGAGTGGTCGCCAAAGATGTTCAGTGACTGGGTGGCTACAGTACGTGCAGACACATGGAAAACGGTCGGCAACTGTTCGGCGGCAATCTTGAACATATTCGGAATCATCAGGAGCAAGCCCTGTGAAGCCGTAAAGGTAGTGGTCAGTGCACCAGATGCAAGTGAACCGTGGACAGTACCTGCCGCACCTGCTTCTGATTCCATTTCGATAACCTTCGGCTTTGTGCCAAACAGGTTTTTCTGACCGTTTGCTGACCACTGATCAACAAAGTCTGCCATCGGTGATGACGGAGTAATCGGGTAGATACCAGCGACTTCGGTAAACGCGTACGCTACGTGGGCTGCTGCCTGATTTCCGTCCATTGACTGTTTCTTTCTGGACATAAGTCCTCCTATAAAAAAGTAGCGAGAAAATTCACAGAGAATTTTCCTAATGATAAAATGTACTTATAGTATCACTATAGAATAACCCTAAATTGAATTTCTTACAAGGAAAATTTAAGGGATTTTGCGAAAAAGTATGACAGACTGGGGGAAAACCGCAAAAACCTGTTCAAGGCAAAACAGACACTTCCCATCCGCTTATGTTCTGTTTTGAACTGCATGCTAAGCGTTAATCTACAAGCATTTCCTTAACAATTTTCTTTACTTCCGCTCTTTCTTTTTTTGAGATTTTTCCCAAATGCCTTACCAAACGGATTTTATCAACAGTTCTAATTTGGTCTAAAACAATCCAGCCTTCTTTTTCGGCAAACTTGATTTTTACCCTCGTTGGATAAGCATGTGATTTTGTTGTCATTGGAGCAATTATTGCGGTATCAATATTGTGATTCATTTCATCGGGAGAAATGACTAAGCATGGACGAGTCTTTTGTATTTCATGACCGATTGTCGGGTCAAGATTCACAAGATAGACATTATACTGGTTTACTACCATTCCCACTCAAAATCTCCTGAAACAGGTATTTCATCTAAAACATCATCTTTATTTTCATGCATTTTACAAAAGGCCGCTGCCCAATCAGAGCGGGGTACTTCGTTGACAGGTGTAAGAAGAATCCCATTTTCAGTTACTTCCATATCCATCTTATCTTTTACGAGGAAGTTATCTAATACAAGTTTTGGAAGTCTTATTCCACGAGAGTTTCCAATAGGTACAACAGGTACTACCATAATAAGACCTCCTCCTTGTAATTATTATGTAATAACAATTATTTGTCAAGAATATTCAGGGCAAACGCATTATAATCCATTCGCAAGTGAGACAAAAAGGGCACAGGTAAAAGAGTCTCAGCAAAAACGAAAAATGAGTCCGCT
>CAKZZO010000113.1 GCA_937885175.1 uncultured Treponema sp. | reverse complement strand
GATACACATGGCGAGCGCATACAAAGGCGTTTGCCATGCAGACAAAAAGGGCAGATAAGCAAAAGAATTGTACAAAAACAGCATCTTTTTCTAGATTTTTTTGGCAAGTACTGCTATAATAACCGAATAGACAGCATTACAGTGATTTTTTCGGAGAAAATCCTTCGTGACTGACCTTACAAGAGTTATCAGTATTTCATCGCTTGTATTTCTCTCTTTTTTCTGCTTTCAGACGGGTATTTTTTTGTGGTCCGGACATCCCCTGCAGAAAAATGGCCGCAGAACGCTTATCTTCATCGAGTTTTTTACCGGCTTTCTCCTCCTCTTTGATGCCCTCGCCTACATCTTTCGGGGAAACACCAGCATCCTCGGCTACCATATGGTTCGCCTCAGCAATTTTCTTGTTTTTCTCTGCAACGCTTCGTCCTCTTTTTTCATCTGCTTTTACATCTGCGAATTCATACAGCAGGCTCGACTAGATTTTTCCCTGCTCCTGAAGCCAAAAGCGTCCGTAAAAAAAGGCATTTTTTTTTCCCCCCCCCCAGCTTTACATAGTCCTCTTTTTGTGTCTTGTCGGCATGCTCCTCACCGTAATCAGCCAGTTCACGAATTTCTTCTATTATTTTGACGAAAACAATATATACCACAGAAATACCTTCTACCCTCTGAGCGTTGCACTGGGGCTTTTGCCTGGGCTCATCACTTTTACCATGCTTATCCAGAACAGGAAAAAAATCGCAAAAAATGTCTTCGTCTCATTTTTGATTTATTTCACCCTCCCCCTAACGGGAGTCATTCTGACTCTTTTTGTCTACGGCTTTTCATGGATAAATATTTTCCTGGGACTGGGGGCACTGCATCTCTTCTATTCTTCCATAAAACTCATGGAACTGGAATTTTACACGGGAGAGCGCAAGGATTCGCCTATAAGTCCAATCTACAAAAAAGCAATTGTCCCCACAGAAAGAAAAAAAAGAGTTGAGCGAACCCATTTCTGGCAGACGATGTCTGTAAGTACGGCAGGAATTATTCTGATTCTAATAATCATTTCAATTACAGGTATATCCCTTCCGAAACGGACTTTGACAATAAAAGAACCCTACGCAGAAAACAATTTTGAAAGTTCTGTCTGCGTGACTTTTTTACGGAACGCGGAAAAGCACTGGGTGGACGACAAAGACCCCGACAGAACAGGTGCCCAATACGATGGCGTTATTTTCAACAACATGAAAAGCACTGTCATCACGGACTGGTATTTTTCTATTTCCCTTCCGCAAAACTGCTCTGTTGATCCAGGACCATGGAACGGAACTTTCACCATTTCAGACGGAAGGCTTCATGTCAGAAAACCTCAGGACAGCGACAAAGAGAACATTCACGGGGTGGATTTTTACACCATCACTCCCTTAAAGACTCTTGGATTCGGCTGCATCATGTACACTCCCCATGAGTATCAGCCCCTCTCGCAAAACATCTTCTTCACCTACTCAAGCGTCTTCAAGCCGCTTTCAAACATTTTTTTCAGCGTCTTCCTTGCCCTGCTTTTTGTCATATTCATTGTATCCACGACAATCACCCTCCTTGAGGGAAAACTTATCCGCGTGGAAGAAGAAAATGTAAAACTTGAAAGCACAGTAAAGGAGCGGACAAAAGAACTTGAAGACGAAAAGAACCGCTCAGAAAGCCTGCTCCTGAATATCCTCCCCAAAGAAATAGCCGAAGAACTTACGACGCACCCCGACAGCACCATAGCAAAGGAATATTCCAACGTCACCGTTCTTTTTACCGACATCGTAGGGTTCACCCAGCTGAGCGGAGAAATGAGCGCGGAAGAACTTGTCACCATGCTGAACAGAATGTTTTCCATGTTCGATGAGCGGGCCTACCGCGAGGGAATTGAAAAAATCAAGACAATCGGAGATGCCTACATGGCGGCTGCAGGACTTACACCCGAGCATGAAAACGACGGGGCCGAAAAAATGGTCCGCTTTGCCCAGGGGCTTTTAGAGGATGTCCGCCTGTTTAACGAAACTTCGCCAGTAAAGCTGCAAATCAGGCTGGGCATAAACTCAGGTCCGCTTGTAGCCGGCGTCATCGGAAAGACAAAGTTCATCTATGACATCTGGGGCGACACAGTGAATGTGGCAAGCCGCATGGAAAGCACAGGAACTCCCATGAGAATCCATGTGACCGAAGAGACAAGGGCACAGACCGCAAACCTTTTTCCCTACGACGAGAATATTGAAATCAACGTAAAGGGAAAGGGACTGATGAAGACCTACTTCCTGTAAAAAAGGATTTTGCCCAAGGCAAACGCATTATAGATATCGTGCTTGCATATCGGCTGGACAAATGAAATGTAGTTACAGCAAAAAGGCTACCGTTGCAGCGTGTCAAGCAAGCCCCGCGGTTGAGCGTAAT
>CAKZZO010000112.1 GCA_937885175.1 uncultured Treponema sp. | reverse complement strand
TTATCTTCATACACATTTTACATCATTCTTAAAATATCAATTTTTCTCAATAAGGGGACACAATCATGTTAGACAAAATTGCCCTCATCACCGGCTTCTTTGGGGCGACGTTTGGGAATTATCAAAAATCCAGTGGATTTTGACGAGGCAAAGCTTGCTCATTTTACGGAGACTATTTCAAGCCTCAAGCAAAAAGGCATGTGGAGCAGGGGAGAATTAATCGACCTTTTCAACTGGATGATTCCGAATTTCAACCATAAAGAAACTGGAAAATTCCTTGACGGAAGGATGTAATCAATTTAACGATTTTTATTTTTTCCACAAACGGCAAATGCCAAGCCATCTGTTCCACGAGCAGGTGGCTTTTTTTTCACTTTACTTAAAACTCCAGCACATAAGGTTTTTCATCATTCCTAAACAGTTCATCAGTTTTGTGAAAATTCGCGTAGGCGTAATTTTTGTATGATGAATAGTCATCTCCGCTGTAAATGACCGTCCCATGTGTCTTTTCAACATCCACATGATTACTATATAGAGTGATGAATTTATCCATGTTTTTTGTGAATTCATCGTTCAGGGCTTTACCGGATTTAATTTCAAACAGCCGCAGTTTGTTTTCTTTCTTTAGAATGAGGTCAACCTCAAGCCCCTTGCTGTTTCTGAAAAAATATAAGTTTGGTTCTGCACCGCTGTTCTGTCTGGCCTTAAGTGCTTCGGTTATGACGAGATTTTCAAACAGATTTCCTAAAAGGGGATCCCTTTGCATTTGGGAAGGTTTTTCAATCCCCAGCAGGTAGGAAGCAAGTCCTGTGTCACAGAAATAGATTTTTGGAGTTTTTACTACCTGGCTTGTCCTGTTTGTGAACCATGGCTTTAATATATAGACTAAATGAGAGGCTTCAAGAATAGAAATCCATGAGCCTATGGTTACACTTGAAACACCTGTTTCATTTGCAATGGCGGAATTATTTACAAGCTGACCTGTTCTTCCTGCAAGCAGCCGCATGAAATTTTCAAAGCGCATTAAATCCTGTACGGCTCCAATCTGTGCAAGGTCCCGTTCCAGATATGTTGCTACATAGTTCTTGTAGTATTCAAAGGGATTGTTTCCTTTTTCAGCGTAGAGGTAGGGCATTCCTCCTGCTATAAGCTGTGCATCCCGATCCAGCTCTATTCCGGCATCTTTCAGTTCAGAAATGGAAAGAGGCTGCATTTGAACAATTGCGGTTCTTCCTGCCAAAGACTGTGCAACAGAGCTTTTTAAGGGAATCTGCTGACTTCCAGTGATGATGTACTGGCCTTTGATGTGCTTTTCATCAATGCGGACTTGTACTGTGCTCAAAAGTTCGGGAACTCTCTGTATTTCATCGATTATCACAGGCTCCGGAAAGCGCACGAAGAATTCTTTTGGATCATTTTTTGCAAGGCTCCTGGTGTCCATGTCTTCCAGATTTGCGTATGAATAGGTTGGAAACAGTGCCTTGGCAAGGGTTGTTTTTCCACATTGACGGGGTCCAAAGAGACAGACTGAAAAGTATGTATTTGCCAAATCTATAACTTTCTGGCTGATTTGTCTTGCAATCATATTTTTACTATAAATGAATATGGCGGAGATTTCAAGTGCCACTTTAAATCTCCGCTACATAACACTTGTATTCAATTTTTTTTTCAAAAACAAATTGGAATCCATGTGCGACGGTAGCTACATAAAATGGCTTGGCTTCCAAAGCGATATTTATTCAGTTTTAAAAAACTGCCACATTATGGCTTTTCCATCTTTTTATATGGAAGGTTTACCAAAATCCTGCATTGATGCCGAAGCTGCAGGTCTTCCCATTATTACAACTGATTGGGTCGGCTGCCGGGATACTGTAATTGATGCTCAATCGATGTTTATTCGCTCAATTATTCTGGCTCTGCAATTGGGGGGGGCTTTCTTCTTCCGCAGCTCTGTTATTCTTACTTATTTGATGGCGTTTGCAAAAGTAAATGATATTCATCTGACTGCACCTGAACTGATTAAGCTTGCGATTGATGAGGAACGAAATTATATCGGGGTAAATGTTGGCAAACTTGATTAAAGTTGTGAAGTATATTGTAAGAAGGATAATCTCTTGTATCTTGATACGCTTGACGATTCTTCTCGTCTGCTCCCGATAAATCCAGCAATGCCAGATTTTGAAATTGCGGTGATTTTCAGTGGAATGGAACGAAAACTTGCAGGAAGTGCATACAATATGCGTGTGGATGAGTGCAAGGCCGCTTCTTATGCGCTTAAAGGGTTTGCTCATCTTGAGTACGGTAATACGGCGGGCGTTTTAGTGGAGCAGGTTTTACATGGAAGTTCATTGGCAATTATCAATCCAACAAAAAAAGATGAAATTGCAAGACGTATCACAGATGAGTATCTAAAATATTTTCCGAATCTTAAGAATTCATTTGGAATTTGTTTTTGTAAAACTTCGGACGGCATTCAAGTATGAAGAGCATTGTTCTTGCAGCTCACCTCCAAAGCCATCTTCTCGAGCGGATGGCTTTTTTATCATGCCTCCCGCTGCACTTCCCCCTTCCCATACATTTCGTCAATACCAATCAACCGACAGTTCTTTGCCTTTTCCCGTACATATTCAGAGAAACCTGCAAGTGAAAAAATGCAGACGAGCGGATTTGATGCGGGAAGGTATTTTATCTTGTCCATAAGTTTTTCATAGTCTTCCATGTCAAATTGAGCGTTTTTAAATTTGCATTCTCCGACAAGCAGAATGGTTTTGCCATTTTTTCCGAGCAGATCTATCTCTATTTGCCTTGGACGATTATCTTCGTCAATAACCGAGTCCTGAAAATCTGTAATGTCTGTAAGAAGTGGAAATCCTTCTGTTCCTGCATGCATCATCAGGTATTCTTTTGCCATTTTTTCAAAAATCTTTCCCATAAAAGTATGTATATGCCCTTTGACTTCTGACTGGAAATAAAGGCTCCCTTTTTCTGCATTTATGAGACTGGTTGCCCTGTTCACATAGCGGAAATAAAATTCCAGCATACTGTCATTGAGTACATAATAGGGCTTTTTAGACATTCTTTTTTCCAGGATTTCTGCTTTTGTAAGAACTTTAAGCGGATAGGTTATATCGTCTGCACCTACATAAGTGGCAATCTCGCTGTTTTTTGTGTGTCCTGTGGCAACAGCAGAAATTATGGAATTATATATGGCAGGATTTTGCCTTTCATTGGTGATTACGGTTTTTATCTGTTCTTCTGAAAAATATCCGCCGATGGAATAAAATTGGTTGATGATGTTTTCTTCGAGAGGCAGTCTTGTGTCAAATTGTTCTATGTATTTTGCAACTCCGTTGGTAAGTCCATAGCAGATTGCTTTTTCTTCGTTTGTATAAGCATTCAGGAATTCAGCAGTCTCCAGATAATTAAACGGCCTGAGTTTTAGTTCCAAATCACTTCTCCCATGCAAAGGTGCCGATTCTGCCAGAACTTCGTCCTTCATAAAGCCTACAAGTGAGCCACATATAATAAAAAAAAGTTTGGTCTTCTTCCACTTTGTATCAATTTCTTTTTGCAGGATGGATTGTATATGAGGACATTCCTTTGCAAGGTAAGGGTATTCGTCTATAAAAAAAATGATTCTTTCTTTTTCTGCCTGCTTTCCAACAAAATCAAACAGTTTTTCAAATGAGTTGAAACTGATTTCTCCACGAAGCTCCGGGGCAAGTGCCATGAGTACAGATTCTGTCATCATTAAAAGCAATTCTGATTCGCCGCGCTCAACTGCCGTAAATGAAATTGTCTTGCACTTTTTGCTGCTTATGAATTTATTTATCAGGCGTGTTTTTCCAATTCGTCTTCTGCCATAAAGAATTGCCATGGCAAATCCACTTTTATTGAATTTGGTATCGAGAATCCTTAGTTCTGTACTTCTTCCCCTGAAATCGTCTTGCATGGCATGCTCCAATTTTACCGAAATCAATTTCGCCTAAATCAATTTCGCCTAAATCAATTTAGGTTATTATAAGCAAAGTTAAAGTATCTGTCAATTCTTCTTTCATGCGGAAAAAAACTATGCCAAAAAGGCAATCAGTGTCTCTAAAAGGAGGTCTTTTTCTGTTGTGCTGGGGGTGAAGGAAGCGGGTGGAGGCAGGATGCCGGGCAATTCATACACTTCTTCGGCTCCGCTTACAAGGATGCCGCCCATGCCCATGTCCAGAGGGAGAGCCAGGTCTATGTCGTAGCGGTCGCCTATGCTGATGCATTCTCTGGGGGAAAGACCAGTGCTTTCTGCGGCAAGGGTCAGCATTTCTCGGGCGGGCTTGCTTTTCATGCAGGTGTCAAGACCGATGGTTTTTTCAATCAGATGGTCTATGCCGATGACTTCCAGCGTTTTTACGGCGGGAGCGACGGGATTGTTGGTAAGGCAAATCAGATGGTATTTTTCTTTAAGTTCGGTCAGCACGGAAATCATCTTTTCATCCCGCTTCAGGTAGTCTTCCGGGTGCACCAGTGCTGTCCGCCATGCAATGCTTTCTTCTATTGAAATGCCAAAGTGGGTAAAGAGGTTTCCCAGGCTGATTCGCTTTCCTTCGTGTTCGTCTGCATATGTTTTGCGAAATTCTGCTACCAGAGCGCGTCCTTCTTCATGGGAAATGCCCCGTAAGTCAGCAAAATGGCGCACCTGACAGTCAATCTGCTCTGCTGCATAGGCAGGACAGGTGTAAAGCGTACTGTCAATGTCAAAGATGAGGCAGGAAGCGTGCTGAGGCAGATTGTAGGTTTTCATGCCGCTGTCAGTCTTTCTTAATCAATTTGTCGATAATCGTGCGGTTGTCAAGCAGGTCGCTCAGGCTCTGGTCATGGTGCAGTCTGGTGATGACATTGGCGAAGAGTCCGCTGACGTTTGTGGAGACAAACCATTCCTTGTCCTTTAGGTCTGAATGGTAGACGGCATTGGTTCCGATGACGCGGTAGAAAAGTCCATCCTTGTATGCCTGATCAAAGAGTTCAATTGCATTGCCTGTAAAGAAGGGTAGGGAAATTGCCGCAATAACCTTGGTGGCTCCCAGTTCCTTTAAAAATCCCATAGCCTTTAACAGTGTTCCGCCAGTGCCCAGCATGTCGTCTGCAAGAAAGGCTACCTTGCCCTTTACGTCACCCAGCAGCTTGATGCTCTTGATGTTGGTGTTTTTTGCGTCCTGGGTGACTACAGAGTAATCCCGCTCCTTGTAAATCATTGCCAGCGGTACTTTAAGGCCAGAAGCGTAGAATTTGTTGCGGTCGATAGCGCCAGAGTCAGGAGACACAACAACCAGGTCTTCTTTATTGGAGCCGGAAAGGTTTATCAGTTTTGCAAGTTCGCGGATAATCTGGTATGACGCATGCAGATTTTCCAAATGGGTTGTGTTGAATGCATTGACGATTTCGCGGGAATGGATGTCCAAAGTGATTACGCGGTTCACACCCATCATTTCGTAGACGTGGCTCAAAAGGCTGGCAGTCAATCCTTCGCGGCTCTTCTTTTTGTGCTGACGTGCATAGGGAAATGCCGGAACAACCAGCGTAATCTGTCGTGAGCCAGCCTGACGCACGGCATCAATGGTAACCAGAAGGGTCATCACGTGGTCGTTTACGGAATGAACCACCATGTTCTTGCCGTCGTTCATGGGTATGGGCTCGTGGTTTTCAACGTCCTGAAAAATAAAGACATCTTTTCCCCGCACACAGTCCAAAAGTTCTGCCTTAAATTCACCGTTGGCAAACCAGGTAAAGCGGGTGTTCACCTTAAAGAGAGGCGGACGATATTTGTCCGTGCTTCCGTGAATGCACAGTTCGCTGGTCTGCATGTCGTTGGAAAGGTTGATGTCCTGAATCAACTTGGCCTTATCCAAATTGTATCGCTTAGAAATCACGTCATTCTTGAGCGTGAAACGGTGCTTGTACATATGGCGCAGATGGGTGACTACTTCTTCTGCAAAAGTTGCTCCGCCAGGGCAAGCGATAACGGCAAGGTCGGTTGGTTCTGAATAGGGCATTGAAAAACTCCAGATTGGTAAGTGTGATTCTATTCTACCGTTTTAGTGGTGTATGGTCAATATATGGACGCTAGATGTGGGGTAGGGGAGAGCCCTCCCCTCGCTCCAACCCCTTGCGGGTTTTCCGCTACCCCTCCGCCTAGGTCTGCCGCCCTAAGACCCGCCGCTACTTATAACATAATTTTTTTGTAATTTTAAGGATTATCGGATATTATATATATAGGACATGATATGAAGAAAAAAAATGTATTTGTCGCTGTGATTTTTTCTCTCTCGCTTTCTTTGTTCGCACAGACGCAAAGTAAAAATGACCTGGAAAAAATAATGCTTTCAGTTGACGAAGCGGTAAAAATGGCTCTGGAAAAAAATGTTTCTGTTTTGCGGGGGCAAATCACCCTGAACGCTGCGGCACGGGCAAAGGCTCACTCATGGAACAGCATCAGCCCCACGGCAAGTGTGTCTGGCGGACTTTCCATTCCTGACGGTATAGCGGACAGCAGTTCCCCATCAGATTATTCCACAAGCCTGACAGGAACGCTGGGACTTTCCTTTGCACCCAGCCTCTTTTCTTCTATTATGAAGGCACGGCTTGACTACGAGTCGGGGCAAATCACCTATGAGCAGACCTGCAGCACGGTGGAACTGAATGTGCGCAAGGCTTATTACGGACTTTTGGCTGAGCAGGAAAACATCACGCTGCAGCGGCGCAATTTGCAGACGGCAAAAGACCAGTATGAGCAGAATCTGGCAAAATACAATCAGGGACGCATGAGCGAACTTGACGTTCTCAGTGCGGAGGTAAAATACAAGAGCCTTGAACCAACGGTGGAAAATGCCTACGTTACCTTTCTGAATGATTTGGATACCTTTATGCAGCTTATCGGCATGGAAAAACGCTATTTCATTGAATTTGCCGGCTCCCTCGATGACCTTCCCACCGATAAGGCGGTAAGCTTGGACAATGTGAAAATCAATGCACCCACCGTGGCTTCCCTCAAAAAGCAGTTGGAAAGCGCAAGGGCTGCGGTGCTGGCTGCACGTTTTACCGCCTACGCTCCTTCCATTACGGCTCAGTGGCAGCATGGCTTAAAGCAGGATAAAAGCAAAAGCGATGACTGGACAAACAGCGGCACAATTACGCTTACTGCAAAAATTCCACTGGACGGATTTCTGCCCTGGTCTACGGGGGCAAGTACAGTGGACAAGGCCAAAGATACCATTGCCGACCTTGAGCTGCAACTTGCTGATGCAGAAAAAAAAGTCAAAGTCTCTACGGAAAGCAGCCTGCGAAAGATACGGCAGTCACAGTCTGCCATTAAGGCAAAGCAGGCAAACGTGCAACTTGCTGAGCGCACCTACGAAATGACCTTGCAGGCCTACAACCGAGGCACCAAGGATTTGCTCAGCCTGCAGAACGCAAGCGACGGTCTGCTTTCAGCACAGGTGAGCCTGAAAAGCGAGCAGCAGTCATGCATAAACGCCGTGCTCGAACTGGAAAATACTATTGGAGTTCCCTATGGAACGCTTCTGGGAGGAAAATAATGCGTAAATCTCATATCGTTATGATTGCCACGGCTACAGTAACGCTTGTGGTTGTTGCCGTCGCCTTGGTAACGGCAAAAAAATCTAATCAGGGATCTCAGGGAGGCAGGGGACGCGGCAGTACTACTTTTAGCGTAAAGACCATAACGCTGGAAAAGACGACTCTGCACGATTATGTCTCCACCAACGGCGAAGTGGAATCCCAGAGTTCCATTGAAGTTTTTCCGGATATGGCAGGCCGTGTTGCCTCCGTGGAAGTGCAGTTGGGGTCTCCTGTCAAAAAAGGTCAGGTAATCGCCTATGTTGACCCCAATGAGCCGGGCGTTCGCTATGTAAAGAATCCCGTTTATGCTCCTATCAGCGGAAGCATTGTCTCCAGTCCCCTCAAAGTGGGCACCAAGGTTTCTACAAATACGGTGATTACCACCATTGGCGACATCAACAACCTGCAGATAAGCGCAAGTATTCCCGAACGCTATGTGGCCCTCCTTAAACCAGGACTTTCCGCAAGCATCAGACTGGAAGCCTATCCCGACCTTGAATTTTCTGCCACAGTCACCCGCGTTTCTCCCGTGTTGGACAAAAACAGCCGTGCCAAGGAAATCATTCTGACCTTTGATAAAGATGATTCCCGCATCAACGCAGGCATGTTTGCAAAAGTCATCCTTTACACCACGGATTATGAAAATGAAGTGGTCATGCCGCTGGATTCTCTGGTGACAAAGGATGACAAGTATTATGCCTTTGTCGTAAAGGGCGACACCGTGGAGCGCAGGGAAGTAGTGCTGGGAAAAAGCGTTGACTCAGTGGCTCAGGTACTCAGCGGACTGGCCGAGGGCGAAAAAGTGGTGACGGAAGGGCAGACTTCTTTGAGCGACGGGGCAAAAATCCGCGACATCACCAATGGCGTGCAGACTGATTCCTCAGACGATGGGCAAAAGAAAAGCGACGGTGAGCGCAGCCAGAAAGGCGAACGGGGACAAACTGCCGAGCGTGAAAACCACGGGGGCACACGATGAGCGTAACAAAAACAACGCTGGAGCACCCTGTCCTCACACTCATTTTCTTTGTGCTTCTAGGCATTATGGGACTCTTTACCCTGAAGAATATTGCAATCAGCCTTATGCCTGACATTGACTATCCTGTTTTGAGCGTGAGCGCAACCTATACGAATGCCGGGCCGGAAACCGTGGAAAAAGCGGTGACCAAGGTGATGGAAAGCGGTCTGGTGAGCGTCAGCAACCTAAAGACGATTACCAGCACGTCAAGCGAAGGCAGAAGCCGCATCAGTCTTGAATTCAATTACGGAACGGATTTGACGGAAGCGGTAAATGATGTGCGTGACAAACTTGACCGTGTAACGCGCAGTCTGCCCGATGATGTGACGCCAACTATTTTTAAGATGAGCAGCGATGCCATGCCCATTATGCGCATAGCCGTCCGCGGTAACCGAAGCAATGATGACCTCAAGCAGATTGCCGAAGACACAATAGTAAACATTCTGGAACAGGCGGACGGTGTGGCGGAAGCCACCGTTTCTGGCGGACGTACTAAAATCGTACGCGTTGACTTACACGAAAACCGCCTTGCCGCCTATGGCCTTACCATCACCTCCATTACTTCTGCCCTCTCCAAGCAGAATCTGGAACTGGGTGGCGGCAAAATCAACGAAGGCCGCAAGGATTATTCTATCCGCACCACTGGCGAGTTTGCCAGCATTGACGAAATCAACAACACGGTGATTACCCGCCTGAACGGCTATGATGTGCGCCTGCGGGATGTGGGAAATGCCTATCTTGGCTATGCAGACCCTACCAGCATTGTTTCGATTAACGGAGAGCCTGGCATTTACGTAAGCGTTACCAAGCAGTCTGGCTCAAACAGCGTGGCGGTGGCAAACGAAGTCTACAAAAAAATGGCGGATTTGGAGGACATGCTTCCCACTGACGTAAGCCTGACGATTATCCGCGATGACACTGACTCAATCCGCGACACGTTGAGCACTCTTTTTGACAGTGCCTGGCAGGGCTTGCTTCTGGCGGTCATCGTACTTTTTGTCTTCCTCAAAAGCATGAAAAGTACGATTATCATCGGCATCAGCATTCCCCTTTCCATCATAATCACTTTGCTCTGCATGAATTTCGCAGGCATTACCCTTAACATGATTACCATGACAGGTTTGATTCTGGGCGTTGGCATGATTGTTGATGCCTCCATCGTTATGATTGAAAACATCTACGTCTACCGTACGCGAGGAGCAAAGGCAAAGGTGGCTGCGGTGCTGGGCTCTAGTGAGATGGTCATGTCTGTTTTGAGCGGCAACCTGACCACAATCTGCGTCTTTATTCCCTTCCTTTTCTTTATGAGTGATTTGGGCATGATGGGACAGATGTTCAAGGGCATCATATTTACGATTGTTATTGCACTGGTTTCCTCGCTGTTTGTGGCGATTTTTTTGGTGCCGGTACTTGCGGGGCATTTTTTACCCCTTACCAACCGCCGGGAAAAACCGCTCAAAAGCAAATTCCTTATCAGGCTCTATGCGGCTTTTGACGCACCCATGGATGCCATCACCAAGTGGTACCGCGTAGCCTTGCAGTCTGCCCTCGGTCATCGCAAGGCCACCTTGCTCATTTGTGTGTGTGCCCTTATCATTGCCTTTGCCTTTATTCCCACTCTGCACATTCAGATGATGACCAGCGGTGGTGATGACAGCGTAACGGTCAATCTGCGCTATCCTATTGGAACAAAGCTGAGCGAGACACAGAAAGGTCTGGAACAGTTGGAGCAGATTATCCACGATGAAGTGAAGGGCTATAAGACGCTGATTATGACGGCGGGTTCCAGCACTTCATCCTACAGTGGCTCCATTCAGATTCAGCTGCCCCAGAGTGCCGAGCAGATTGATACGGCAGAAACTATCCAGCAAAAACTCCGTGCCCATTTTACTGACTTTCCGGCGGATGCCCGTTTGAGTTTTAGACAGGGTATGTCCCGCCAGATGACGGGAAGCGATTTGGTGCTTAAAGTACACAGTGACAGCCTTGATTTGGCCATGCAGGTGGCAGGGCAGATTGAAGACGTGATGAACAATCTTGCGGACATCGGCGAACCCTCAGTGGACACGGAAGAAGGCTTGCCCGAAGTAGAAGTGGTGATTGACCGTCAGCGTGCCTATGCCTTTGGCGTGGATGTGACTACGGTTGCAAAAGAAATCAACTATGCCATTAACGGTGTTACGGCCACAACCTATCGACAGGACGGCAAGGAATACAGCGTAAAAGTCATGTACCGCAACGAAGACCGCCAGAAGATGATGGACTTGGAACAGATTTTTGTCAAAGGCTCCAATGGCATGGTCAGCGTGGCGAATTTTGCCAGCGTCAAAAAAGGACTTGCGCCGGTGAGCATCAAGCGTGAAAATCAGACTCGCGTAGTAAAGGTGAGCGCGGATATCCTTACTGACAAAAATGCCAGTGTGGTGGAAGCGGAACTTAAAGAGGCAATTGCCAGCAGTTTTATCCTTCCAGATGGCGTGACCATTAGCTACGAAGGCTCGCTCAAAACCATGAAGGAGCAGGGAAACGCCTATCTTGGCATTATCGTCATGGCAATTCTTCTGGTCTTTGGCGTTATGGCGGGAACCTACGAAAACTTTAAGGCGCCGCTGATTAACCTCTGCACTATTCCCTTTATGATTATCGGTGTGGTGGCAATCTATAAAATCACCAATCAGACTGTCAGCATGGTCAGTGCCATTGGGTTGATTATGCTTGTGGGTATTGTCGTCAATAACGGTATCATTCTGGTAGACTACACAAGCCTTTTGATTGACCGCGGCTATGAACTTAAAAATGCCTGTCTTGAAGCGGGCTGCAGTCGGCTGCGTCCTGTTTTGATGACGACGCTGACGACGATTTTGGGCATGCTCCCCATGTGTTTTGCCACAAGTGGCAGTGCCCGCATGGTGCAGCCCATTGGCGTTGCTGTTGTGGGCGGACTTACGTCTTCTACATTTGTTACGCTTTTCTTTATCCCCGTCCTCTATTCACTGGTAATGAAGCGAAAAAAAATGAAAAAGAGCCGTCTGCAGCTTAGTCTGACTGAAGGCATGCGATCCGCTGAAACTGATGACGAGGAGGCATGATAAAAATTACATCCGTGTAATTTTTATCATGTGCAGATTTTGCCGTTGGCAAAACTGCGATTTCGTGCATCCTGCACGACCGCTAACGCGGAGTTTTTATGGGAGGTATGATAATGTTCCGGGCAGAAATCATTGCGAATCAGTCCGTACAGGATGACATTATAGAGGCATTGGAAGACTGTATCCCTGACATCCTCTACACGCTTATTCCCCTGACACATGGTCGCGGCGGAAATGACCGCAAACTGGGCAGTACCACCTGGCCGGAAACTAATTTTGTCTTGTTCTCCTATGTGCAGGATAAGGATAAATCCGTGGTGGATGCTGTGCTCAAGGCGATAAAAGAAAAATTCCCCGATGAAGGCATAAAACTCTTCTGGACGCGGGCGGAAGTGTAAAATGAAAGTAAATAATCCGTCAGCCTAGCACAACGGTTACCTTACCGTTAGTCTTTTCATAGAGGGAGTCGGCAAAAGCCTTGCTGGCTTTTTCTGCTATTTTTCCCCGCATGGTAACCGCTTCTCCAAAATTTTCGCTTACGTCATACAGCGTCCAGCTTTCAGCCTGATGCTTTACAATCTGGTAAGTGGTATAATCGCAGGTGAGGGAAAAAGCAGTCTTTTCTATAAGCGGCTCAAATGAAGTTGCCTCCAGTACCAGTTTTGTCGCGTCTCCGTAGGCATGGACTAATCCGCCCGTACCCAGCAGTGTGCCGCCAAACCATCGGGTTACGGTAAGCAAAATGTTTGTTACGCCGCGACCTTTGAGTACGTCAAGAACGGGTCTGCCTGCTGTTCCGCCAGGTTCTCCGTCATCGCTCATGCCCATTACTTCTGCCTGCTTCCCACAGATAAAGGCGTGAACGACGTGACTTGCATCGGCATATTTTGCCTTTTGGGATTTTAGTTTTTCCCGTACTTCTGCCTGGCTTGCTATGGGAAAAACTTCGCCCAAAAAACGGGAGCCTTTTACGGTGAATTCAGCCGCAGCGGGAGAAAGGGGAATGTCCATCATTCGCCATCCACGGGTGCATCGTTGCCTTGTGGAGCGTCTTTCAGACTGTCATGATTATTTGAGTCCTCTGCATCTTCCGTAAGCAAAGCCGCTGTGTCTGCCAGCACCTGGGAGTTCTCGTCATCGGTAATCGTTACTTCTACCTGTGGCAGGAGAGCATCAGTGTAGAGGACGGGCAGGGCAAAATACATTTTGAGCAGGGCGGTGTAAATGTTGATGAAATACATAAAATTGAGCAGCATCATCAGAATGGAAAACCCGCCTTTTTGCCCGCCTTTGCTTCCGCTTGAGATTACATAGGTAACCGTAAAAATGAAAATTGCCGTTACAAGATTTTTTCCGCCTGCACCAAGCATGAGGCGAATCAAGCGGAAGCAATTGTTTTTCATAAGCCTGGCACTTTTTTTAAAGAGGGTAAGCACACCGTCATCGGGGCTGTCAAAATGCAGGTAAAAAACAAAGACAAAGCGGATAAAAACCAGCACAATCAGCAGGGCATATATCGCAAGAAGAATTCCCAGTTGTTTGACTGCCTGATTCAGCACGGCATCCTGATTATCGGAAAGGGGCGTGTCATCACTTTGGTCAGATGCCTGTGGAAGGGACTGACCGCTTTCTGCCTCTTTAATGGATTCTGCAGGGGCTTGCAATGCTTTTGCCTGTGTGCTTTCTACCTGTGCCTGCACGCTTTCAATCTGTTTTGCTACAGCATCGGCAAGTCCTGTCTGTGCTGTGACAATGCGTCCTCCTGCCACCAGAGCAATCGTAAGCAGAGAAACTATGAGGCCAATGGTCAGCAAAAGTGGCAGTACACGCTTGATTTCCTTAAAGCCAAAAAAGACATAGCCCAGTGTTACGTATTCGTGGCGCACCATACGCAAAATCAAAACATGAAAGCCATACTGAAACAAAAGCCAGATAATGAGTGAGCAGAAAACCAGCATTGCGGCAAAAATCGTTTGATTCAGACTTGGATTGCGGGTAAGCATCATCATGGCAGGAGCGGCAAAAATCATGCCCAGCACCGTTTCGCAGATGAGCGCGAGAAAAAGGGCAAACAATGCGTTTCCCATGTTGGGACGCACTACCTGATTGAGTCTTACCAGCAATTGTTTAATCGGAGTCTTCATTATGAAGAATACCCTATCACAATTCAGCAGATTTTACAACGTTACAGCCGCACAGAAATTTTGTTCTTGCCCTCTACAAAGGTATGTTCATAGGAGGATGCCACCCGCATTAGAATCGTTATGCCAAGGTGGGTCTCTTCATCATCAGTTTGCGTAAAGGGATTGTATTCTTTTCCGCCGCAGAGCAGGACGATGTTTGATTCTTTTGTGGATTCTGCATAGGTAATGGTAACGTTCATGGAAACTGCTTCCTGGACTTTGTAGCAGTTTTCCAGCATATCCACAACCATTTCCTCACAGCAGAGTTGCAGGCGCATGATATGGGAATGTTTAAGTCCGTATTTTTCGCCGAATGTCTGGATTCCACCCTGAAATTCCATCAAGTCAAAGTCCCGCCCCTTTATTTCGTAAGAAAAATGCTTAATCTTATTGATGAATGAAAGGGTGAGCGGTTTTTGGGGATTATCAAAAATATCCTCTGGCTTTCCCTGCTCGTAAATACCTTTGTCGGCAAAGAAAAGAACGCGGTCAGCAACTTCGCGGGCAAAGTTCATTTCGTGGGTAACAATCAGCATGGTGAGCGACCGTTTTGCCAGCATACGGATAACGGCCAGCACTTCGCCTACCATGGTGGGGTCAAGGGCACTGGTTGGCTCGTCAAACAGCAATACTTTTGGCTCCATCATCAGGCTGCGGCAAATGGCAATGCGCTGTTGCTGACCGCCAGAAAGGACAGCGGGAAAAGCATGTGCTCGGCTAGCCAAACCCACTTGTCTCAGTAAGTCCATGGCTTTTTCTTCTGCTTCAGTGCGGCTCATTCCCAAAAGACGGACGGGTGCCAGACAGAGATTGTCCATTACGTCCATATGGGAAAAAAGATGGAATTTCTGGTAGACCATGCCCATGCTGCGTCGGATAAAGTCAACATTAGCCTTTGTGGCAGTGATTTCTTGTCCGTCAATAAAAATCTGACCGCTGTCGGGTGTCTCCAAAAGTTCCAGGGAACGGAGAAAAACGCTCTTTCCGCAACCAGAGCCGCCGATGATGGCAATGCGTTCTCCCTTTTCTACAGTCAGGTCAACATTTTTGAGCACTTCCAGCGTTCCAAAGGATTTGCTCAGACCTTTTACCTCTATAAGACTCATGCCTTCTCCTTTTTTAATTCTGACAGCGCAAAAATACCGTAGATTGCGTATGAAAGCCCCAGATAGATGAAGAGACCAAGGGTAATCGTGATAAAGGGCTGCATGGTGCGGGAGGCGATGTTGTTGATGACGCGGGTAAGGTCAGTAATCGTCACATAGCCTACAACGCTAGTCCACTGAATCAGGTTGACGATAAGGGATTGGTAGACTGGCTTTGCAATCGTAAGCATTTGGGGCAGCGTAATAAGACGAAATGCCTGCCATTTGGAAAATCCCAGGGTACGCGCCGCTTCAACTTGACCTTTTTCTGTAGCGGCAATAGAGGTGCGCAGTAATTCCGCCACGTGTGCCGAAAAATTGAGGGCAAACGTGAAGGAAGCAACGATAAAAGATGGTAGGCCTGCACGGGCAAAAATACCATAATAGAGGAGCAGGAGCAACATAAGCACTGGCGTTCCCCGCAAGAATGCTATGTAAGCGGTGGCAAAAGTGCGTATGAGAATGTTTTTTCGTGTACGGAACAGGCAGACAAGACCGCCCAATAGTGTGCCCAAAAAAACTGAAAGCAGAGAAATCTGCGCGGTCATTCCCAGACCTTTTAGAATGGTAAGGTAGGAGTCGCCGTAAATAAGAATCTTATATAGTTTCTCAGTAAAAGTCATAGCAACCTAGTATATCATATTCTTCTGTATTAGTCTCCAAAGGGAAGTGTGCCGTTATCAATTTTAATGTCCTCACATTCCCGGGCAGAGAGCCTGACCCCCAATGTTTTGAGGCCTTTTTCGGCAAAGTCTTGGGCCTTGAATTTTTCTTCCAGAATCTTTACCTTGGGCTTCTTTTCATATTTGAGCGTAAAACTGAATTTCTGCGCCGTGGTTATGTAGAGGACTTCCATGCCGTCGGGGGCGAGAAAGTAGTCGCGGTTCATAATCCAAGAGGGAATACGGCAACGCTTGATAAAGGCATACTTTGTGGCCGGATCGCGGAAAATCACCGTAAAGAGCACCTGGGGAATCTTTTCCTTGTCTGCCAGATCGCAGAACCACATACCCTTGTCGATGAAGATTTTGTCGGGCACATCGGTAACCGTGTACATGCCGTTTTTGCGTACGTAAAGAATGCGGTCGTAAGGCGACACTTTTTTTATTTCTGTTCCGCCTGACACATTGATGCCCAGATAGCCCTTGTCATCGTAGCGCAGACTGCGGTCACTCTTTGCCACTTCCTTTACGTCAATTGCGTTGAATTTCCTAATCTGTGTATGACGCTGCAAATCCGTTGTGCCGAATTTTCCCAGCATGGTGCCCAGATAGTCGATAGCGCAGGCAGTCAGGTTTTTGAGTTTCTTTGCAATCTCCTTGAGTTTTGCATTAATTTCTTTAACCTCAGCACGGTTTTTGTTGATGTCATAGAGCGAAATGCGGCGTATGGGGATGGCAAGCAAATGCTCAATGTCCTCTTTGGTGATGGGGCGAATCAACTCTGCCTTAAAGGGCACAAATCCGTCCACCACTGCCTTAAAGACGGCTTCCTGGGTTTTCATCTCCTCGATGCGCTTGTAGATTCTTTCTTCGATAAAGATACGTTCCAGGGTGCGCAAGTGCAGTTTGTCGGTAAGCTGTCCCCGCTCAAATTCCAGTTCATCCTTGATGATGAGGGTGAGCCGCTGGGCATAGTACTTGATGATTTCTGTCGCCGTCATGGCAACTGGCATATTGTCCTTAATCACCAGCATCTGGCAGGAAATTGATTTTTCGCAGTCTGTGTAGGCGTACAGGGAGTCGATTACGTCCTTTGAGTATACGCCGCGTGGCAGTTTGATTTCGATTTCACAGTGGTCGGTGGAATGGTCATCCACGGAAGATATTTTGATTTTTCCCGCCTTGTAGGCATTGTCGATGGAGTTGAGCAGGGCTTCCGATGTAGTGTCCAGGGGAAGTTCGGTGATGATGATTTTTTTTTCATCAGAAGTGTCAAACTTTGCCCTCGTGATGATTTTTCCGTTTCCGTCATTGTAATTGGAAACGTCAATCAGTCCGCCTGTGGGTACGTCAGGATAAATCTGAAATTTTTCCCCTTGCAGACATTTGATTTCCGCATCCAGCACTTCCTTGATGTTGTAGGGAAGAATCTTCGTGCTCATGCCGACTGCAATGCCTTCCGCTCCGATAATCAGCGCGATAGGAATCTTTGCACGAAACACTTCCGGCTCAGTTGAGCGACCGTCGTAGTTGGGAATGTAGTGGGTCACGTGGGGATTGGTCACAAAAAAGGCTTTTGCCAGCGGATTGATACGGCATTCGATGTAACGCCCTGCAGAAGCAGAGTCGCCCGTGAACATGTTTCCAAAGTTTCCCTGCGTCTCCAAAAAGATGCTGACCCACTTGAGCTTGGGCGAATGTTGCAGGAAAAGACCTCGGTTTGCCATGGTCACCACAGCACCGTAAATGGAAGCGTCTCCGTGGGGATGATACTTCATCGTCTGTCCCACCACATTCGCCACCTTCTGAAAGCGGCCGTCGTCCATCTCAAAGAGCGTATGCATGATGCGCCGCTGTACCGGCTTGAGGCCGTCCTCCAAATCAGGAATTGCGCGGTCTCGGATAACGTAAGACGCATACTCGATGAAGTTTCTGTCAAATAAGTTCTTTACAAATGCCATAGTTTGTTTTAATGCTCCATGTTCATTTTTGATTCTAAGTAACGGCGGTTTCTGTCTAATTCCGCACGTAATTCTTCTTCGCTTGGAAGTATTGTTCTATATTTACTTGCAAAAATCTGCTCAGATTCATTCATCACGGAATATTTTACGATGCTTTCATCTTTATCCGCACAGAAAATGATGCCGATTGTCGGATTGTCATCATCTCCTTTTTTCAGTGAATCGAACATCCGTACATACATATCCATTTGACCAATGTCTTGATGCTTTAGAGTCCCTCGCTTAAGGTCAATCAGAACGAAACATTTCAACAAATAATTATAAAAAACAAGGTCAATGTAAAAATCCTGCGTTTCTGTTTTTATATGCATTTGACGCTCGATGAAAGAAAAGCCTTTTCCTAATTCCAAAAGAAATTTTTCAAGATGGGTGATGATTGCTGATTCTAATTTCTTCTCTGAAAGGGGCTTGTCAACTTTTATTCCTAAAAATTCAAGAATGTAAGGGTCTTTCAAGTGGCTTTCAACATTTTGCTTCACTGGTAATGAGTTTTCTTTGTCCGAAATTTGATTTTGAACAACACGGTGAAACATATCAGTGTGGATATTCCGTTCAAGTTCCCTGACTGACCACGCCCCCTGTTTTGCTTCTTCAATATAATAGTTGCGTTCTTTTTCTGTATCAAGCCGCATAATCAAGCGAAGATGAGACCAGCTTAATTGGCTACACAGTGTGTAGCCAATTTGTATGTCGGGAAATGCAAGATAAAACTGTCGGCAATTTTTAAGTTGTGCGATAGACATTCCTCCGTTCATCTGTCCATTCAAAGCCTTTGAAAGATTTGCAATGATTTTTTCACCATAGTTTGCCCGTTTTTCTCCATGCTGCTCCTGTTCAACAATTCGCCATCCAACGAGCCAATAAGCATGTATCATAACGGAATTTACTGCACGATAACTCTGCCTTTGAGCCGATGATAGAATATTTTTTATGTCTGCAATGTAATCGTCCGTGAAATTCGGTGCATCAATTTCTGATAGTTCTGTTTTCACTGTTATATTTCTCCGTTTTCCATCCTTTCAGGGTCGTTTGCTGTATAAATTGTTTTCGCATTCCCATTTACAGTTATTTCAAATATTTTATAGTAGCACCATGGTAACTGACAGAGGCTGTCTTTGTATCTTCTGTTAATTTTTATTCCTGTTAAATGAGTATCAAGGGTCTTTACAGCAATATTAAAACCGTCTGACAAATTTTGAAAAGATGTTTCTGTTAAATCAATCTTTGACTTTGAATCTTTATAAACAAACCATTCAAGAGTCTCTAGCTTTTCTTTCTGAAATTCATATTCTTTATAAAGCGATAAATATGCTCCGATAAAAACCGAACATACTACAAGAAATAAAACAAAAAAGAATGCCTGAAAATGGCGTGCACTGTTTAGTTTTGCTTCAAATTGAAATACCTTCTCATCTTCCATAAGATTATCTCCGCATCATAAATTTTTCGCTCTATACTTTTCCTCGCGAAATCACAATCTGTGATTCCTCCAAAACATCCGTTTTTATCCCTCCTCTATCTGTGTGCATCTGTGCCAAAAGTTCCACTTTAAACATCAATCTCTGCATTGCTCAGCAGATGTTCTTCGATGAACTTCCGCCGTTCCGGGGTGTTTTTGCCCATGTAGAATGAGAGCAGTTGGGGAATTACTTTGAGCTGGCTGATTTCTACGGGGGTCAGATGCATGGTTTCGGGGGTGATGAACTGCTTAAACTCATCGGGATTGATTTCACCGAGACCTTTAAATCGGCTGACTTCGGCACTGGCTCCCAGTTTTTTGAGGGCGGCATCCCGTTCGGCTTCCGAATAGCAGTAAATATTGTCTTTTTTATTTCTCACGCGGAAAAGCGGAGTTTCAAGAATGAATACGCGTCCGCTGGTGACCAGTTCTTCAAAATAGCCCAGAAAGAATGTGAGCACTAGGTTTCTGATATGGAAGCCGTCGTTATCAGCATCGGTTGCAATGACGATTTTGGCGTACTTGAGGTTTTCAGTGCTGGTTTCGATGCCCAGTGCCATCATCAGCTGATAGAGCTCATCGTTTTTGTAGATGTCGCTCTGCTTTTTGCCGTACATGTTTTCGGGCTTTCCTCGCAGGGAGAAGATGGCCTGATAGTCAGCGTTGCGGGAATGGGTCATGGTACCGCTTGCTGAATCACCCTCGGTGATGAAAATCATGCTGTTTTCGCCTTTTTTTCCGTCCTGTACGAAATAGCGGCAGTCCTTGAGCTTTGGAATGCGGATGCTCAGTTTCTTGGCATTTTCCTTTGCCTGCTTTTTGACGCTGGAAAGTTCGGTACGGAGTTTTTCATTGGCTTCGATTTTCTTCTGAAGCATCTCTGCGGATTTTGGATTTTTGTGGAGCCAGTTGTCCAAGCCCGACTGCACTTCTGCCACAATCCATGCGCGGATGTCAGTGTTACCCAGTTTGTTTTTGGTTTGGCTTTCAAACACGGGGGCTTTTACCTTGACCAGAACTGCTGCCGTAATACCGTCACGCACATCTTCAGATTTGTAGTTTGTGTGGAAAAAGTCATTTACACCCTTGATGAAGCCTTCCTTGAATGCGTTTAAGTGGGTGCCGCCGTCGCTGGTATACTGACCGTTTACAAATGAAAAATAATTTTCACCATAGGCATTGGTATGGGTAAATGCAAATTTAAGGTGCTCGCCCACGTAACTTCCCACGGGATAGATGGATTCGGTTTCGATTTCGCTCTGCAGGAGGTCAAGCAAGCCGTTCTGACTTACAAAGTCCTGTCCGTTCAGACGCAAGGTCAGGCCGGTGTTCAGGTAGGCATAATTCCACATGCGTTTTTCAACATATTCCATGTTGAATGAATATTTTCCGAAAATGGTCTCATCAGGAATAAATTCAAAAAAAGTGCCGTTGGGGAGCGTCTGCTTTAGGGGACCGGTGCGCTGATTTTTGAGCTTGCCTTTTTCAAATACGGCTTCGGTGCATTTTCCGTCACGGATAGAGATGACGCGAAAGTAGGAGGAAAGGGCATTGACGGCTTTTGTGCCAACGCCATTCATGCCTACGGAAAACTGAAACACATCATCATTGTATTTTCCGCCAGTATTGATTTCAGAAACGCATTCCACCACTTTGCCCAGAGGGATGCCACGTCCGTAGTCACGCACTTTAACGTGATTGTCCTTGATTTCTACGTCAATGCGCGTACCGAAGCCTACAATAAATTCGTCTATGGAGTTGTCGATGATTTCTTTAAGCAGGATATAGATACCGTCATTCTGATTTGAGCCGTCGCCCAAACGACCGATATACATGCCGCTTCTCAGACGGATATGCTCCAGGGCATCTAGATGCAGGATTTTGTCATCGGAATAGTCGGCGACTGCCTTTTGGGGTTTTCCTGCATTGGGATCGGCAGCCTTGGCTGCAGCAAGTTTCTTTTCTGCCTCGGCGACAGACTTTTTGTCTGCGGCTTTTTCTACTGCGGTGGATGCGCCTGTGGGAACGGCTTTTTTTGACTTAGCAACTGTCTTTGCGTTTGCCCAGGCTCGGAAGGTGCCGTTTTCATCAAGACCAGCCACCGGTTTTGCCGCGTTTTTTTTTGTGCCGGCAGCTTTTGCAGTAAGCGCTGTTTTTGTTGCGGCGGATTTTGCTCCGGTCATTTTGGCGGCTGCTACCGCACTGGGCTTTGCCATGTTTGCTTTGGCTACCGTTGCTGTTTTTGCAGAAGTCGATGCCCTTGAAACGGCGGAACTTGCCGTTGCTTTAACCCCTGCTTTTGCTGCTGGTGTTTTAACTGATGCCGCAGGCTTGCTTGCTGCGACAGTTTTTGCGTTTGCTGATGTCTTTTTAGCCGCAGCAGATGATGCCGCAGCGGATTCCCCACTTTTTATTCCACCCATAACGAATAGTATACAATAGAATATAAATTCCGTCTAGGGTGGAATTTGTAAAAATCAGGGAAGAGAGCCTATGCCAGGCAGGCATCCAGCTCCTCAGAAATCTTCTTTTTGTCCAGTTTTTGACCGATGATGCAGAGCTTAATCATGCGGTCGCCCACCTTTTCATCCCATTCCGCCTTAATCTGGGGATTTGCGGCAAGAATTTTCTTCTGTTCGGAAGCAGGAGCGGCTGCAACCCACTGACCGGAATAGCCCGCCTGAATCTGGCGACCACTGGTCTCAAAGACATAAGCCATTTCTTCTTCATCGCTGAACCAAAGCAGCCCCTTGCAACGGATAATGCTGCGCGGCCATTTGTTTGCGTATTCGTCCAGTTTCTGGCGGTCAAAGGGCTTTCTGCGGTAGTAGATGAAGGTGCCGATTCCGTATTCGTCCTCGCTTTCGCCTTCATGGCGGTGCTCGTGGTGATGGTGGTGGTGACCATGCTCGTCTTCGTCATCACCATGGTGATGATGGTGCTCATGCTCGTCATCACCGTCGTCATGCTCGTGGTGATGGTGCTCGTGATGCTCCTCATGGTCATGGTGGTGGTCATGTTCGTCTTCGTCATGGTCATCATCCTCGTCCACTTCATCTTCTTCCAGATGCTTACACCAGCCTGCGCTTGTGTACACCTGCTCAAAGTCAAATGAGCCTGTTGCAAGCACATCGCCTACCAGAACCTTGCCGTGGTCAGTTTCGATAATCTTTACGCCAGGGTGCAGTGCGTTAATGACTGCTCGGACTTTCTTGAATTCGTCTTCAGTGACCAAATCCTTCTTGTTGATTATCAGCGTAGAGCAGAACTCAATTTGCTGTACCAAAAGGGATTCGATGTCTTCTTCACCAATCGCTTCCTTGTGCAAGAGTTTATCGCCGCCTGCAAATTCGTCCACAAGACGGGCTGCATCCACAACGCCAACCACATTGTCAAGTTTGCCGTTGGAAATTGTCTCCAGTTCCTGCGCGATGGGCATGGGCTCGCAAACGCCAGATGCCTCAATCATAATGTAGTCGTATTTTCCTGTCTTAATCAGGTTTTCAATATTCTTGGAAAGTTCGCTCTTTAGCGTACAGCAGATACAGCCGTTGGTGAGCGGCACGATGCTTGACGTATCAGTGATTTTTGCGCCGTCTGCAATCAGTTTTTCATCTACGTTTACTTCGCCAATGTCATTTACGATGACCGCAACCTTGTAGCCCTGCTGATTGTTCAGCACCTGATTCAAAAGTGTGGTCTTTCCCGCACCCAAATATCCGCACAAAAGCGTCATGGGGGTAAGTTTTTTTGCCATATAAAACCTCTTTAAAATTTTATTTACATCAACAGAAAAAATCGCTTCGCTTCCGGCAGAACCCGCCACCAAAACCGCGGTTGTGCGTATAAGGAATTGGACTCGCTATCGCTCGCCCGCACAAAGCGTTTTTGGTGTCGGAACCTGCCTCACGCTACGCAATTTTTTCTGTACACATATATGTACGCTTTTTTTAAGCGTTTTTGTTCGTTGTAAAAAGCAGTCTCCTATTTCTTTTTTCTAAAGAATTTTTAGGACGATACTTTTTTGCCGGTTGTGAAAGGGCGGTCGGCTTATCCGTCCTTGCGCGGCTCGGTAACCCTCGGTGCTACGCACTGGCTGCGCCACCGCTCCAGCACGGCGTAGCATGTTTCGGCTATGCCAATCGCTTATCTACATAATAGTAATTTTTTGCGAAATCGGCTATAGAAAACGGATATTATTTTACATGCAATGCGAATGACATACAAAGCGACATCTTTCCGCAGAAAAAGTGTAGTTCTATTGCCATTTTATCCCCGAAAAAATGAGGTATGTATGGAACGAAGCATTATCACGCAACTTGCACAATGGAAAGAAAAAGAAAACCGTAAGCCGCTCGTTCTCAAAGGTGCGCGTCAGGTGGGAAAAACATGGACACTCAAAGATTTTGGACGGCAGTATTTTAAAAAGACGGCGTATGTCACCTTTTTCAAAAATCAGCGAATGAAAGATGTGTTTGAAGGCGACTACGACATTGAGCGCATTCTAACGAACATCGGGATTGAATGCAAACTGGAAGTCACGCCTCAAGACACTTTGATTATTTTTGACGAGATTCAGGAGTGTCCGCGTGCCATGGAATCGCTCAAATATTTTTGCAAGGAACACCCGGAATATGCCGTTTGCGCGGCGGGGTCGCTTTTGGGAATTGCCTTGCATACGGGCGTTTCGTTTCCTGTGGGCAAAGTCGATACGTTGGAAATGTACCCGCTCAACGCCCGCGACGGAATCGGCTTGACGGCAGATACAAAGGCATCTGTTTTGCAAGCGGACGAAGAAGCAAAATGAGCAAGGCACAGATGGGCAAAACGCAAAAATGCCCCGCACAGAGCGGGACAAAATCTGCTTGTTACTCAATCGTAATGCTGTTGATAGCACCGCCCCCGCTTGATTTTCCTTCGGGGCGGCAGTACATGATGTAGACCGTGCCTGTGATGTTCACGCTGTAATTTTTTGCGCCTTCGGTTGGATTTGTCATATCAGCAGGTTTGACAGTTTTTTCAGAAAGAAGAACTTTTCCCGTATCGTCCGTCACGATGAAATTGCCGTACAACTCTTCGCTTGATGCAGTGGTGAACGCATTGAATGTGAGCGTCTTGCTTGATGAGCACGGGATTTTAACATAATTGTTCACATTGGAAAGCGTTACTGTGTTGCCCACAGCGGGAATTGCGACACCCGCAGGTGGCTTTCCTTGTTGCGTAGATTTATCGAGCGAGCCGCCGTTGAAATTCGCATACACGGTCGTGCTGTCATCGTCCAGCATTTTTATGCGCATTTTGTTTCCCTGATAATTTGTGCTTCCATAGAGTCTCACGCCGTGAACCGTCGCCGTGCCGTTCAACACTCGGTAATTTGAACTGTCTTTCGTATCCGTGAGCGTTGAGCCTGCTGAAACCGTATAGTCACTTATTGAAGTGTCCGCAAAGTCCACCGTGTACGCATCAATATCTTGGTCTTTCGCGTCGTCTTCTGCAAATACCGTGGTTTCTCCCTTGTAATTCATCGTGACGAAAATCGTGCTCATATTTTTGGCGAATGTTTCCACGAAGGCGGGAACTTTGCGCGTGCCAAGCGTATTTTCGCAGGCAAGGTCGTACACAAACGCATTTCCCTGCGCTTTTGGCGTGAGCGCAATCACCGTGTAATCCTTGTTGTGTCCTGTTTCCAAAAAAATCGCGCGGAAATAGAGTGTCTGCGGCACAGTGTACCCGTTGATTTGTGTCGTCTCCGAACTGAAAGCGACCGCATGGCTCAAGAATTCCGTAACCGCCTCGGAAAGCGTGTAGGTTGTCGAGCCGTCATCATTCTTAAACTTTTCGGTGTTATCAACCGTTACGGTGACTTTCATGTTCAGAAGCGTTTTTTCATCAGTGTTATTGCTCGCATTCACAAAAAACCGTGTCGTCTTTTCTGTCGTCGCGCTTCCCGTCATCTCTTCGACAATCCGCAAAAGTTGCACATCATTTCCAAGCGTCTTATTTGTAGTTATCGTCAGTTTATTCTTGTACTGGGGTTCGCTCACCGTTCCGTTCACTAGACCTGTTCCCGAAGCCTGCGCATAAATATTTTTGCTTCCATCGTTGGACTTGCTGGAAACGGCATAGAACATAGTGCTGTCAAGATTGCTAAGCACAAATTGATGACTGGCGTTTTCGTCCGAAGAATCTTCGTCACCGCTCAGATATGCGCTTAAATCGGGATATTCAACATACGTTCTTACGATTTTGCCGCCAATATTCTGATAATACAGGTTATAAGTCACCGTCTTAATGCGCGCATTGAATGCATCTTCCGATAAATCTGAAGAAAGTCCGATGGTCAAGCCGCCCTCAGAAGTCTTGTCGTATTTGAATTTCCATGCGAGAGCTTGTTTTTTGTACAAATCCGCTTCATGTACATTTTCGGGGAATGATGTCACTCGGAATGAGCATGGCTCATATTTCAGCCGGAATTGAGAATATTTTTCGGTATCGACGGTGTAATAATGCTTTGCAACAGGAAGCGTGTCGCCTGTTTTTGGGGAAAGACCCGCCTCTTCTTCAATCCATTTGACCGCCTCGATTCCTTTTGTATCTTTTTGAATATCGTGCGCGGCAGAATAAATTTTTGGTCCTTCCCAAGTCATATCAAGTTGAGCAATTTTTATTTTGTCCTTATTGTAAAAATAGAGACTGTCCGTTGCATTCACTTGTTCCGTTGTCTGATACACGGGCAATTTGCTCGCCTTGTCGCCCGTGGCGGAAATCTCACCCGTCTTCACCGAGTCCACCGAAACAAGCGAGCAATACTCTTTCACGCCAATCTGACTGAGCATCTGCTCCACATTCACCCATTCCTTGTATTTGTCAATCAAATTTTTCTGCGTTTCGTCAAGTTCAATCGTGGCGGCACGGGCAGAACGGACGGCACTTCGGTTCGTCTCGCTGTAGTAGATGTTCGTAAGCACGATGTACGATTCACCGTCAATGTCAATCGTTTCTCCTGGTGCAACCGCCGCTACTCCCGTAGTAGTAATCGGCTCGCTTGTAGGTGTTGAATCATCGTCGCTTCCGCAACTCATAGACACCGTCACCAACGCAAATGCGGCGCATACCGCATGGGTTTTTGGGAACACGTTGATGAGGAACTGAAATTTTTGGGAATGAGCCGAAAAGAACTTGCATTACAAGCGGATTTTCCAGACTCGTATATTTCAAAAGGAATCAAACGAAACAGCATTCCTGCCGCTGATCTTGCGCTTCGTATCGCACACGCTCTGAACATTCCGCTTGAAACACTGCTAGAAATGCCCCGCCCCAAAAAATCGCAGCCGACAGAATCGGACAGAATTTTTCTGCGGCAATGGTCAAAACTTTCAAAAAATCAGCAAGAAAAGATGCTTGCGTTTTTGGAAGCGATGAGCGAATAAATGGCAAGCAATAGTAGCAGTCAGCAACAGCATTGGCAAATCCTATTGATTGTCGCTACACTTCACTCACGCAGAATCTTTCGCCTCCTTTGCCGCTTCGCACTGCAACCGTTCGCAATCTGCGACCAGTTCCGCACTTGCGCTGTCTTTGCCCAGCGGATTTTTTGCCGCAAACAAAATCTGTTCGCCTTGCCCACGTTTAATCATTTCCACCCGCGCAACCGCCTTGCCTTTTTCCACAAGCAGAATGTACGGACATTTTTCCGCCGCCGTCCGCAATCGTTCTGCACTCACCGCCGAAAAATCAAGATGCTCGGCAAACACATCGCAAAGCAGATGATTCACCACATTGTCCACGCTCTGATTTGATTTTTTTGCAAGCAGATTCAGCCGCTCAACCATCGCTTGCTCAAAATCAAACTCCGTGTCAACCCACCGTTCCAACGGCGTAAGAATCACGTTGTCAAAATTAATGTTTCCGTTTTCATCTGTTTCCATAGTCGCTCCTTTAAGGTCTAAAGTTCTGTCATTCCGAACTTGTTTTGGAATCACAAATTGCGGTATGCTCTAACCTTCGCTCGCAAAACCGATTTTCCGCTCCGACTTTGGTTCATCAATCAGATTGTTCAGCACTTGGATAATCTGATTGATTTTTCTGTCCTGCTCGGAGAACTTTTTGTCGCAATGGTCGATATGGAGCAAGAGCAACCGGCGGATTTCAGCAAGTTCCGCCTTGTCGTCCGTCTTGACAATCTGTGAACTGACATAATGCCGCAACTGCACAAAGGCGTTCATTATGCGGATGCTCACCTGTACCGCCGTTTCACTGTGCAAGACTGCGGAGAGCATGGCAACGCCCTGTTCGGTGAAGACATAGGGAAGATATTGGCGTCCGCCACGTGTTTCTATCCGCTCCCCTTTTGAGGTCACAATCTGTGACTTCAAAATAATTTCGTCCGTTTTTGAGGTCGCAATTTGCGACCTCAAAAAATCGTGTTCAGCCATCGTTAATTGAAAGCGAAATTCCTCTGGAAACCGCTCGATGTTTCGTTTGACCGCCTCCGTAATGCGCTTTGTTTCCACCCCATACAGTTCCGCCAAATCGCGGTCAATCATCACCTGTTTGCCACGAATGAGAAAAATCTTGCTTTCAACCAAAATCGGCGTAATTTCTTCATTATTCATACAATATGCTTCCCTGCTCCTCTTTTTGTGTTATACTTATTGATGATGAAAACATCTCCAATAGATTTTGCAGAAATCGACTCCTACATCAAAAACGAACTTCGCTATGAAATTCACGAAACATTTTTGATGGTAAGAGAACCGACACCCGATTACGCCTCAATCAGCAACTTCATCAATCCTACGGACGATATTCTTCAAGACAAAATCCGAAAAATAATCAATTCCAAGCATCTTGACGAAGTTGAGGTGTATAAAAAAGCCGACATCGACCGCAAATTGTTCTCTAAAATCCGCACGTTGCCAGACTATCACCCGAACAAAAACACGCTCGTCAAACTGTGTTTCGCAATGAAACTGACTATTGAAGAAGCCGAATCGCTTTTAAAAACCGCTGGCTACTCCCTTTCAAGAAGTTTGCGCACCGATTTGCTTCTGCGATATTGCTTTTGCCACAAGATTTTCGATGTAATCACCGTCAATGAAATTTTAGACCATTACGGCGAAAAAATCATTTAGCGCAAATCTTCTCATCAAAAAAACTGACCCTTGCAAACGGCTTTCCGTCTTTTTTCACGAGCAAATACGGCTTTTCCTTTGACACTTTCTGCAAGGTTTCCGCATTGCTTTCTGAAATATCCTTCGTTTCAGAAAGCAAGTCCGTCATAAACTGCTCGATTACGCGGCTGACCGTGCAATTATGCTCGCTCGCTATTTTCCGTAGAAAATCATGCACTTCATCTGGGAACTGCATCAATTCAAGCTCAAAATGCGGCAATGGCGTTAGTTCCACCGTCTTGCATTTTTCAAAAAGTTCCTCTGAATCGCGTTTCTTTTTTTGCCGTTTTCTTTTCTTCCATAAGATAAACTCCTTATCATTTTGAAATAAGGATACACTAAAAAAGATGTGCAAAGGTCGTTTTGAAAACGACAATTTTTTATGTGAGAAAGGAAATGATGCTGGCAGCTTGCGTTAAATCATCTGAAACAAATCGTCCAAGTCGCTACCAAGTCGCGCCAAAATCTCGCTCTTCAAACTCAGCCCAGGGCATACTTCGTTCCCCTTCCGTTCCCCGACACGCTCACATACCCCGCTTCTGCGAGCGCGTTCAGAATCTCACCCGTCTTGGATTTTCCGCTTCCGTTAAGCCTGAAGGAAGCCCGCCTGGACTTATCACTTGGATTTTGTCGTCGAACATCAGAATGCGAATCGCGGGGGAGACATCCCAAGTGCGGTGAATCAGTGCGTTTGCGACCGCCTCACGAAAAGCCGCCTCTGGAACGGTCTGCACCGTGCTTCTGACCGCGCCCTTGATTTCCTCATATTCGTAAAAATCTTTGTAGAAAGAAATCGCGTTTTCGTAGGATTCAAGGACGGAGCGATGCTCAAAAGTCGCGCGTTTTTTTATGATGCTGATATTCTCGCCGAATTTTGCGCATCAATTCCCGGAAAATCATTCTGGTCAGAAAGCAGGGCGGCGGCATTGTTGAAACCATCTTGCAAGGAAAGCGTTTTGAGAATGTTATCGTCAAAAACTTCCACACTCGCAATTTCCCGAAATTTCTTCTCCAGAAATGAAAAAGTAAGATTCTGATTTTCCGCCGGTAAGTCCTCGTATTTCAGATTTTTGCCCTTCAGCGCAAGTCGCGTGAATTCGAGTGAATCAACCTCAATCGTGGCGGTATCGTTCCGCACATCTTTTTTGTATTCAAGATTATGCGTTTCTTTCACACAAAAAATATACCCGAAAACAAGCGTATTTTCAAGCGTAAATTTTTACGCCCGCACAAAAGCGTCATGGGGGTAAGTTTTTTTGCCATATTCGTTAAACCTCTATCAGTTATAATATAGTAAAAAATCGTGAATTCGGCTATACTTTTCCCATGATATTCAAAAAAAGAAAAAATGCATTGGAAGAAAAGGAAAGAAAAGCCCATCTTATAGGAGAAGCGGTGGAACTCTATCGAAAAAATACCATTCTTATCCGTCTTGATTCACCAACTGATTTCTATAATCCCTTTGATCCTGAAACTGAGTCAGAACGGGAACTTTCTGATGAAGTAGAGGCATATATCCTTAAAGAAATGGAGCACAAGAATAAAGAATCCCGCATCGGCGTAACCATTCTTGCTGATGATACTTCCCAATACGACAGGGAAATAATGCAGAAAGCCTTTACAAATCACTTTAAAATCCGGGCGGAAGAGCAGATTATCAAAAACCAGGTATCTCTTTACAGCTGGATTCGTAAGCTCTTTCTGGGAATTCTGGTACTAGGCTTCTTTTTGCTTTTGGCACGTGTGTTCCGCGTTGATGCTGACGCTCACCCCTTCCTCAATATCCTGAGTGAAGGCTTTGGCATTGTGGGCTGGGTTGCACTCTGGGAACCAGCGACATATTTTTTGTACGGGCACAACGAGGGGCGGGAACTGCTGATGAATTACATGAAGTTGCACAGGGCAAGGGTGACGATTCAGAATGTCTCTGCCTAGGTCATGGCAAACGCATTATAGATATCGTGCTTGAATATCGGCTGGACAAATGAAATGAAT
>CAKZZO010000111.1 GCA_937885175.1 uncultured Treponema sp. | reverse complement strand
ACCGCCCATTTTTCCAAATCAATCTTCTTTGGCAGCAAAATCTCCGGCACTGCCAGACCGTAGTGTGAAAAATCTGTCATGCCTTCATTTTATCACACTGGCGGAAAATGTGCCACTTGTTTTGCCTTGCCGCTCATATTTTTCTGCGATGGAGTCCACAATGGCGATGACGGCGGCGTAGTCAGCGGGAGAGAATCGATGGATTTTGTGCGCGAGCATTTGCATGATGGCAGAGTCTTCCGTGGAGATTGACGTTGCATTTCTGCCCATCGCAAGATAGTCCAGCGAGACATGGAGTGCCTTTGCGATTTTGAGCGCATTGTCTATCGTGGGAACAACTGTGCTTCCTGGACGATACTTGTTCAGTGTGTTGATGCTTAATCCCGTCCGCTCGGCGAGTTCTTTTACCTGCATTCCCTGATATTCCAGTTCATCTCGAAGATTTTCCGCAAAACCCATAGCCCATCGTATGTAATAAATGACTTCTTGACTAATAAAAAAGCCTTACAGTATAGTTTTGTTACATGATGTGTAAAATATGGCTTTTATAAAAGGAGACTTGTTTTTTATGGCACAAAAGCAACTGACGCAATCGACAAAACAGCGCGATTCCAATTTTGAATTGCTGCGGATTCTGGCGATGTTTTTAATTGTGTTGGCTCATATGAGTCAGCATGGAATTTGGTTTGCTCCACAGACAAAACTGAATTTCAATTTTGTTCTACATGAAAGTGTGTTTCAACCGTTTGGTGCAATCGGGAATTGGCTGTTCATTCTTGTTTCAGGGTATTTTATCTCCGAAAAATCGTTCTCGTGGAAAAAACTGTTTCGGCTGTGGTTTCAAGTTTTTTCAATTTCTGCTGCTATTGGTGTAGTCACTTGGTTCAGTAAGATTGCCATCGTGCCGAATTGGGCGGAAGATACGATGGAAATTTATACAGCGCAAGGATTTTTTGTTGCCGCCCGACAAATGCGATTGTATGACTTGGTGACTTCATTCCTGCCGTGTTATCGGAGCAACAACTGGTTTTCTACAGCGTACATGACCTTCTTTTTGCTCGTACCGATTTTGGGTATGACTGTGACACGACTTTCGCAAGACGAACATAAGCGATTGATTATTGTGCTGACGGTTATAGGCATGGTACTCACAATGTTTCCTGGAAATCATTTTTATATTCCATCACAGATATTTGTATTCATACTTGGCTTTTTCATCGCAAAATATATCCGCCTGTATAATCCAAAAATTTTTGACAATACAAAGCAAAATAGTTTTATCGCATTGGGACTATATATCATCATTTGCCTATGGGCGATATTTTTCACAGTTATTTTTCAGCGGATTTCTATTTCTGTTCCAGAAAATTACCAAAGTGCTTTTAAAACGGCTTTTTCCCGCACAACTTCCTTTCCCGTCATGCTCTGCGCCCTCTGCATCTTCTGCGCGTTCCGCTCGCTCCGTATTCCGCATAACCGCGTCATCAATCTGATTGCGTCCACCACATTCGGCGTGTACCTCATTCACGAAAACCTATTGATAAACAAATGGTGGTGGCATGCCGTCTGCAAACTGACGACTGGATTTCATCACCGTATTTGCTCGGCTACATGCTATTGTGCGCGCTCGGTACGTTCGCAATCTGCTCTGCGTTGGAACTGGTGCGAAAATGCTGCATAGAAAAGTCGTTGTTTGCGCTCGTGTTCAGAAAATCGCAAACATAACGGATTAACACGGTAACAAATCGTATTTTTTCTCCGCACGTCCGGCTTTTTTGTGCTATACTTATCCTATGCCGTCGTCATTTTTCCCCGAAATGAAACTTTCTGCCCGTGCCGTACAGGTTCAGCAGCAGCGCATGAGCCAGCAGCAGATTATGTCTCTCAAACTGCTTGCAATGGGTAGCCTTGATTTGCGTGATGAGATTTACGGCAAGGCGGCGGAAAATCCTGCGCTGGAAATAATCGGTGACAGCCTGGAGCGGGGGACAAAGACTGCACGGGAAAGCCACAGTCGTTTTTCGGACAATACGCGCTATGGTTCTGCCTCTGCTGCGGGCGAACTTGCCAGCGATAATTTTCAGGCAGCCTTGGAAAGTCATGTGGATGACAGGGAGACCTTGCAGGAGCATTTGGAGCGGCAGTTCAACAGCATGCGTCATGCTCCCGAGGAAGAGGCATTGGGATTGCGCCTTATTCATAATCTTGATGTCAATGGTTTTCATCTGCTGGCACCTGTTTCGCTTTTGGATAAGAACAATCCCCTCCATACGCCTGCCTTCTTGCAAGAATGTATGGAAAAAATTCGTGCTCTGGATCCGGTGGGAACCTGTTGCAGCGGTACGGAAGAAAGTCTTTTTGTGCAGGCTCAGTTGCGGGGCGATGCTTCGGACGCTGTGCTTTTTATTTTGGACGGACATCTTGATTTTCTGAATCCGCCTCAAAGTGCAAAAGTCCTAAAAAAAATCGAGACTTTTTTTCAAGACAGGGCAGTGCTTGCTTTTACTGGGGAAAAGGAATCCGCCCTTTTGAAGAGGGCGCAAAAAGAGCCTTTTACGGAAGCAGACATAGATGCGGCGATTTCCTATATCAGAACCCTTGAGCCTTATCCTGCCCGCAATTTTTCTTCATCGGAGGCACACTATATTTCTCCCGATGTGTATGTAGAGCGCATTCCCCAGACGGAAGAGGATGAAAAAAATGGTCTTGTGGAAGCAGGCGGCTATTCATTCAAACTGACACTGGCGCGGGAAAGCCTGCCTAAAATCGGCATTTCTAAGAATTATGCAGCCCTTGCGGAAAGTGAAGAAAAAAATGCCGGCGAAAGGCAAAAGACGGAAAAGCGTTTTGTGCTGGACGCCATTCGGGATGCAAAAGTCTTTATCGAAAGCGTGCAGTTTCGTGAAGCCACCATTGCCCGGGCCTGTGCGGAAATCGTTCGTCGTCAGGCGCGTTTTTTTGCGGAAGGTCCGCGCTATCTTCTTCCCCTGCGGCAGAAAGACATTGCAGAGGCGATTGGCGTGCATGAAGCGACTGTTTCCCGCATGGCAAGCGGTAAGTATGTGCAGTGTGATCAGGGCCTGTTTGAAATCGGCTATTTCTTTACGAATGCAGTAGGTTCGGAAGGCAGCGGTGGCGATAGTGGAACAAATTCCAAGGAATCGGTAAAATATGAAATCGCACAGATTCTGCAAGCCCACAAGGACGACAAAAAGCCGCTGAGCGACCAGAGACTCGCCGATGCTCTTGCGGAAAAGGGAATCAAAGTGGCGCGCCGTACTGTTGCAAAGTATCGTGCAGAATTGCACATAAATTCGTCATATGAACGATAGATGATATTGACATGATTTTCTTCTTTTTATAAAATGTGAAAACTCACGTAGAATCTTTTAAGGTAGGTATAGATATGTCAAGAAGCTGTGATGTTTGCGGAAAAGGCTCAATGAGCGGAAACAAAGTCAGTAAGTCATATAACCACACACGCCGCACCTGGAGGCCGAATCTTTTGAAGGTAAAGACGGAAATCGGTGGCACAACGGCTACGATTAATGTGTGCACACGCTGTCTGCGCAGTGGTTTTGTTACAAAGAAAATCAATGTAACTCCGGCTAATGCTGGCGCACCCAAGGCAAACTAAATCGTATGTATTCGGTAAAGAAAAGCTGACCTGTTACGGTCGGCTTTTTATTTGAGGGAGAAACACGTTTTCAACCTCTATAATAGATAAAGTGAGGAAAAACTATGAAGAAGACTGTATTGGTTCTTTTGGCTGTGGCTGTTGTCGCGCTGGCAACAGGTTGTTCAAAGAAAAATGCTGCGAGTGCATCTGCTGCTGTCAAAAACGGCAAGGTAAAGGTTGGTATCATTCAGCTTGTGGAACATCCTGCTTTGGATGCGGCATACAAGGGTTTTGTTGATGGTTTGGCAGATGCCGGCTATAAAGACGGCGAAAACATTACGATTGACTATCAGAATGCTCAGGGTGAGCAGGCAAACTGTGTCACTATTGCAAACAAACTGGTAAATGACAAAGATGATTTGATTCTTGCTATTGCTACTCCGGCCGCACAGGCTGTTGCTCAGCTGACGGACAGCATCCCGATTCTGGTTACCGCAGTTACAGATCCTGAATCTGCAAAATTGGTTGAAACAAATGCCCATCCCGGCAACAATGTTACTGGTACAAGCGATTTGACACCGGTTTCTGCTCAGGTTGACTTGCTCAAGAGAGTCGTTCCGAATGCAAAAACAGTCGGCCTTATGTTCTGCTCAAGCGAACAGAACAGCATCTTCCAGATTGGACTGGCAAAGGCTGCTTGCGAACGCTCTGGACTGAACTATGTGGAGGCGTCTGTTTCAAACAGCAACGAAATCCAGCAGGTGACACAGAGCCTTGTTGGCAAGGTTGATGCAATTTATATTCCTACGGACAATATGCTTGCTGCTGGTATGCCGCTGGTTGCACAGGTTGCAAATGAGAATAAGATTCCCACCATTGTTGGTGAAGACGGAATGGTTCAGGGTGGCGGTGCACTGACATACGGAATCAACTACTACGAACTTGGCAGGCAGACTGCTGTTCAGGCGGTTGCAATCCTGAAGGGCGAAAAGAAGCCCGCTGACATGCCCATTGAATACCTGGAAAAATGTGATTTGAGCTACAATGAAGAAACACTGAAGGCACTGGGAATTACCCTCCCCAACCTGTAATCGGTATTCGGCAGATAGCATGAATTTTTGATAAATCGGGCGGCATTCGTGCCGCCTTATTTTTTGACTTATAGACATAAAATAAAATCTGTCTTATAATATGAGGATAAGGAAAGGAATATGGGATTGCTTGGAGTTTACGATTATACTGTTGTTCTCACCTACATTGGAACTGTTGTTGCATTTTTGGGAATGGGCTATGCCGTTGACGGCGGAAAAATGCATGTCTTTACTGCTCTTGTGTGTTTGATGATTTCCGGTTTTTGCGACATGTTCGATGGAAAAATAGCCTCCACAAAGAAAAATCGTACGCCAAAAGAAAAGAAATTCGGTGTGCAGATTGATTCTTTGAGCGATCTTGTATGTTTTGGCGTTCTGCCTGCAATTATCGTGTATCAGCTTCGCGTGGGCAGCAAACTTGAATTTGCCATTTCTGCCTTCTACATGATGTGCGGTTTGATTCGCCTTGCGTACTTCAATGTGGAGGAAGAAGAACGCACAAGCCAGACTGATGAGCGTCGTACAGAATTCCGTGGTATGCCCATTACAAGTGCGGCTCTGTGGTTCCCTGGATTTTATGCCCTTGCCGTTCTCCTGCAGAATTATGCTAACAGTGCGCTTGACCCCAGCATAATTGTTTCAATCCTTGCGGTGCTTGTGGGTATTGCCTTCATCACTCCTTTTAAGTTGACCAAGCCGGGCTTTGTCGGCAAGATTGTGATGATTTTAATCGGTGTGGTTGATGTTGCTCTCATGGTCTGGGCGGCAATTTCCATCGGCTGGTTTGAGTAAGGCGCATGAGCGACAATAACGATTCATCCGTTGCTTTCTTATACACAACAAAATTCGGACGCTGCATTCTCTGGTTTTTGCTTCACTGCAATTATTCAGCCTTTGCGGCTTTTCTTTTTCGTACCAGACTTTCTTCCTTATTCATAAAATCTTTTGCAAAAAAACATGGCATCGATTTGTCTCCCTGGCAGGGGCAGAAGTTTAAATCCTTTGCAGATTTTTTTATCCGTAAAAAGGATATTTCTTTTGATGGGGAACCAGACCACCTTATCAGTCCCTGCGATTCCTGGCTCAGCGTCTATCCGGTAGATGAAAATTCTGTATTTGCAATTAAAGGTTCTCACTACAGGGTGGCTGACTTGATTACGGGAGACACTGAAAACCTTGCCCCTCAGTTTAACGGTGGAATCTGCCTCATTTTCCGTCTCTGTCCGACTGATTATCACCGCTATCTGTATATTGATGACGGCTTTCAGGGTAAAAATCATTTCATAAAAGGTATGCTGCATTCTGTACAGCCTGTTTGTGCGGAAACATATCCTATCTATACCTTGAACCGCCGTATGTGGACTCCTCTTGATACGGTACATTTTGGAAAAGTCATTCAGACTGAAATTGGTGCGCTCGTTGTGGGCGGAATCAACAATTATTACGAAGACATTCAAATCAAAAAAGGTGATGAAATGGGTCGCTTTGAATTTGCAGGCTCAACCATTACCATGCTCTTTCAAAGAGATAAAATCAACTTGCTTCCGCAGATTGCCGAGGCGACCAAAGATGGCGTTGAATACAAGGTGAGTGCGGGGCAACAGATAGGCACTGCTTTTCATGACTAAACGCTTATTTTTTCTTCTTTTTTCTTTGCTTTTGCTTTTTCCCCTTTCCGCAAAAAAAATGTCCCAGCAGGGTTTGTATCATTACACCCTTGATAACGGACTTACTCTATTTGTAATGGAAAACAATTCTGCTCCCCTGGCATTTATTATGATAACAGTGCGGGCGGGTGCTGTAACGCAAAGTGCAGAAAATGCGGGTCTCTTTCATCTGTATGAGCACATGATGTTCAAGGGAAATGCAAAATATCCTGACCAGAAGGCGACCATGGCTGCCCTCAATGAAATGGGAATCAGCGAATGGAATGGCTTTACGGCAACCGATGAGGTAAGTTACTATTTTACCGTTCCTGCAAAAATGCTGCGACAGGGGCTTGCATTCTGGTCTTATGCGATTCGTACACCCCGTATGGAAGCCCAGGAACTGGCAAACGAAAAAGAAGTTGTTGTTTCTGAAATTACAGGAAATATGACTAATCCTGGGCGGATTATGTATGCGGCTCTGGGAAAGCATCTTTTTCCTGAAAAGCCATGGCGGCGTGATACCAGCGGTACGGTGGAGATTGTGCGTGCTGCCAGTGCCGAGCAACTGAAAGACATTCAGAGCACCTATTATGTGCCAAACAATGCGGCTGTTTTTGTGGGTGGAGACGTGAGTCACGATGAAGTCTATCGTCTTGTAAAGGAAATTTATGGCGACTGGAAGAAAACTGATTCCATTCCTTTTGAGCCAGTGCCTGCAAAAAATCCCTTGCCAAACCTTCAGAAATTTGTATATCCGGATGCCCGATCCAGCGACAGTTTTGTACAGGTAGGCTATTATTTGCGTGGTCCTGACGCAGAAACCGATGCTGCTGACACCTATGGGGCGGACATGTGGGGCGCGCTCTTGCAAAAGCCTGATGGTTCTTACAAGACTTTGTTTAAAAATGATGAGATACTGGCAATCCCCGATACAAATTACATCAGCGGATACTATTCAACGGAGCGGGCAAGCGGACTGATTCAGCTTTCTTCTGTCATGCAGAATGACCGGTCTCCTGTGGAAAAGGCGGAACATTGGCTTGAACTTTTTCTGACAAAGGCAGTTCCCCTGATGCAGACTGATGCATTTTTTGGTGCGGATGCACTTGCTGATGCAAAGGCCATGCTGGAGAATAACAAGTACTACGAAGTGGAGACGGCGGAAGGCTTTTTGCGTTCTCTTTCCAATTTGTGGGCTTCCAGCGGATTGGATTATTTTGTCTCCTATGACAAGAAAATGCAGAAAGTGCGGGGAAAGGATGTAAAGTCATTCGTGCAAAAGTATCTTGTGGATAAAAAAGGCATGTTTGTGGTCTTTGTCAGTCCCCAGTTGTATGAAGCAAACAAGGCAGATTTTGCTGCTGCAGGCTATCAGGTTATCAATGCTGAAAATGCCTTCTGGTGGAAAAAATAGGCTTTGGAACGGAGTAAAGTGAGGTGCGTATGAAAAAAATTGCCTATATCGGAATAATCTTGCTTGCACTTGCGGTCATTTCCTGTGCGTCAAATTCTGGCGCGGCGGGCACGTCATCTGGCTCCTATTACGAGTCTAATGCGGCGGATTTTTCAACGGTTACGCTTTCAAACGGCATTCCTGTGGTCTTTAAGAAAAATAATTCTGGCAAGGTCTATGTTGTCCGCATGATAATTGACGGTGGCGTTGCCTTTGTTCCGGAAAACAAAAGCGGTCTGGAAGATGCTGTTTTGGAAATGATAGCATACGGCAGCGAAGCATATCCCTATGCGGACATCCAGCGGCTTAAATTTGAGCAGTCTTTTTCCATTACATCGAGCGCAGGCTTTGACTATTCAACCTATAGTTTTCGCTGTATAGAAAAATATGTGGAGGGTGTGCTTGATATTTATGCTGACAGTTTTCTGCATCCCCTTTTTAATCCGGATGATTTTGACACCCTTAAGACCGAATATGCGGAAGACATTCAGCGTTCACTGACGGAGCCCAGCAGCCTGCTTTCCCTTACGATGCAAAAGGTTGCCTTTGCCGGGCACCCCTATGCGTCAAAACCCTCGGTCACAAAAGAATCATACGATGCAATCACACTGGATGCCGTAAAAGAACATTACAAGACGCTTTTGAATGCCAAGCGGCTTAAAATTGTTGTCGTGGGTGAACTTTCTGAGTCTGTCAGGAAAATCATTCAGGAAAAACTGGAAGCAAGTTTTGGCACAATTCCCGCAGGCGAATATGCCAAGCCTGACATTCCAGCCCTTGCCTCAGGCGGCAAAACGGTGTATGAAAAACTGGAGCAGGCGGGAGATTCTGGCTATGCCTTTGGCTATTATGTCTGCCCAGACCGCACAAGCCCTGCATATGTTCCCTTTGTGCTTGCCTCCATGTTTATTGAGGATGCTCTTTTTACTCAGGTTCGTGAAGAAAAGGGAGCCGTATACAGTGCAGGCAATGGCATCATGGGCGGCAAAAAACTCTTTGGTGTTCTTTCGATATATCGTGCCAGCAAGCCGGATGATTTGCAGAAATATATATACGATGCCATAGATTCGTTTCCTGATGAGCGGGAGATACAGGAAAGACTTGACCACTACAAGAATAAGTACATCACGGCAATCTTTTCTTCTGCCCAGGATGCAAATGGCGTTGCTGGAAATGTCGTTTCTTCTCTGCAAAATTACGGCGACCCCACTACATATCTGCGCCGTACCGAAGAAGTGCAGGCTGTAACGGCAGACCAGGTGCTGACGGCATACCGTACTTATTTTGCCCGAACACCTATTCGCGCTGCAAACGGAAAAGTGAATCCCATACGCTGGGTAGTGGTAGATAAGGACGGACGTTTTAAGTTTGATAATTAGGGAAAAAACGCAATGGGAACTGCCTTTTTTATTCGCCCAGATTTTCCTTCATCTGGTAATCAGTGTCTTCGTCAATCATGCGCAGCATGACTTCTGCAATAACGGGGTCAAAATGCGTTCCCTTGCCTTTTTCAATTTCTTCCCGAACGACAGCCTGCGGACGAATCTCCGAGTAGGAGCGTTTTGAGGTCAGCGCGTCGTAAACATCGGCCACTGCAATAATGCGTGCTTCTTCCGGAATCTGCTTGCCTTTGAGTCCGTCGGGGTAGCCGGAGCCGTCATAATGTTCATGGTGGCTGCGGGCACCGACTGCGAGCCCCGGCAGAGTCCTGATGTTTTCCAGAATTTCGTAGCCCCAGATGGTGTGTTCCTTGATTTCTGCAAATTCATTGTCGTTCAGACCGCCATTTTTTCTGATTATGTTGCCTGCAACACCGATTTTGCCGATGTCATGGAGCAGACCGATGGATTCAATGTCGTTCTGGTACTGCTTGCTTTTTCCCATGCGGCGGGCAATCTCTTTTGCATATTTTGCCACGCGAGATGAATGACCCCGCGTATAATGGTCTTTTGCGTCTACCGTGCTGGAAAGCGCCCGTAAAATTTCTTTGGTGAGCTGCTGATTTTTTGCCGTCTGCTCGTCAACTTTTTTCTGCAAATCCTGCTGCAACTGAGACAGTTCAATGGTATTGCGTACGCGCTGAAGCAAAATTTCGTGGACAAAAGGCTTGGTGATAAAATCAATGGCACCTTCCTGCAAGCCCCTCAGTTCTGATTCGCCATGCTCGTCTCCAGTCAGAAAAATGACGGGAATACTGCTTGTTTCAGGATTTGCCTTTAAGGCGTGCAGTACTGCAAAGCCATCCATTCCAGGCATGACGATGTCCAGTAAAATCAATTGCGGACGATAACTTTCCATCAGCTTAAGGCATTTTTCTCCAGAATTAACCGAGGCAACGGCAAAAAAGTTTTCGAGCGTTTTTCGGGCAATCTGTACCTGCATGTTAGAGTCGTCAACAATAAGAATTTCCGGCTTTGCGTTTGTCATGGCTTGACTATAGCAGATTTTCCGAAAAAAATCCACCTGTATTGTCTAAATCCACTTATTTCAATAAAATGGAAAGGAAAGAGGATTTTTATGTCAGAAGAAGTTAGAGTACGATATGCTCCGTCACCGACGGGGATGCAGCATATTGGCGGCGTTCGTACCGCATTGTTCAACTATTTGTTTGCCCGTTCAAAGGGTGGAAAATTCATTTTGCGTCTGGAAGATACTGACCGTACACGCTACGATGAAAAATATGTGCAGAACCTGTACGATACCATGGCCTGGCTGGGTATTGACTGGGATGAAGGCGGCTCAAAGGGCGGTGCTTATGGTCCTTACGTGCAGAGCGAACGCTTTGAACTCTACAAAAAATATGCAGAAGAACTCGTTGCAAAAGGCGAGGCCTATTACTGTTTCTGTGACGCAGAGCGTCTGGAGCGTATCAGAAAGATTCAGACTGAAAACAAAATGGCTCCCGGCTATGACCGCAACTGCCGTCACCTTACCGAAGAAGAAGTAAAGGCAAATCTGGCTGCGGGAAAGCCCTATGTTATCCGCCTCAAGGTGCCGCTGGAAGGCGAGACGCAATTCCATGACCACTTGCTGGGCGACATTACATGGAAAAACGAGGATATTTCTCCCGATCCCGTTCTGCTCAAAAGCGACGGTTTTCCCACCTACCATTTGGCAAACATTGTTGATGACCACCTGATGAAGGTGAGCCACGTTATGCGCGCTCAGGAATGGATTCCCTCTACCCCCTTGCATGTGCAGATGTACCGGGCATTCGGCTGGGAACACCCTGAATTCTGTCATCTTCCCATGGTAAATGGTTCAGATGGAAAGAAACTTTCTAAACGCCATGGCTCAACCAGTTTGAATGAATTCCGTGCCCGCGGCTATCTTCCTCAGGCAATCGTAAACTATGTTGCGCTTTTGGGCTGTTCTTACGAAGAAGGAAAGGATTTCTACACGCTGGAAGAACTGGCCGAGAATTTCAAACTGGAGCACCTGAACAAGGCTCCCGCTGTTTTTGACTACAAGAAACTGGAATTTTACAACGCAAACTATATCCGCCAGCTTTCTACCGAAGAACTCTACAAGTGGACGCTTCCCTTTATCACCGGTACAGGAGATGCCACGCTGGAAATCAATCCTGATAATCCTCAGCCAAAGCCCCATGTTGGTCCTGAATTCAGTGGCGTAGCCTTGGGCGAGGACGGCGAGCCTTACTGCGTGGACAAGGGCATGAACATGACCAGTGCAGACGTAAAGAAAACCCTGCTTGGCCTTATGCCGCTGATTCAGGAACGCCTCAAATTCCTTACGGAGGCCGCAGAAATGGTGCGCTTTATGTTCACCGAGCCTGCTGTTCCGCCGGCAGAGCAGCTTGTTCCCAAAAAAATTGATGCAGCCAAAACAAAGGAAGTGCTGGAAAATGCAAAGGAATTTGTTGCCAAGGTCTTTGAGCTTGACCACGAGGGTGCAGAAGCCTTTGCCAAGGCAAAAGCCGAAGCACTGGGCGTAAAATTGGGCGACTTTATGATGCCGATTCGTATGGCAGTAACGGGTAGCCGTGTGTCTCCGCCGCTCATAGGCTCAATCGCCGTGCTGGGTAAGGAAAAATCACTGGCACGTATTGAGCGCACAATCGCAACGCTGTAGTTTTTGGAAGAAAAAGAGATTGAAAGAGGAAAGGAAATCCTTTTGCAAAAGGTGTCCTTTCCTCTTTTTTTATTTTTTCACGGAGTTCCGCTCGGTGTCGTACATTGTGATGGCGAGGGTGAGCAGGACTTTTTTGAGTTCCGCGCGTTTTTCTTGACAATTTACCTACTTATAAGTAGACTAATTGTGAGTAGGCAAAATATGATGAGTGATGAAGATGTTTTTTGTGGAAGAAGCAAGGATTTAACCCTGCTTGAAGACAAGTGGCATAGCGGACAGTTTGAACTCGGACTTTTGTATGGAGCGCGGCGTGTCGGAAAAACGACTTTGGTCAATAAATTCCTGGAAGGCAAGGATTCCTTGTATTTCCAGTCAAAAGAGGCTTCTGAGCTTGAAAACCGTCGCGGTCTTTCGCGCATGCTGAACAAACGGCTTGGAATGCCCCTTGATTATGTGTATCCCGCATGGGACGAGCTTTTTGAAGCGGTGCTGAAACTTGCCGCTGGCAAACGCTTTGCCTTTGTGATTGATGAATATCCGTATCTCTCAAAATCGACGAGGAAGGGTGTTGCCTCGTATTTGCAGGATTTCATAGACAATAAGGCAAAATCATCAGGATTGTTTCTTCTTCTCATGGGGTCAAATGTGTCTTTCATGGAGAATGAGGTCAATAATAAAAAATCCCCTCTGTATCGGCGGAGAACTTTTACCTATAGGCTCAGGCCTATGCCCTTTAGCGAGGCGCTTTTGTTCTTAAAGGGTTTTGATGACAGGCAAAAATTCGACTGCCTTTCATTTTTTGGCTTTGCTCCCTATTATCTTGCCCTGCTTAATCCGAAACGCTCTTTTCAGGACAATCTTAAATCATTGCTTTTCTCGCAAGGCTCAACACTTCTTGATGCCCCCGATATAATTCTATCGAACGGAACGAGGGATAAGAGGATTTACAATACTGTGTTGCTTTCCATCGCCAGAGGAAAGAGAACCCCGACAGAAATTGCGCTGGACATGGAAATTCAAACGAACGAGCTTTCAAAATACCTCAAAGTTCTCTGTGATGAGGAAATCATAGAAAAACGGACGATGTTCAATTCTTCACGGAAAGTGGTGTATGCCATTACCGATACCGTGCTGGAATTTTTTTATCAGCATTTAAGCGATGATGTGGAAAGGATTCGCATCGGCTTTGGCGATGTGGTGTTTCAGGAAAAAAAAGATGCGGTTCGCGATTTTATCTGTCATCATTTTGAAGATGTCTGCCTTCATTACATGGAGGAGCGGAGCTTGAACGGAACATTGCCCGCCCCCTATTATCCGATTCAGAATCTTGTGATTGAAAATTCGGAACTCGGACGCTCTGTTGAAATCGACGGTGTGAGCCAGTACAAGGACTCTCTGCTTGTGATTGAATGTAAGTATACTGCTGCAAAACGAGGCCTCAAAGATTATTATGATATGAAAGAGGATGTTTCCATAAAAATGTTCAGCCAGATAAAGCGAAAGGATTATTATCTGTTCTCAAAGTCCGGTTTTGACAAAAAACTTTTAAACGTGGAAGATAAAGATTTGCATTTGATTGGTATGCAGGAAATGCTATCATCGTAGCTGATTCTGTATCTGTAAATCTCTTGCCCGTATTGAGCGCACAATCGCAACGCTGTAGTTTTTGGAAGAAAAAGAGATTGAAAGAGGAAAGGAAATCCTTTTGCAAAAGGTGTCCTTTCCTCTTTTTTTTATTTTTTTACGGAGTTCCGCTCGGTGTCGTACATTGTTTTGGCGAGGGTGAGCAGGATTTTTTTGTCGTGCGGGGAAAGGGAAGAAAAATAGCGGATGAGCGAATGCGTGTCGGGGTCAATGTCATTTTGTGTGTTTGGGTCAGAAGGACGCGCTTGTTTTCCGTCTACGAGCCATTCGACTGAAACACCAAGAACTTTTGCGAGGCGTACTGCAATATCTGCGGCAGGCATACAGGCGCGGGAGCCAACGTATGTATCCATGGCGTGTTTTGTGATTCCCGCGCGTTCGGCAACCTCCTTGTCGAGCAATCCAATGTATTCAATCTGCTCCCTTAGTCTTGTCCTAAAGTCCATATTCATAAAATACCACTTTAGTACTATCTTTACCTTTACAGTCGGAATAAAATCATATACAATGTTATAATACTACTATAGTCATACTCTGTAGTGTATATAATAGCATTTTTGTAGGAGATGATAGGTATGAGGATGTCAAGGGGTATTGTTGGTGCGAGTGTTTTTTTAGCACTTGGAAGTTTGCTGTTTGCACAATTGGCTTGGAACTATGTACGAAGAATGAAAAGTCGTGGAAAAGAATATTGATACTGCTTTAGATTTATACAGAAAAGCTGCGGCACAAGGTGTGGAGGAAGCAAAAAAGGCAGTTGCCCGATTAAAAGGACGGTAACTACATATAAATAAAGACTTTACAATCATTATATAAGGAGATTCTATTATGGTAAGGAAAATTTTTAAGATTGGTGCTGGCTTCGCTCTTGCGATGATGATTGCCTCGTGCGGTTCAACGAATCAGACGGCAAAAGGCAGTGAACCTGTCGAGTTGAAGAGCAAGGAAGTGAATTTTGAGAACAAATCGGGTTCACTTATTGTAAATAATGAGACGAGTAGCGAATTGGTTATCTTTGCAGGTAGAGTAGAAAAGAATGCATTGCTTGGTGGAATCCGCAAAAATGCTGCGAGTACATTTGATTTGTCAAAAATTTCTGGGATTCCCAGCAAGGGCTCACTTCTTATCCGTGCGGCTAATTATGAAAATTACAAAGGGAAAGCACGAATTACGGAAGAAGATGTCGTATGGACAGGATTGGTTGTCTATGATTTAACAGATTCTAACGACAGAATTTGTGTGAGCATTTACAATGGAGTTGATGCTCAGCAGCAGACTTGTATCTATGTCAGTAACATGTCACCTAATTTTGTCCTTGAATTGCGAAAAGGAAATCTTGCACAAGGCGAAATCATTGGAACTTTACCACCGCTTCAACGGCACAAAAGAATTTTTCTTGCACAAGATCCTGATGGGCATGCAATTGATATATATCCGACATTCATTTATGTAGACCCAAGAACTGGAGATAAAACATCGCTGCCTGGTGACGGTGCAGATGGAGAGTCTGTGATTCCGAAGCCAGTTGGTACTTCCCGCATAAATGAATTTGTATGGAACGGACCGAATGACCCAAGTAAAGTTGGGTATAAAGTTGCTTTTGTCAATTTGCATAATGACACTAGAAAAACGCTGGAATTTAAAAGCGGTGGCGAAGAATTAAGAAATGATAAGGGATTTCTTGCGACGGAGGCAGGAAGAATAGATACCTATGAATTGGAAGTTCGCAATAGTGATGGAAATCTTTACTCCAATCTATATTGCAATATTGCTCCTGCAGCAGGAACTGTCAATATCACAAAATATACTTTTAAACCAGGGTATGTATACGATCTTACCATCACTAGTATGAATGGTACATACGAATACGACATACGCGAGGTCGGTAAAAAATCTCTCGTGGAAGATGCCCGTATTTCTCTTTTCGGTGAATAATTTTATTTGAAGAATTCTGCCGTGCTTGTGCACGGTGGGATTCTTATGTTTTTTTGACGATTTGAATGAAGAAAAATCTATTTTTTCTGTTTTTGATTTTTAGCTTCTCGCTTGCATTTGCGAAAAAGGAAGAAAGTCCTGTAGACAACACTTTTCCTTGTCTTGTGCAGAACGAATCTGATTTTGAAATCACGATTGATGGGCTTTCGCTCGCTTCGGGAAAATCGGAAAGTCATAAATTTCCGCTTCACACTTCCGTGCTTTATGACGGTTGGACGGTAGAATACAAAATCCCGCTCACTGCTTCGGCTTGGTATGTTCATTCTGAAAAAAAATCAGTCATTGACAATCAGAAAATCCTCAAAATCGAAAATCCCGCGCAAAATTCTGCGTTCGCTTGCTATGTGATGATACAGAATCAGTCGAACGCTGCCATTCAGCTTCAAAATTCAAAACGGGGGATTTTTCCATGTGTTGAAAGCGGAGCTGTAAACGGTCGGCGCGATTTAGTGAAAAGCGTGTATTCAATTGCGGCGGGCGCGAGTGCGGTGGCAAGTCTTGATACAGCGGAAAATCTTTTTGTTGCGAACGAAAATAACGGCAAAAAATACCCATTGCGCTTTCAGTTTGCAAAAGGCTATGTCTATAACTATATTGTTGATGGCAAAAAATGCCTTTTGAAAGATGCCCGACCAATTCATCTTCTTAAAGAAAAATTATGGCACAAGGATTTTAATAAAAATCAAATTGTCCGTGCAATACGACAAGCGGATGGAAAAATTTTTGTGGCGGGAACGGAAAAAGACTACGACGAAAAATATCGCCCATATTATGCTGGATGTGTGCAATGCTTAGACAAAAACGGAGCGGAATTGTGGACGCAATCGTATAACCCAAGGCTAATAGACAAAAAAGATAAAAAATCTTCTGAAATTAAGTATTATGACAGTGAATTTTATGATTGCGCTTTACTTGATAAAAATACGATAGGCGTGGTCGGACAACTTGCCCACGATGATTATACGGGAATTTTTCTTTGTTACGATTTGGACGGCAGACGGAAAAGGGCGCTTACAATTCTTGACACATTAGGTTTTGACAAAATTGAAAAATCTCGTGACGGCAGTTTTTTAGTTTTTGGTTATGATGAGAAAGAAAATTATATTTCTTTTGAAATTACGCATGACTTTTCTTTGACTAAGAAAAAATTTGTTGAAATTCCCCCTTATTCTGAATTTGTGCAAGATGTGAATGCAAAACTCTACGATGACGCTGGTAATCTGTATGTGGCGGGTGAAAGCGCGAATGTGGAAAAGCCGACTGCTTGCATTGTAAAATCTTCTTCTGATGGAAAAAATTCCGTGCTGTACGAGGCGACCGAGCCGAATTCTTACATTGCCGATATGAAAATCAATAGAAAAACTGACGAACTGGTGATTTGTGGCTCGCTCGGCGGAAAAGATTCTTTCGGAAACGGCGGAAAGCCTTTTATTCGCTGTGTGGACGCGAAAACGGGCAGCGTGATTTGGGAAAATGTCTTTCAAACAGCAAAATACGAAATCGCTTCAAAAATCACCTCGCGCGATGATTACGGTTTTGTCGTCTTGCTAGTAAATGTGAACGATGACGGCAATGTGTGCGCGCCGTGCACATTGGTGCGAACGAACGCGGTGGGGAAAGAGGAATTCTGATTTGCAGGGGGAAGATTTATGAAAAGGGTACTATTTTTGATTTTATTTACTTTTGTTTTGATTTTCGCATATTCAGAAAATACAATAAGTTCCGCTCTCAGGAAATTTGACAACGTTATTTTTGAAACGAGAAGCGGAATTGCTGAAACTTCAATCGGTTTCATTACGTATGCGGACACGAATACGTGCGGAACGGTGGCGGAATGGTTTCGTAGTGAGATTGAAAAAGCCGCAAATGATACCAGAAGAATTCATGTCGTGTCGTCATCACACCTTGATGAGCAAGAAAAAGTCGTTTTGGCTTCACGCGGTCATAATTCTGGAATAATAATTGCAAAAAAGAATCCAAATGAAAATAAATATGCGATTGACGGCATTTACATTGAAAAAAATGAGCGAATTGAACTTGAACTTTCGTTGCGTGACCATACTGGAAAGAAAATTTGTTCAGAAAATGCGGTCATTTCTTCTTCTACCATTAAAAATCTTGGTTTGAGTTTATATCCCCAAAATCTTGAATTTTCCAAAACCGTGCAAAAAGATTTTGAAAAAGCGGTCAAAGAAACCTCAAACGGAAAAATTACGGTCACAGCGTCAATGATTGATACAGACGGAAATCTTGTGAACATTCTGCATCCCGGTGACATCGTGCGTTTTATGATTGCAGTTGATTCTGATGCCTACATTGCGATACAGGGAATCGACGCGGAGAAAGATTCTTATTGGCTTCCTGTAGAAAATCCTTTAATTCCCGCTGGCGAAATGCGAATTTTCCCTGACGGCGATATGGAATACCAAGTAATGAACGGAATTTTCGGGGCGGAGCAGCTGATAATTCACGCTTCATCGTCTTTGGACGGACTCCCGAATCAAAATGTGCAAGGACTTTATACAGGCGAACTTATCAGCAAGTCTCGCGGAATGGGCGCAGTCAGAAAAAAGGCGAGCAATGGCGAAAAAGTGAACACAGGTTTATTCAAAATTTCATACACGGTCGTGGAATAGCATTTTGTAGGGCAAGGGAGAAAATCTTATGGTGAAGAAAATAATTCTTGCGATTCTTTTTTCTGTTTGTGTTTCAGGAATTTTTTGCCAGTCAGATGAAATTCAGCAGAAAATACATTCTGTTGCGGAGTTTTGGCAATCGAAAGATTATCAGAATGTTATCAAAGAAGGAGAACCGCTTGTAAAAACGCTTGAAAAACAAAAGCCCAAAGATTCTAAAATAATTGCTGGTATTGAGAAAGCCATAGGAAACAGCTATTACTCAATCGGAAAATTCTCAGAAGCAATCATGCACCTAAATAAATCTCTCAAACTGTACATCGAAGTTGAGGGTGAAAAGAGCAGGGATACAGCGAGCGTGTATAATGAATTGGGGAATGTGTACAGTGACCTTGAAAATTATGATGAAGCATGGAAAAATTATCAAAAAGCCCTTTCGATAATAGAACCATTGTCTGAACCCGACGATATTAATGTTTCGATTTTGCGGACAAATATCGCGGATTGTTTGTATCGAACAGATAATTTTGAAAAAGCTCTTGAATGTTATACGAAATCTCTTTCAGTGTTTGAAAGACAGTTTGGGGAAAACCATTTTGCCACGGCAACGGTGTACGGTGGAATCGGAAATGTCTATGCTGCTATGGGGCAGAATGATATTGCACTTGCGTATTATCAAAAAGCAATGCAATCAAATGTGAGCGCAAATGGCGAAAATCATCCGTCAAATATTGATTTTTATCATAATCTTGCTCATCAGTTATGGGAAAAAGGCGAGTATGAAAAAGCCATTTCCTATTGGAATTCATGTTTTACACTAATAATAAGTAATCAGATTTTTAACGCAACTTCATTTAATATGATGCTTTCTATTGGAAGTGCGCTTTCTGAATTCAGAAAAGGTGGTCGGCTTGAAAAGATTGCAGATGACGAAGATTTTAAGTCTGCTTTTAGCACTGGATTCTCTCAATTCAATTCAAAAGACATGATAAATAAGTGCCGCGCGTTTTATCCAGAATTCAACGGAATGTATCATCCTGCTGATTTTTCGATGTGTATGTATCACCTTGTTGTCGATCTTGTGCCAACTGTAATGGAAGTAGCGGAACATTCTTTGATTGCCACTGCCTACAATTCCATCGGACTCATATACGAAAGTCGTAATGATTATCAAAAGGCACTGGACTATTACAAAAAATCGCTTGCTATGTACCAAAAACTTTTTGAAGAAAATAAGCCGCAAATTGGCTATGTCTATTATAATATTGCAGAACTGTATTACGCTAGAAGAAATGAAAAAGAGGCAATATCGAATTGGAAAAAAGCCTATGATTGCTGGAAAACAGAAAACAATTATTCTTCTGTGCTGCAATGTATGAAAACAATCCTTTCGCACGAAAACATCACTGATAAAAAATTTATCCGCGAGACATTGGAATTTGCGCTCAGTATTTCAGAAAAAATTTGCTTAAATTCTGGATTTTCAAAAGACAATTCTATGAAAGAAATCTTGCCAATTTATTATTACGCCGTGCAGTTTATGGCAAAAGAAAACGAGGCAAACAAGGCACTTGAATATTCCGAGTCCATGCGAAGCCGCGCTTTTTTGGCTCAGTTGGGTACGGAGACCGCCTTGCAAGTTGAAGGCATTTCCGAAAGCGACCGTGAAAAAATTCATGATTTGAACAAGCGAATTGAAATAGCGAACAAACGAATTTCTGAGCAACAGCAAAAACCGCTTTCCGAGCGAAATTCTCAAATTCTCATTGAAAATACAAAAGAACTTGCGAAATTGGAAAAAGAACTTAAATCTTTAGATGAGAAAATTGCAAAACAAGTGCCAAAATATGCAGAGCTGCGAAATCCTAAAATTATCACTGCAAGCGAGGCTCAAAAATGGTGCGGTGATAATCGTGCGGTGCTTGAATATGTGCTTTGGAATCATGAATACGGAAATGTAGGAAACGAGAAAGAAAATCAAAATTCTTGTTGCATTGTGCTTACAAAAAACAAAATACAAATCGTCGCGCTTGATAAAAGTTATGATTATGCTTCGGAAGTCAACAAACTTCGCAACGGAATAATGAATCTTGAAGATGAAAAAGAATTTGAAAAAGAACGCAACGCTTTATATTCGCATCTTATCGAGCCTGTGCTGCAAAATTTAGATAGCGTGGAGGAACTTATAATTGTTCCAGACGGGAATTTATCTTTCTTACCTTTTGATGTATTGAGAAAGTCAGAGAAAGACAAGGATTTTGGTGAAAAATACGCAATTATTATGTCACCATCCGTTTCAATCAGTTCTATTCTTGGTGACAGCGCGAAAAAAAAAACGAATAAAGTAATGGCTTTTGGCGGGGCGTGGTACGACAAGAACCTTTCTGAAAGCGCGCATCGAAAAATTCTTTCTTCTCAAAGTAAAAAAATTGACCGAAAAATTACAGCCGAAAATACAGAGCGTCGATTTAAAGTTAAAACCGACAAAGCGCAAATGAAATACCTTGTTTCGGAAATATTGAAAAACGGGCCAGGATATTATTTCGATGAAAAAAAGTTAGAATGGGGCGACTTGCCCTATACGATGAGCGAATTGTCTAGTTTGCAGAATGATGTTTTTTCTGACGGGCAGATTGATGTTTTTTCACAAGAAAAGGCGACTGAAAAAAATGTAAAAAAATTTTCAAAAGATGGTATTTTGACTCAATATTCGATATTACATTTTGCCTGTCACGGCTATTTTGATACCGATATTGCGGAACTTTCGAGTGTATTATTTTCGGAAGTTTCGGGGCAATTTTCAAATGTTTCTGATGATGACGGTTATCTGACTGTTCCCGAAGTGACTGCCCTGAATTTAGATGCTGATATGGTTTGTCTTTCTGCTTGTGAAACAGGTCTTGGCGAAATTCGAGCGGGCGAAGGCATGGTAGGACTATCGCGGGCGTTTATGGTCGCTGGCGGACGAAATGTCGGTGTGAGTTTATGGAGCGTTGATGACGAGGCGACCGCCGTTTTTATGACCAAAATGTATGAAAAGCGAAAATCGGGGCTTTCATATTCTGAATGTTATCAAGCGGTAAAATCTGAATTCAGAAAAAGTGAAAAGTGGTCACATCCGTATTTTTGGGCGGCTTTCTCATTGTATGGCGGTGGAGAACGGCTTTCACCTAAAAAATATTATAATTCATCGCTTACAAATCGCATCGCTGAATTCAATTACTCGCTTGGAGAAAAGGCTTTCAGAGAAAAGGAATATGAAATAGCGATTGCTTATTTAGAGAAAACAATCGAAATAGCAGAGCACGCAGGCGCACAAAATCTTTTGGGCACATGTTATCTATATGGATATGGTGTTTCCAAAGATTTCAAAAAAGCATTTAAATTATTCAGACAGTCCTCCTTTCAGGAAAACCCGGTAGCACAACGAAATTTGGGAATAATGTATGAAAACGGATATGGGGTTGAAAAAAATCTCACAATTGCTGTTGATTTATATCAAAAAGCCGCTGAAAAGGGAGATGAATTAGCAAAAAAAGCACTTGAGAGGCTTTCAAATAGTAAAATACCACAGTCGTCTAGTTCACTAAACACAACTTCTCCTCAACTAAGTGTTAAAACTGCTCCGCAAGATTTTTCTCCTGATGGCGATTCGTCAAAAAAAACTGCTCAGAGTTACGAAAAATCAGGGCAACGTTCCCGTGCAAAAGGCATCTATATTTCTGCGGGATATGTAAACGGTGCATTCTTTCAGGGATTTGATTTGCGAGGGGAGTGGATGTTTGTTGGTGGAAGGCATTTGTTTGCAGGTCTTGATGTCGATGCAATGTTTACAGGGGTGGATGATGCGTATAGGAAACAGGCGACAAGGACCAGCATATTCCTTATGAATATGAGTGCTGTTGTGGGGCTGTCAGGAATGATTGGAAAAATCCGTCCATATATAGCTGGAAAGCCAGGTGTTTATTTTACTTCGGTTGGTGGCGGGCCTGTTGGTGTTTCCCTTGGAGGCACGGCTGGCCTTGACATTGTATTCAAGCACTTTGTAATTGGTACTGCATACAGTTTGAAATATCTCTATAACGCAGGTTATGTTGATACTGTTACTGCTACTATTGGATGGGGATGGTAAGGAGGCGCGTATGAAGATGACAGAGGTATTGTTTAGGTGTGCTATGTTATTAAGTTGCTGCACTGGTGTGTTTTACTTATCCTGTGCAAATTCACTTAATGAGAAGAATCCGAGTGCATGTGAATCTTTGGCAAATGCTTTAGGTGTTGATTATGGCAAGGAAACTACTGGAACTAGCGGTGATGAGTCTGCGGCAGAAGATTATAAAACCAAAATCACAACGGGGGCGGATGTGCCAGATGATGCATGGGTATGGGGAAGAATTGCTCCGAGCGGATATGTAGTGTTGTCATTTTCCGCAAAGGAAGATAAAGCATACAGAATCTTTTGGAATGATAGTGCGAATGGCACAGATGAATACTCAGCAGAAAATGGTGGTTGCCAAGTAAACATAAAAGGTACATTTGGTTCAGATCCCACACTTTCTGGCCACTATTGGTATTCAGAAAGCAAAAATGAATATTGGACTTTTGACACATCTAGCGGCTATACAGAAGGTGGAAAAATTTCCGCAAAAGAAAAAGTTTCCGTAGCGCGGGATAGAACGGTTTGGCTCAGAGTTGGATTGGCAGAGAATTCTCCCGATGGTTGTTTTTCCATTGCAGTTTTGGAGAATGATGAGCCAGTTTCACTTTCAGAAGAAAGAGTCTTTGGAGCAACAACAAATGCCGTAACAAGCCTTGCAAGCCCTCTGTCTTATGAAACAACGGGAACACTTTCTGCTGACAGTACGGCTATATATTATTTTGCCGTCACCACTGATTCTTTGTGCTCTTTTTTCAAACAAGGAGATTTGAAAATTGAGTTTGGAAACAGCATAGCAGAATTTTCTTCTGACTATGATGGATTAGCGTGTTATGGGGATATGATAACACTTGTTCCAAAGGGCACAGGAATTATTTTTATGCGTATTTCAGCCCTTAAAGATACCGAATATAAATTTTCAAAAGCGGTCACTGAATATGACCCAAACAATATCGTTATTACAGATAAAACAATTTCGAATATTTTCTTACTTATCCTTGCTTATGGGCAATGATGCTGTAAAAATTACACTGCAAGGAACATTCTCAAGTGAGAATATTAAGGCTCTATCGGAAAAATTGAAAGGAAGTACAGCGGAAAGTGCAGCGGAAATCACAATTGATATGTCTGAGGCAATTCCTTCTGAAACAACTTCAAATTATTGGTATGCCGGCTATAGCAAAAAATTCTTTAAAATAGAAGATTCGGGAATAGTCTTGGGTGATGTATTTAGTGATAGCAAAATTGCTTCCATTGTTTTGCCTACAAATTTATATATGCTTAATTATGGTGCATTTAGAAATTGCACTTACTTACAGTCTGTACAGCTTCCGCCTGCGGCAAGAATCTTGGGCAATTATTCATTTTCTGGCTGCTCTGCGCTTGAATCAATAACAATACCGGATGGTGTGATACAAATAGGTAATTATGCATTTGAAGGGTGCGTAGGGCTTAATGCTGTCCGCATCCCCGATACTGTAACGAATAGTACGATAATAAGTTCAAATGATATTGCAGGCCAAGGTTTGGGGATGTTCAGTGGATGTATAAATTTACGCGAAATTGCATTATCTGTAGGAATGACTGCCTTGCACCAGAATATGTTTAGGGGATGCACAAATCTAAAGAGTATACAGATTCCTTCTGCAGTGACATACATTAATCTTTATGCTTTTAACAAGTGTGATAATCTTACAGATGTTTTGTTTGAAAATACTGTAGGTTGGAGAACACGAAAGGGCACCTTGTTGACGGTAACTGATTCTAAGCAGAATGCAACGAGACTGAAAAATAGCGATAGCGATTGGTTACGGGATTAACAAATGGATAAAATGACATTATACTCTCACAAAAAGGAGTCGCACATGAAAAAAATCCTGTTTTGTCTGCTCGGCATCGTTGCATTCATTGGGTGCAGCAAAAACGAAATGCATAAAACATATGTCGATACAACGGATCGCCCTGATTATCTTCAGAACTTGATGGGGGTATGGAAAGCGTCTGCTGAAGATGGACAATGCTTTGAGTATGTAATTATCAACAACAATTCCATTATGATGTATCCGCGCGATGTTGCAGGCGAAAGTTATTCTCAGCCCATCGAAGGTGTCTATGCACATGACCAACATGCTTTGTATGTTACCGTGATGAATCATTGCCATAGTGGCGAAAAGAATGAGGAGCTTCCCCGCAAGATTACGATTCCCTACACCATGTCTGCTGATGTTACTTTTACCACGGGTACTTTGACTCTTGAACTTGGCGGCAGAATCATATCCCTTGTGAAAAAGCGGGGATGGCCCAATGCGCGTCGGCGGCAAAGCCTGCTGGATGGCGAATGGAAATCAGTAAAAGCCAGAAAAGAAGCGACCGATATGAGCATGACGCTTTGCTTTTCGGAAGAGGCTCTTTTAGTGACGATAGAGGGCGAAACATTTGCCTTTGACTTTTTGGGGTCAGCCTTTTATGAACAGGGGATGATGTATGTGGTTAAGGATGACTGCTCTGACTATGAGGACGACGACGATTTTTCTGCACTGGTAACTGAAAAGGAAAGACGGTTTGACACAGCCGCAGACTACACAGCCGGAGACTACACAGCCGCAGACTATGCACGCTATCATGCGCTTCCTGAATATGTCTTCTTTGCGGCGATGTATGATACACCCTATCGCGCCTTACTCAGGTACCACTTGCGGGGCGACACGCTTACGCTCTTTGCCTATGACAAAAAAATCGTGCTGAAAAAATCGCCTCTGTAGATAAAAGCACAGACTTTCTGCTTATGTGGCGCGTTCTCGTATTCTGTGCTATACTAGAGTCATGGAATTGTATCACGGTAGCAGCGATGTTCTTAAATTTCCTGAAATCCGCAAGACGCAGTATGCAAAAGATTTTTCATGGGGATTTTATTGCACGAATAGTTATGAGCAGGCATATAAATGGGCTGACCGAAAATCTGAATCCGGCGTGATAAATGTCTATTCGTATGCAGAAAATCCGACACTTTCTCTTTTGAAATTTGAAGAAATGACGGACGAGTGGTTGGATTTTATCGGTAAATGCCGAGACGGTTATGTTCACTCGTATGATATTGTGGAAGGGCCGATGGCAGATGATACCATTTGGAATTTCGTAAACGATTTTCTTGCGGGCACAATTTCTCGAAAAGCGTTTTGGGAACTGGCGGCATTCAAGCATCCGACGCATCAAATAAGTTTTCATACTATTCGGGCATTGCAATGTCTTTCTTTTTTAAGGAGTGAATCACTATGACCGAGCAGGAGCAGGACAATCTTTTTTATCTATGTACGCTTATTGAGTATATCGCGCGGAAAACAAAAAATACGCCTGCAAAAATAATTTCGTATTTCTCTAAGCCAATTATTTTGCGTCAACTTCGACTTGCAGAAGTGAATCATTGCCTGCCTTTTGAGCAGGTTGCCGATGAACTTGTTGCAGAACTTTCAATTGACGAGGGAACATATGATGTGCAGAAGGTGTGCAAATACACTGTTCCTTCTGTTTCTGCGATTGGGCGTGTGTATCAGCGGCTTATTTCTGCTGTTATGCTTGATGATGTAGCGCAGACGGTTATTGATGTGTTTTCATCGTTTATCAGTGATGAAATTTCCTATTTCAATTCAAATGTGTATTACAGTAATCCGAGTTATCTTGCCTGTTCCTATCGGGCAGGAAAATTATTGGCATAATCCTTACATGCTGAAGTCTTTGCCCAAGTAAATCTCGCGGGCGACTTCGCTGGCAAGGATTTCTTCCTTGCTTCCCTGAATCATAATCTGACCGGTGCTGATGATAATTGCCCGGTCAGTGATTTCCAGGGTATCGCGCACGTTGTGGTCGGTAATCAAAATGCCGATTCCCCGCTTGGCCAGCAATGTTATCATTCCCTTGATGTCGGCAACCGCAATGGGGTCAATGCCGGCAAAAGGTTCGTCCAAAAGCAAAAATTTAGGCTCAATGGCAAGAGAACGTGCAATTTCCGTGCGGCGACGCTCACCACCGCTCAGGGTAAAGGCTGGCTGCTTGCGGATTCTTCCAATCGAGAATTCTTCAATCAATTCTTCAAGACGCTGTTTTTTTTCTGCACGGCTCAAATCGCGTCTGGTTTCCAAAATTGACCAGATATTTTCTTCTACGGTCAGTTTTCTGAATACGCTTGGCTCCTGAGGCAGATAGGAAATGCCAAGACGGGCACGCTTGTACATGGGGAGGGGGGTAAGGCGATGGTCGTCCAAAAATATTTCGCCCGTAGTAGGCTTGTGGAAACCGACTATCATATAGAAGGTTGTCGTTTTTCCCGCTCCGTTTGGCCCCAGTAAGCCCAATACTTCGCCTGTTTGCATGGAAAAGTCTACGCCCTGCACGACTTTTTTCTTGCCGAAAGATTTATAGAGGCTGCTTGCGCGGAGTGTGTGTTTTGGTATGTCGTCATCACTCTGTGTTTCTGATACTTCGCTCATTGCTTTTCTCCCGTCTTTTCCGCTGGTTCTGCCGCTGGCTCTTTCTCTGCGCCTGTTTCTTCACCTGGTGGTGGCGGTGGATTTTCTGTGCCAAGATTTTCTTTTGCTGTATCCCCAGGAGCTTCTGCAGCCTTTGCAGGCTCTTTCTTGCTGTCTGTAACGGTGCCGCTTACCCGTCCGTCCAGGGTGATTTCCTGAGAGTCAAGGTTGAGGGTGATTTCCTGAGCGCGGAAGGTATCCCGCCCCTGTATGATTTTTGGGTTTCCGCTCATTTCCAGCATTTTGTCGTTCTTGCGGTAGACTGCATAGGCTGCCGTACAGGTGTTGTCTTTTTGCTTCAGGCTGATACCGATTTGCATGATGGCAATTTCTGTGTTCTGGTTGTAGTCGATAATCTGTGCGTCAGCAGTCACTTCATTTGCCGTATCCACCAGATGAACTGCGTCTTCCAGATAGGCTATTTTGGTCTGGCGGTCGTAGCGCATTTTTCCGCAGGTAAATTCCATTTTGCTTTCAAGATTTTTTCCCGTTACGCTGCCGTCCGCAATGATATAGCGGTAATCTTGGCCAGAAAGTTCAATGCTGTCGGCCGAAATTTCCATGGTGGCGGTTTTTACAAAGGCATTTCCTTGCATGCGTGTGGTGTCTGAACTGCTGCCAGCGGTTCCAGTGAGGGAGTCTGCCTTAAAAGTGATGGTCTCACAGAAAAGCGGAAAAAGCAGGCTGCATACAAAAAAGAGACAGAGTGCTTTTTTCATTCGTCTTCTCCTTCTTCTGCATGTTCTTCCTGCGTGACGACTGTGCCTTCAACGGTATCTGCAAAGGAAAAGGTTTTGCTTACTCCACTTGCACTAAAGCCTCTGCCTACAATGCGGGTATCTTTTTTTTCTATAGTAACTTCGTCCTCTATGCCGCTGGTAATCTGTTCGTTTTTGCCGTCAAATCGCAGTGTTTTTGCTTGGATTTTCAAGTCCTGTGAATGTAACTGCATGTAGATGTTGTCAAAAAGCAGGTAAAGGTCTTTTTGGGTGTCAGCGGAAAGTAAGTCACAGGTTCCCTCAGTTTCAACCTTGCCTTTTTCATCATACCGCCTAAAACTTGCTTTTCTCGCATAGGATGAACCGTCGCTTTTGTACTGCTCAATTCTTTCTGCCGAAACTTCCAGCGTCTGCTTGTTGTTTTCATACTGGGAGTATTTTGCCTCCGTAAACCTGAATTCTGGAATCGAATCCTCCACATTGACGGACTTTCCGTAGTCAAGTGAACAGGCTGCGAGAAAAAACATTGCGGCAATCAGCAGGGCAGGTCTCATTTTTTGCCTTTCAGCGCGGCTCCGATAAAGGCATTGAAAAGCGGATGAGGCTTGGTAGGACGAGAGATGAATTCCGGATGGAACTGAACGCCTACGCCCCACTGATGGTTTTTCCATTCAAAGGCTTCTGCCTGGTTGTCATCGCTTGCAAGTGCAGAAATGATGAGGTTCTGTGCTGCCATGTCATCGGTATAGCGGCGGTCAAAGGTATATTTTGAGCGGTGGCGTTCCTGAATGCTTTCGGTTTTGTAAACGTCATACAGTTTTGTACCTTTTACGATGCTTACTGGAGAAATGCCCAGTTTTACCACGCCTGCAGCGGAGGTGCCAGTCTGTTCTTCTGGCAGACTGATGACAGGATGCTCGCAGTGCTGCATGAATTCGGTGGAGTCTGCATCTGTCCAGCCAAGCAGGCTGCGGGCGGTTTCGATAGCCATAAGCTGCATGCCCAAATCTATGCCCAGATAGGGTATGTTGTGTTCGCGGGCATAGCGTACAGTGGAAAGCAGCCCCAAAAATCCTCGCTGACCGTAGTTTCCCGGAATGACAATGGCATCTACCGCCGCAAAATAAGGAGTGATGTCCGCACAGGATTCCAGTGTTTCCGCATCAATTTTGCGGATTTCTGCTTCGGCTCCAAATGTAGTGGTTGCCGCATGATGCAGGCTCTCCTGAACGCTCTTGTAGCAGTTGTCCAGATAATCCTTCTTTCCCACCATGGCAACCGTAATTTTTTTTGCAGGATTTTTCAGTTTGCCCAAAAAGTCAGTCCAGATTTTGATGTTGGGGGTTCTGCCTGCAAAGCCTAATTTTTCCAGGATTACCGTGTCTATTCCCTGCTCATGAAAGAGTACGGGAAGTTCGTAGATTGATTTGTCGATGTCAGTTGATGTGAATACCGCGCCTACGGATACGTTACAGAAGAGGGCAATTTTCTTGCGCATGTCATCTTCGATTTTTCGCTCGCAACGGCAGAGCAGAATGTCCGGCTGTATACCGGTTTCCTGCAATTGCTTTACGCTGTGCTGGGTGGGCTTTGTCTTTAGTTCACCGCCAATAATGGCAGGAACCAAAGTGAGGTGCACGTTGATGCAGTTGCCCTTGCCCTGCTCGTGGCTAAACTGGCGCACGGCTTCCAAGAAGGGAATGGACTCAATGTCGCCCACCGTACCGCCTACTTCCACGATTACCACGTCAGCACCCGTTTTTGTTCCGATATTCATAATGCGGCGCTTGATTTCGTCCGTAACATGGGGAATGACCTGCACCGTACGTCCATTGTAGCGGCCTGCACGCTCATTTCTGATGACGGCTTCGTACACTTTGCCAATCGTCACGCAGTTGTCGCTGTTTACGCTGATATTGGTAAAACGGGCATAGGTTCCCAGATCAGAGTCAGTTTCTGCGCCATCTTCAGTGACATACACTTCTCCCTGCTGATAGGGGCTGATTGTTCCTGCGTCAATGTTGATGTAGGGGTCGCATTTGACCATTGCTACTTTGAGACCACTGCATTCCAAAAGGCTCCCGATTGATGCGGTTGCAACACCTTTCCCAAGACTGGAACACACACCGCTTGTTACCAATATATACTTGCTCATGCTAAGAGTGTACCATTATGGTATTTTTTTTTCAATGCGGATAAAAATGCAGCAAAAAAATGTAATTTGATTTACATTTTTGGTAGGTGGGTGTATAATATCTTTTATGGCAGACTTATTAACTGATGCAGAATTTGATAAATTCCGTAAACTCATTTATGATCAGAGTGGAATTACGTTTTCGGCGACCAATCGGTCTATTCTTGATAGCCGACTAAAAGAGCAGTTGCGTGAAAAACAGCTGGCTACAATTGATGAGTATTACAAGCTCATTACTTCGGATAAAGAAGAGATGAAGAAGATGCTGGACTCGGTTACTACAAACCTGACCCGTTTCTTCCGTAATCAACCCCATTTTGACGCTCTGGTAAACTATGTTCTTCCGCATATCATCGAACAAAAGAGAAAGACGGGCGACCATACGATTAACATTTGGAGTGCCGGCTGTTCTACAGGTGAAGAACCCTATACTCTTGCCATGATTCTCTGCGATGTGTTGCCCCCGCCGTATAAATTCCATATCACGGCTTCTGATATTTCCCTCAAGTCACTCATGGTCGGTCAGCAGGGCTTCTATCCTGATTCCCGCATTACTGGAATTCCTCAGAAATATCTTGACCGCTTCTTCAAAAAGACGGATAAGGGGTATCAGGCAACGCAGGAGTTGATGTCTCATATTAAATTTGACTATCATAACCTGCGCAATGATTCTGGCGTGCGTAATCTGGATGTCGTTTTCTGTCGAAACGTTCTTATTTATTTTGATGAGCCTGCACAGAAGGCCGTTATAGATCGTTTTTACAATTCAATGGCACCTCATTCCTACCTGTTTATAGGTCACTCGGAGTCTCTCTTTGGTATGGAGACTAAATTTGAGTTCCTGAAAACAACGTGGGCTTGTTTGTATCAGAAAAATTTGGGGTGAGTTAAAGAAGGCAGGATAAAAACTGCCTGAGATAGCGTCAGCTTTTATCTTTGCAAAGTTTGCGTTGCAAATTTTTTATGGGAGTAAGTAATGGCAATGGATGATATTTCGGTATTGGTTTGTGATGACTCAGCGTTGATGCGCAACTTGGTAAGCCGTGCGGTAGAAAGTGTACCCGGTATGCATGTTGTCGGCAAGGCTGAAAATGGTAAGGATTTGATTGACAAAATCCCTAAGTGCAATCCCGATGTCATTGTCCTTGATATTGAAATGCCTGTTATGACGGGCGTGGAATTCTTAAAGTACCGCAAGGAAAATCGTATCCGCATTCCAGTCATCATTCTGTCAAGTATTGCAGAAAAGGGTGCTGCAGTTACCATGCAGTGTCTGGAGTTGGGTGCATCTGATTTTATCACCAAGCCCAACGGCTCAATTTCCGCTGATATTAGTGAAGTCGCAGACCAGCTGATTGAAATGATTTCGTCTTACGGCGGACAGTATGCCCGTCTGCATGGTAAGACGGTTTATCGTGATGACTTTTACGTGCAGATTGCCTCCGATCGTGCCATTAAGCGTAAGCTGCAGGGCGTTATGGGCGAAGACAAGGCAAATGAATTCCTTGAAAAAGAAACTGCCAATAAGGCCGAGGAAGCCCGCAAGGCAAGTGAGGCCCTCAAGGCAAGTCTTGCCGGAAAGCCCAAGGAAATTCCGGTTATCACACCCCTTCGCAAGGGCGGCAGAATCGACATTATTGCCATTGGCATTTCTACTGGCGGTCCGAATGCATTGCGCGATGTGTTCAAGATGATTGACCCGCGCCTAAAGCAGCCGATTCTGGTTGTTCAGCACATGCCTGCTGGCTTTACCAAGGAATTTGCAAACAGTTTGAACCGTATTTGTGCTCTGGAAGTAAAAGAGGCTGAAGACGGAGATAAAATCGAAGGCGGACACATTTACATCGCGCCGGGTAACTACCATATTGTTGTGGAGCAGGAAGGCTTTAAGAACGTCATCAGGCTGTCTCAGGAGCCACAGCGCAATGGTCACCGTCCGTCAGCGGATGTGCTCTTTGAAAGCGTTGCAAAAATCTACCAGAACAAGGCACTGGGTGTCATTATGACTGGTATGGGTAAGGATGGCGCGGTACAGCTGGCGGAAATGCGCAAGCAGGGTGCATGGACGCTGGGGCAGGATGAAAAATCATCTGTTGTATACGGTATGCCGCGCGTTGCAAACGAACTGGGTGCCGTACAAAAACAGGTGCCGCTGGAGCAGATGGCTGACGAAATCAGCAAACTTGCCCGCGAGCACGTTCTGGCATAGAAATAATAGAGCAAAAATGGCTTTGAAATCCTAGAGCACTTGCAGGATTTCAGGCTTTGAAAAATGCAGGCTGCTTCTGCTGATTATAAAGATAAGACCGGCGGAGGCAATCAGTGAAAGCATGACACAAGCGGCTTTGAATACTTCGGTATTTTCAAGGCCGATTTTTTTTGCTATTTCCGCAGAAAAAAGAAAGCTCAAGATGGCACAGATAACCGGCAGCAGCAGGGATGAAATGGCGTGAATGCCCCGTTTGTAGCGGGGAAGCCCTATGCGGATGACATTTCCTTTTTCCACAGGAAAATTCCGTTTGTTGCTTACGATAAATTCTTTTCCGCGCTGAATGCATCCCGTGGGGCAGGTCAGGCAGGCATCCGTAACGAGTTGCATGGCGTAGATTTCTTTTCCCTTGATTTGCGTGATAAATGCCTGACTAAGCATTCTGCCGTCCGTCCGGAGAAATCTGGCGCATCTGCATCTTGCACATTTCTACGCCAGCGGCATTACCCAGTTCATCATAGGTGTCGCGAAGGTTAAAGAGTGCGTCATAGTAGTAGGGACTGATGGTAATGGCGTGTTCAAATGCTTCACAAGCCATGGGATAATCGGAGCGATTAAAATAGATGACTCCAATCGTGTTCCAGAGGTGGGCATTGTTTGGATTCAGTTCAATGCCTTCTGCACAATAGTGCATGGCTTCTTCAGTCTTGCCCATGTTGTAACAGATGAGGGCAAGGGTTTCTATAATGTCATCGTCTTCGCTGTTAATCGCATAGGCTTTTTCCAGGGCATGGCGGGCTTTTGGCAAGTCTCCCGCATCGCGATAGGTGATGCCCAAATTAAACCACAGCAGATAGTTATAGCGTTCCAGCGAAAGGGCACGCTTAAAGCAGGCGATTGCCTCTGTGTAGTCGCCATTTTGAGCCAGTTCGATTGCCTGTGTGTTCAGATTTTCGGGAGATTCGCGCATGGCTTCCTCACTTCTTGAGCATTGTGCCGAATAATTCGGTGATAAGTTCCGACGGCTCGCCATGGCTACCGTAGAAGGAGGCAAGTTCGCGGCTTTTTGTTTCCACAAGCTCATTTCCTTTCTGGCGGGCCTTTTCAATGGCATCACTTGTGGAAAGCAGTGCAATCGCGCCTTCTACCGCAGGAGAGTCAATGCCTTCTTCCCGGGCTTTTGTAAACAGGGATTCCAGTTTTTGCTGTGCGGCGGGGTGTTCCTGCAAATGGAGAAGTACTGGCAGGGATTTTTTGCCTTCCACAATATCATCGCCACGCTTTTTGCCGGGATTGCCAGTGGTAAGGTTTGTTACGTCGTCAAGAATCTGAAATCCTACGCCAATATCCTCGGCGATTATGCCGGCGCGTTCCGCTTCTTCCTTGCTGCCTGCTCCTGCAAGAATGCCGAGTTTAACTGCCATGCGGGCCAGCGTACCTGTTTTGTTGCGAACCATGGCGGTATATTCTTCTATCGTGGGAATCAGTGCGGGATTGCGGTGCCAGAAAATATCCATTGCCTGTCCAAGGTGCAGGCGGCGACATTCCAGCAGATAGAGGGCGTAGAAAGTGTTTTTAAGTTCAGCAGGCAGATGCAGGTCGTCAATACAGGCTGCTGCCTCGTAGCCCAGCCATGAGCCTGCGTTCAAAGCCGCATCCAGTCCAAAAGTGATGTGAGCGGCGGGCTTTCCCCTGCGCATGTCTGCACTGTCTTCAATGTCGTCCATGATGAGGCTGGAAGTGTGTATGAGCTCAACTAAAGGAGTGAGGCGGTATGCGATTTCGTTGCCTGCGGCACAGTTTCCCTTTGCTTCTGCGGCAAGTTCAGCACAGAGTACCAGCAAAAGTGGTCGCCACCGTTTGCCGCCTAAGGAGATAAGGTTATAATTTGGTAGGATAAGTTGCCCCATGTGTTCTTTTGTGATGCAGTCGTCAATCCTGCCAAAAGAAAGTTTCTGCCAGTCAGCATTTGTTTCTGGTGGCAGAGCCTTGCCGAGGACTCCTTCAATTTTGTGCAAACGTGAAAAAAATCTTGCATCCATGTCCTATAGTATAGTATAGTACAGGACTGATGAAAAGTCCATTGAAAACTTAGCGGTGTTTGATTATCTGTCCGCTGATTTTTGTACCCACGGCCTGAATGACTTCTACGAGAACCAGGATGACGATGACGGCAACAAACATGATGTCGGTGCGGAAACGCTGGTAGCCGTAGCGAATAGCCAGGTCTCCCAGACCGCCGCCACCGATTGCCCCTGCCATTGCAGAATAGCCGATTAAGTTGATAATCGTCAGCGTAATGCCGTCTACCAGTGAAGGTAGAGCCTCCGGCAACAAGACTTTGCGGATAATCTGCCAGTTTGTGGAGCCGATTGCCCGGGCCGCCTGAATAACGCCATGGTCAACTTCCTTGAGGGCGGTTTCAATGACACGTGCTACAAAAGGAGCGGCCGCAATGGAAAGGGGAACGATAGTTGCCTTGGTTCCGATGCTGGTGTGGAGAATCAGACGGGAAAGGGGAAAGAGTAAAATCATCAGAATGATAAAGGGAAAAGACCGCAGGATATTTACGATGCGGGAAAGCACTTGATTCAGCACGGGGTGGGGGCTGATGTCGCTGAGGGGGGCTGTGGTAAAAAGAAGTACTCCCAGGGGTAAGCCCAGCAGGACTGAAAATATGGTGGAAAAGAGCACCATGGAAAGCGTCTGTAGGGTTGCCTGAGAAACAAGGTTAAAAATCATCTGTACGCTGCTCATTATTCTGCCTCCTCTACGCTAATGCCAATATCCTTTAGGTATGCCATGACTTTTGCAAGTTCCGCTGCATCTCCGTCAAAATCCATGACAAGGGTGCCCACTTTATGTTCCTGCAGGGACTGAATGCCAGCCGCGCGGATATTAAAGGTAACGTCAAATTGTTTTGCGATATTGCTGATAATCGGCTGGTCGGTGAGCGAATTGTGAAAGCGGAGTATGTATTTGCCACCACCCTTGCTCCAGCGAACAAGACCCTTTTGATCTTCCGCACGGGGATTTTGATGTAAGTGCGAAAGGAAGTCTTTTGTTACATCGCTTTTTGGATGCATGAAAATTTCATCAACGCTGCCATTTTCCACAACCTGACCGTTGTCTACGACTGCTACCAGACTGCATGCGTCACGTACCACTTCCATTTGGTGGGTAATCATCACAACCGTGAGGTTCATCTTTTTCTGAATCTCCCGAATTAGATTGAGAATGGACTGAGTAGTTTGCGGATCAAGGGCGCTGGTTGCTTCATCGCAGAAAAGGATGTCGGGATTGTTTGCCAGGGCGCGGGCAATGGCAATGCGCTGCTTCTGACCGCCACTCAATGTACTGACTGCTGCTTCGGCACGGTCTGCAAGGCCGACTAAGTTCAGCAGTTCTGCAACACGGCTGCGAATTGTTGATTTTGGAACTCCACAAATTTCCAGGGGGTAGGCGATATTTTCTGCAGCGTTGCGGGAGGAAAAGAGATTGAAGTTCTGAAAAATCATGCCGCTCTTTCTGCGGCGTTCAATCAGGGCTTTGCCTGAGAGGATGTCAACGCGTTTTCCGTCATAGAGAACTTCGCCAGAATCCGGTTCTTCCAAAAGACTGACAAGGCGGACTAAGGAAGACTTACCTGCACCGCTTTTTCCAATGATGCCAAAGATGGTGTTTGACGGAATATGCAGGCTTACATCCTGTACTGCAGTAACGTAACCTGAGGTGGAAATGCTTTTATATGCTTTTTTAAGGTTATGTAAATCAATTTCCATAGTGGCGTCAGTATAGCATATTAGAAGAAAAAGCGGAACAGCACTTGAGAAAGAATTGCTCCAAAGGTGATGAAAGGCAGGTAGGGGATGGCAAAAATCGGACGGAATATAAACTGCTGTTTTTTTCGCCAGCTGTCACGCACGGCAAGGGCGAGGTAAAACAAAAGACCGCAGAGAGCGGCAAAGGCGATTGCAAAAAAGACCAGGGGAAATCCTGTGTAGAGGGCGGTGTATGCGCCAAAAATAACGTCGCCCCAGCCAAGAGCACCGCCAGTCAAAAGCCGAGCCAGCAGATAGAGGACTGCTGCGCTTATGGCCGCCACCAGAGGATTTCCCAGACCAAAGACTTTGAATGAGGTGCTAAAAGGGTAGGGATGAAATATATAGAATACAATGAGTGCGGCGGCACCGATTCCCACATACCACAGGGGAACGCGAAACGTGCGGCTGTCGTACAGTGAGGCGGGAAGGGCAAAAACAAGATAGATTGCGGTGAGCAATAAAAAAGGCTGCATACGTTACCCCAGAACAGAATCAACCAGCTGCTTGAATTTTTCGTCCAGTTTCATGGAGTCCAGCGGCAGGTTGTCTGCAATATGATAGATTCCGCTTGCATCTTCCTGAATTGTGTCGGCAGGCTTTTTTGCTTTTTCCGTCAGGGGCGTTGCGTCTTTTTGCGATGCAGTCACTTCTTTTGCGGCAGGGGCTTTTTGCGTGCTTTTTGCCGTTTCTTCGCTGTCTGTCAGTACTTCGGTAACAGGCGTGTCGTTGCGGCCAAAATTCCAGAATGAAAAGCGGGAGCGGGTGGGAGTCTCTGTTGATTCCAGCACTGGTAAGTCTTCCGGCTCATGCAGCGGTTTTTCAATGACTTCTCTTGAAGGTACGGGGGTTCTGTCAGTGTTTGTTGCAAACATTTCTTTTGGAGAAACGACCTCAAAGAATTCCAAATCATCGTCATCGGCATCTTCTTCGCTGTCTTGACTGGGAGAACTGAATGTCAGTGCTTCGTCTTCGGTCATCATTACGATTTCTTCTGTTGGCTCATCTTCTTCGGCTTTCTCCAGCGATTCCACTTCCTCCAGTGATTCAGCTTCGTCCGTTTCTTCTGCTTCTTCCAGCACCTCTGCTTCGTCCAGCGGTTCAGCTTCTTCAATT
>CAKZZO010000110.1 GCA_937885175.1 uncultured Treponema sp. | reverse complement strand
CTCTTGGTATTACAGAACAGATTATCTTCCCGGAAATCGACTTCGACAAAATCGTCAAGATTGCCGGTATGAACATCTCTATTGTAACTAGTGCAAACACGGATAACGAAGCCCGTGTCCTGCTTACCAAGTTCGGAATGCCGTTCAGAAAGTAGGTGAGGAACTATGGCTAAGAAATCAATGATAATTAAGTCGGAGCGCACCCCGAAATTCAGCACCCGTCGCTATAACCGGTGCCAGATTTGCGGTCGCCCCCGTGGTTACTTGCGCAAGTTCAAGATGTGCCGCATCTGTTTCCGCAAGTTAGCAAGTGAAGGCCTGTTGCCGGGCGTCACGAAGTCCAGTTGGTAGTGGTAGGAGGAAAGAAATGAGTGCATCAGACCCGATAGCAGATATGCTTACAAAGGTTCGCAACGCTGTTCAGGCCCGCCACGAGAAGGTAGATGTTCCTGTCTCAAAGCTTAAGCTGGAAATAGTAAAGATTCTGAAAACAGAAGGCTACATCAAGAATTTCAAGAAGGTGCAGGAAGATAATTGTTCTATTCTCCGCATTTTCCTGAAGTATGACGATGCGAATAATCCGGTTATCCACGGCATCAAAAAGCTTTCAACGCCTGGTCGCCGTGTGTATTCTGGTTACAAAGATTTGCCCCGTGTCTACAATGGCTACGGTACGCTGATTGTCTCGACGTCTGCTGGTGTTACAACTGGCAAGAAGGCGAGCGAGAAGATGATTGGCGGCGAATTGATTTGTACCGTTTGGTAATAGGAGGGAAGATATGTCTAAAGTAGGTAAACTTCCCGTAGCTATTCCGGCGGGAGTTACGATTACCGTTGCAAACGGTCTTGTTACAGTGAAAGGCCCGAAAGGTGAGCTGAAGCAGGACTTTAACAACAATGTTTCTGTCGAAGTGAACGGTACCGAGTTGGTTGTAAAGCCGACTGCCGAGACAAAGGCTGCTAATGCGGCTCATGGTCTGTATCGTGCTTTGATTCAGAACATGGTTACTGGTGTTACGACTGGATTTACAAAGACGCTTGTGATTACTGGTGTTGGTTACAGGGCGGAAGTGAAGGGAAAAGAGCTTGTGATGAACCTCGGTTATTCAAACGAGTTTATCGCGATTATCCCCGAAGGTCTGACCGTTACAGCCGATGCTCAGGGCAAGGTTACTATCAGCGGCATTTCTAAGCAGCAGGTAGGTGAATTCAGTGCTCAGATTCGTGGTCTGCGTGGTCCTGAGCCGTATAAGGGCAAGGGCATCCGCTATGAAACTGAGGTTATCAGACGCAAAGTCGGCAAGACCGGCGTGAAATAAGGTGTAGCACTATGTTGAAGAAACTGAATGACAAAGCAAGAAAGCGCCTGCACCGCAAGATTCATATCCGCAAGACGGTTTACGGAACTGCTGAGCGCCCCCGCATGACGGTGACCCGCAGCAACAAGAATCTGTTTGTACAGGTTATAAATGATGATGAGGGCAAGACCCTTGCTTCTATTTCCACGTTGGAAAAAGAATTTGTCGCACTTCGTTCTAATATTGACGGTGCTACAAAGCTTGGTGAAGCTCTGGGCAAGCGCCTGCAGGAAAAGAAGATTACTACGGTAGTCTTTGACCGCAACGGTTACCTGTATCATGGTGTTGTTAAGGCCCTTGCAGACGCAACCCGCAAAGCCGGGATTGTATTCTAGGAGAGTCTATGGAACGCCAGAATAAGTTTGATAAAGAGAGAGAACCCAAAGAGTTCATCGAGAAGCTGGTCAAGCTAAACCGTACTTCTAAGACGGTGAAAGGTGGCCGCAGAATGTCTTTTTCGGCGCTGACGGTTGTCGGTGACCAGAAAGGCCGCGTGGGCTATGGCTTTGGTAAAGCAAACGATGTATCTGAGGCTATCAGAAAGAGCATTGACCGTGCAAAGCGCAACCTTGTCATGGTGCCGGTAAAAAATGGTACCTTGCCGCACGAGATGATTGGTAAGTACAAGGCTTCGCAGATTCTGCTGAAGCCGGCTTGCCCCGGTACTGGTATTATCGCCGGTGGTCCGGTGCGTGCAATTATGGATGCAATCGGTGCTACAGATGTTATTTCTAAGTCGCAGGGCTCTCGTGCATCTGTGAATGTTGTTCGAGCAACATTTGATGCGCTTGCGCACTTGATGGACGCAAAAGCGGTTGCTTCCAACAGAGGCAAGTCTTTGCAGGATTTGTGGGGTTAAGTATGGCTAAGAACATTAAGATTACTCTGGTAAAGAGTGTAATCGGCCAGAAAGCCGACAAGAAAGCAACGGTGCGCAGCCTTGGTTTAAAGAAAATCAGTTCGTCTGTTGTAAAAGAAGATACACCAGCTATTCGTGGCATGGTGGATGCAGTTTCGCATTTGGTAACGGTTGAGGAGTCAGAGTAATGGCAGATTTTATGTTGAGTGCACCGCAGGGTGCTAACAAGAAAAAGCGTATTGTCGGCCGCGGCTCTTCATCTGGACGCGGAACGACAGCCGGAAAGGGCAACAAAGGACAGCAGTCTCGCTCTGGCGGTAAGACCTATATCGGTTTCGAGGGTGGTCAGATGCCGCTGTACCGCCGCATTGCGCACCGTGGCTTCTCGAACTATCCGTTTAAGAAGGACGTTACGGCAATCAACGTGAGCATCCTTGAGGAGAAATTCGAGAACGGCGCGACGGTTGATAAGGCTGCTCTGGTTGCGAAAGGCTTGCTTGATTCTGAAAAGGATTTGGTAAAAGTCCTCGGTGACGGCGACCTGAAAAAGAAGCTTACGGTAGTGGTAGATAAAGTTTCTGCTTCTGCCAAAGCTAAAATCGAGCAGGCTGGCGGTTCTGTAACAATCGCCGAGGCTGCAACTGAAGAAAAAAAGTAAACGGCGGAGCTACACATGGCAAGTAATCCAATTGTAAACATGTTCAGAATTAAAGAATTGCGCGACCGCATTTTCTTTACTTTTGTCATCCTTGTCGTTTTTCGCTTGGGCTGTGTGCTGACAATCCCGGGCATTGATGCTGGCGTTTTGGTGAATTATTTTACCGAGCTGGCGTCAAAAAACAGAAACGCATTTGCTAGCTATATGGACTTTTTTGCCGGTGGAGCATTTTCTAACTTTTCTGTGTTCATGCTGGGCGTTATGCCGTATGTGTCGACGCAGATTATCATGCAGCTTGCGCTGATTATCTTTCCGTCTCTTAAACGCATTGCGCAAGAGGACGGAGGGCAGCGCAGAGTTGCGGCTTGGACTCGGGTAGGCACCGTCATCGTGTGCCTTATCCAGTCGCTTGCTGTGACAGTATATGCAAGCAGCATTCCGGGAGCGATTATTCTGGAAAATCAGCTTGCATTTAAGCTGCTGGCAATGCTCACGGTAACAACTGGTGCAATGATTACGGTGTGGCTTGGAGACCAGATTACGGCACACGGTATCGGTAACGGCATTTCCATGCTGATTTTTGCCGGTATTGTCGCTCGTCTGCCTCATGCCGTTATTGAACTGGTAAACAAGGTTCGTAACAACGAAATCAATGCAGTTTTTGTAGTCGTTGTGCTGGTGATGTTTGTCGCTGTTATCGCGCTTGTTGTGTTTGAGCAGCAGGGCGAACGCAAAATCCCCGTTCACTATGCAAAGCGTGTGGTTGGGCGAAAAATGTATGGCGGTCAAAGCACATACATTCCGTTTAAAATTAATCCGTCGGGTGTCATTCCGGTCATCTTTGCATCATCATTCTTGACATTCCCGCTCCAGATTGTTTCTAGCATTGGTAACAGCCAGAATGCGGCTCGTTGGGTAAGCAGACTTTCTGCAATCCTTACGCCGACAGGCTGGTGGTACAATATTCTGTTGGTACTGCTGATTATTTTCTTTGCATACTTCTACACTCAGGTAACTCTGAACCCCACTGAAATCGCAAAGAACATAAGGGAAAACGGTGGCTCCATTCCTGGCATCCGTACTGACAAGACAGAAGAGTACATGCAGAAGGTGTTGAACCGTCTCGTGTTGCCCGGTTCGTTGTATCTTGCGGCGATTGCCGTACTGCCGACGATTATCCAGAATTTGTTTGGTTTTCCGCAGTCAATTTCCATGTTGATGGGTGGTACTTCACTGTTAATTCTGGTAGGTGTTGACCTTGATACAATGAGCCAAATTGAAGCTCTGCTTAAAATGCACCATTCCGATGGGCTTGTTAAGAAGGGCAAATTACGTTCAAGAAATCTGTAGAAATTGCAGAATTTCATTGAATTTATGTAGCATAAGTTTGGGGATTTGTGATATATTGCTAAAACCGTCGAATTGTAGCTCATTGCGAGCTGCCATGATTCGGCGGCAAGTATCACTTTCCCTAGGGGGACTTTTATGAAAGTACGAACCAGCGTAAAGCCCATTTGTGATAAGTGTAAGGTTATTAAGCGCAATGGTATTGTCCGTATCATTTGCACAAACCCGAAGCATAAGCAGAGACAGGGTTAAGGAGTAACAGATGGCTCGAATTGCGGGAGTTGACCTCCCTAATAAACACGTCGTTGTTGCGTTGACCTACATTTACGGTATCGGTCGTTCAGCAGCAAAAGCGATTTGTGAAAAGACAAAGACTGATCCCACGAAAATGATGAATGATTTGAGTGAGGATGAGTTGAAGGAACTGCGTACTCTTATCGACACGGAGTACAAGGTTGAAGGTCGTCTGCGCTCAGAAATCGGTCTTAACATCAAGCGTCTTATGGACATCGGCTGCTATCGCGGTCTCCGGCATCGCCTGGGGCTTCCTGTCCGCGGGCAGAGGACGAAAACCAACGCCAGGACGCGCAAGGGGCCGCGCCGCACGGTGGCCAACAAGAAGGTCGCCACTAAGTAGGGAGGGGCAATCGTGGCTAAGAGAACAACGGTCCGCAAGGGCAAGAAGCGTGAAAAGAAGAACATAAACTACGGAGTGGCACACATCTACTCCACGTTTAACAACACGATCCTGTGCATCAGCGACAGGGGTGGTAACATTATCTCCTGGTCCAGCGGCGGCAATGTCGGCTTCAAGGGGACGAGGAAGTCCACCCCCTTTGCGGCACAGATCGCTGCCCAGCAGGTGGCGAAGGGTGCCCAGGATCAGGGAGTTCAGGAGATCGACGTCATTGTGAAGGGCCCCGGGCCGGGGCGTGAGTCGGCGATCCGTTCCCTGCAGGCGGCTGGCCTGGAAGTGAACATGATCAAGGACGTGACCCCCATCCCCCACAACGGATGCCGCCCGCCCAAGCGCAGAAGAGTGTAATTGAGAGGAGAAGACGGACATGGCAAAGAATACACAGCCCGTTCTGAAAAGATGCAAGGCGCTGGGTCTGTCTCCTGCGGTGCTTGGTTACTCCAAGGAGACCAATCGCAATCCCAAGCCCCAGATGCGTCGCAAGCAGTCTGAATACGGCAAGCAGCTGATGG
>CAKZZO010000109.1 GCA_937885175.1 uncultured Treponema sp. | reverse complement strand
TAAACAAATTATACGGTAAAATTTAATCATTGGGAATTCATGGCACAGGGTGGCTTGCCTCTTATTCTAAATGAATGGGAGGACTGCGTAGCATGAATAAGTACGAACTTGCAATGTTTATCGTTGCACTTTTAACTTTGATTGTTACAGCACTGAACCTCTTCAAGTAACATTGATTTGGTAAAAAAATAAGCCTACCCGCTAAGTTGGAAGCTTCGGATAGGCTTTTCACAACCTAAAAGAGGCGAGCCACAGTGCTGTGGATTCCCTCTTTATTTTTATTATAGCGTGATTCGCGAAAAAATCAAGCGCAATGTTTCTTGCACATAAAAGAGAGCCCCCGCATCGTAAGCGAACTGCCTGCGTCGCGGGTGAGCTGTTGCCATGCGGGTTACCCGACGAAACCGAAAGGCCGCACGGCAGAAGATGTTAGATTAGGTTACGGAGCTTCAAAATCAACCGCCACATCGGCAAGAACACTTTGCCTTTTGTTGAGTGTATTGACAAGTAAACAAATTATACGGTAAAATTTAATCATTGGGAATTCATGGCACAGGGTGGCTCGCCTCTCATTTTAATGAATGGGAGGACTGCGCTGATATGACAAAGTACGAAAAAGCGATGCTTTGCATTGCGATTATTGGCTTGATTATAGATGCGCTCAACCTCTTCAAGATTTTCTTGTAAAAGGTAAAAACAAAGCCTACCCAACCGGCAAAAGTCTGGGCAGGCTCTCATAACCTAGCCGAGGCGAGCCACAGTGCTGTGGATTCCCTCATGCTTTTAATATACCACATTCCTCCGAAAAGTCAACCGTAAGACTCAAAAACAAAACTCCCCCGAGCCATTGGATTACATGACGCGGGGGAGGATGTGTCGTACGCAATCTGTGAAATAAAACACAGTTTGCGTACAAATTAGGGTCAATCTCCTGATGATGTTACAGTTCGTTTGATAAATGTACCGTTCGCGAAGTAACCGGACGTGCTTACAGTGATAAGCACATAAGTTCCTTCAACACCATTTATTGTATATGATTGAGCCTGTGAACCGGCAATAGTATAAACATAGCCATTTTCAGAATCAGGAGTTGCTAAATTTTCAGCGGCATTGATTTTAATTGCAGTTTTTTGTCCACTGAACAATGTCACTGTTATGCTAGTGTTTTCCTTATTACTTGAACTCACTGGAATATATACCTTTACAGGAGCATTTACTTGTACATTACCCGTATTCGCCTGAAATTTTGCGCCAGATGAATCAGCAAGCACATATAATCCGTTATACGTTGCACTGGCTGCAGTATTATTACTATACTGTATTGCCGTTGCCGCACCACCATACACATAGTCAACTATGTCAGCATTTTTCCATTCGTAGGTTTCATCTTCTTTTGGCGCAACAGCTAGAGTATAACTTGCAGTTGCATCTCCAATAGCTGCGATAATCTTTGAGTAGCCAGCTTTTAGAATTGTAACTTCCCCAGTTGAAGAATTGACAGACGCAACATCTGTATTGCTCGATGAGTATGCAATAGTCCCGCCAGAGCCAGTTGTTGTAATCGTAAATGAATTGTCGCCATTCGTCTTCTGCACGAAACTATCTGTAAAAGCCGTTACAGATGCACTCGTCACCGTAATTTGTATCGGTTTTGATTCTACACCGCCAGCTGTTGCCGTAATATCTGCAGTTCCTGCAACCAAACCTTTAACTACACCATTTGAAACGCTCGCCACGGCTGAATTTTTTGAATTCCATGTGACTGAAGTATCTGCATTCAAATAATTGCGGCGGACAGTTGCCTCAAGCTCAGTCGTTCCATCTTTGCTAATTGCAGCAGAATTTCCTGATTTGATCGCAATAGTTACAGATGTAACTTTCGGTTCATCAGTATCAGAAAGCTTCTCGACTTTGAGGCTTTTCATATAACAAGCGCCACCAAAAGACATCTCCAATACAGCGGGGGTGTCGGTCGTGTATAAGAATCCTGTCGTACCGTCACTTGACATATTGATTGCTTGTGCGTTAATAACAAATGTTGCTGAATCTGATATCGTAGCATCCGTAGCAACTGAAGCCGTTTCTGAAGCATCTGCCTTTACGGTAATAGCAGCAGATGTTTTATATGAACTCCATGTAACTTTAGCCTTGCTCGCAACTGCGATTCTGATTTTTGACCCAGCACCTGGTGCTGTACCATAACTAGATTGCGTTATGCCGTTATCATTGCTATGAGGCTTTACGGCTATCAAGCTAACTGCACCATCATCATACACACCTGTGTAACCCGATGAATATGAGTCAATTGTAACAAGGTCTGTAAGTTCATACGTTTGCCCAATCGCGTTCGGTTTCACCGTAACCGTACATGTAGCGGTCTTTGTTCCTGCGGTTGCTACCACGACCACTGAACCCGCTTTGAGTGCAGACACAAGGCCATTTGAGGTTACGGTTGCAACAGTCGCGTCTGCACCATCTGCAAGAGCATAGGTCAAGGAATCGGTACAAGCACTTCCCGTATCCTCTGCGGTAACGGTTGCGGCCAATTGGAGAGTATTACCAGCAAATACGGTTGCCGTAGTGGATGTAAAAGCAACGCTTGCGGCTTTGTTTTCAGTTGCGCTCACGGAAATTGTTGCGTCTCCATGAACAGAACCTGCGGTCGCCCTTACGGTTGCCGTTCCTATATTTACGCCTTTTACCGTAACAGTGCCATCAGCATTTGTGGTAATAGTGACATTCGTAGAATTATCAACAATTGCCCATGCTACGCTATCAGTACTGCCAGCCGGAGTAACGGTTGCGCTCAGATTTACCGTACCGTCCACAGCGATGCTTTTTGTGCTAGGCTCTACCGTCACACCAGTTGCGGGAACAAGGAGTTTTTCAACTTTTACGCCAGAGAGGTAATCCTGTGCGCCAAAAGTGAATTTCAAAACACCTGCGCCACCAACATAATTGACGGTCACTTCTTCAGGGGTAATCACTTTTGTCTCAGAATCCTGCGCATTGATTTTTGACGCCGTGAGTGTCGTAGGTGCGAACGTGCCGCCTGCAGGTGTCACACTCGGTGTAATAGTAACTGCATCGTTTGCATAGGTATTCAGCAAGGTAATCTTACTTGCACCCGCTACTTTTACGCTGAGTGTACCATTTGCACTAAACACAAAGCCATATTCATTCCAATACTTTCCGTCAGTGCTGAATTTTCCATAGTCACCAGCTACTGTGCCGCTCATTTTGGTAAAATCAATCGTATATTCGTCGGCAACTGCACTGGTGTCTTTTACCTTGATGGTATAGGTTCTTGTAATGCTTTCAAGTCCTTCAAAACTTGCCGTTGCGGTGATGGTTGTTGAGCCCATGCCTACTGCTGTTACGGCACCGGTTGTTTCGTTTACGGTGGCGATAGACGCATTTGCAGAAGTATATGCCACTGTGGGAGTACCCGTTGCATTTTCCAGCGTTGCGGTAACTGTCTGCGTAACGCTCGTGTTTCCGTTCAAATCAAGTTCTTTTTCGGCGGTCTCAAAAGTAGACAGTTTGAGTGCGGGAGCCGACAAGTCTTCCTTGAAGTCTTCGATGTTAGTGCCCACATCTACGCGGACATAATAGATTGCCGGTGCATAGCCGCCAGAGGCACGTTCAATCTTGTATGAACCTGCGGTAATTGTCCATGTATAGGTAGCATCATCCGTTGGTGTGGCCGCGGGGTTGGTCGTCCATGCCGTAGCCTCGCCACCGTTAGTACCGGTGATTTTGAGCGTGTCGCTCGTTGCATTGCTGTCCTTGCAGTAGCCTGTCTTGACCACTACCTTACCAGGCTTGGTCACTGCAAATGACACGGTTCCGCTAGAGTTCATCTTTATACCCGTGGAAATGCTCACTTCCTCGCCCTTGATGTTCGTCACTTTCTTTACGCCACCCAAGGTAACGCCACTTGTTGTTCCCAGTGTAAAGACTGAGTTGTTTTCACCCAGTGAGCCCCCCAAGCCTGTGCCGCCGCCACTTGAAGATGAAGAAGAAGAGTCCTTTGAATCATACCATTCAGCACTCGTCCATGTCGCTTCTTTGGGAGACATCGCGACTGAAGCACTTGCTCCACTTCCATCACGGGCGGTTGCCGTAAAGGTTACGTCACCCACTGTCTTAAAGGTTATGACACCCGTATATTCATTAATGGTTCCAACGTTCTCATTGCCGCTCGTCCACTTTACCTGCGGGTTTGTCGCATTATCAGGAGACACACTTGCCGTAAGCGTTGCGGGAATTCCAACCATTGGGCTTTCCGTATCAGCCTTTACCTCAATGCCTGTTACTGGAACATATGACAGGGAATCGTCATACTCAACCACGACTTTCGTAATGTAGGTGGCAGTAGCAGCCGTAATGGTTACAGTACCCTCACCCGTGTAGTTCACATATACTTTTTCAACAACAGTACTGGTTGAGCCATTGTTAAAGTCATAGAATGCCTCGCCCTGCTCGCCGAGTTTTATTGTTCCATAGCCAGCATAATAGCCGTACACAGCCACCGTGCCTTTTTTTGTCATTGGAATAGTAATTGTGTTTCCTGCCGCACCTTTTGCGTGAGTCTTTCCGCTTTCATGTGCAAAGCCATCACAAGTTGCTTCGGTATAGCCGTTTCCATCTGCCTTGGTAAAGTCATAGGTTTTGCTTTCTGCAATGGTTTCGCCGTCAAGCAGGGATTTTGAAGAGTCAGCAGAAACTTCCCAGTTATTCGCCGTAATCACTGCATCAATATCCCACACTTTGTCCGTAGCATCCTGCTGGAACTTTGCAGCGGCAATATTGTATACGCGGTTCAGAATGTTCTTGCGTCCACTGTATTCTGCCTGCTTTACGCTCGTAGAAAGGACTGCACCCAGACCGCTTGTTGATTTTGCGTAGTAGTCATCAGCCTTAAAGCCTACATACTGCTGGTCTTTAGTACCGTTCGCAACGCTTTTCCAGACTCCAGCATCCAGTGTGCCATAGTAAGGAGTACTCACAATGGCAACCTGATTGTAATAGTCGGTAAGCGCAGAACTTGACCACGGGTTGCGTCCAAGGAAGACTTCAAATTTTTTCTGTCCTTCTTTTACTGCTTCTGCCTGTAGTTTTGAATTGTAGATGACAAGACCTTTTCCAACCTTGTTCTGCACGGCATGGCGAGGAGCAGTAAAATAGGCACCCTCAACACCACGGTCATTAACCGCCCGGAGTACACACTCTTCATACAAAGCCACCGTTCCGGCTGTATCCATCCACAAAAAGTCTACGTCACCTTCTATATAGCACTTATAGAACCAAGCCTTGCCAACCGTGCGAATGGTATCCTGATGGCTCAGAATAGAGCAGTTGTACACGGCAAGATTACCCGTACCGTCTGTTGCCAAAGCCTCAGCCTGACAGTCAGTCGTTGCGTCTGCGCCGAATTCGTTTTTAATCGTCACATATTCAATCGTCAGGTTTCCGGAACTGTTTTTGTCCATGTAGACAAGATTGCGGGAATCCTGCTTGTTTGTACCTGTATTTCCTACGATAAGAACTTTTGTACCATAGTCAGCCTTTTCGCCAGAAATCGTAATGTTATAGGCACCGCTATAGCCAAGGAATGTATTTTCCGTAACGGTATAGGTACCGGCGGCAAGAGTCATCTTAACGTCTCCCGTTGCAGCCTTTACCGCAGCCCAAGCGGCATTGATATCATTGCCACTGTATGTTGCACCACCACTTACGGTAATGGTACCTGCTGTTGCGGGAGCATCCGTCTTAACGCGCTCCTCAGTAAGAGTGCTGTACACCCCTCCCGTTTGCTCTGGTGGCTCATCAGAGCCTCCATCACTACATGCCGTAAACAGTCCGCTTAGCAGCATCATACCCGAACACAGCGCAGCAAGCCATGCCCGTTTACCCAACTTTTTCATAATGCCTCCTATAAAGCCTTGGCGGCAGCCACGCACCATGGATGGTGCGTATCGCGATTGCAGGCTTTTGAATGCAATCGCACATGACAGAAAGTACACGGACGTATTTTTTGTCATGCCTCCTACAAAGAGAAAAAAAACTTTCTCAATTATTTAAAAGTATAGGGGGCGAATTTTCACATTTCCATAAACAGACGGACTTTTATTTCTACAAAATCGTGACCTGCTTTCATTGCATATATAAAATTTTGCTATAACGTTATATAAAATATGTGCATTTTTACCAAATCATGCTATACTGTTGGTATGAAGCCCCGCTTTACCAAACGACAGCAGTTCCTAAAGTCGCAGAGCAGTCCGCTTACCTTTGGATTTGCGGCGGTGGCGGATTTCAGTTCATACATAGGGCAGGAATATGTGGCGGGCATCATGCAGGCTTGCGCAGACTACGGCATCAATTTCATCAATATGGCACACGCCGTGCGTCATTCTCTGCTGGAGGCCTCCTCATTCTTGCCGAACTTCAAGGCAAAAACACAGTTCATGCATGCGCCACTTTTGGACGGGCTGGTAACATGGGCATCTTCTCTGAGCGAATACATGGATGCCGCGGAAATTCAATCTCTGTTCGCAGGTTTGCAGCCCCTCCCCATGGTGGACATCGGCTACATGGACATTCCGAACGTACCAAGCATCAGAATCAATAACCATCATTCCATGCAGTTGATTGTAAGTCACCTCGTTAAGAAGCATCACTTCCGCTCCATCGCTTTCATCGGTACACGGTATTCAAAGCCGCACACAAAGCGACTGGAGTACTTTAAGACGGAACTTGCAAAAATGAAGATTCCCGTGCTCAGCGAGATGATTTTTCTTGCAGACTCCCTTGAAGTTACGAGCATTGCCGCAGAAACAGACCGCTTGCTTGCCTATCACAGACTGCATCCGATTGAAGCCATCGTCACGTCCAGCGACATCATTGCAGCGGCTGTCATAGAAAGGCTGGAAAAGCAGGGCGTGGCGGTTCCCGATGACCTTGCCGTAACGGGATTCAACAATCAGCTGGTGGGCATCACCTCGTCTACGCCTATCACTACGATTGACCTTGCCTATTTTAACCGTGGCTATCGTGCCGTAGAATACCTGATTGACCGCATCATGTCACCGGAAATTCCTGTTGAGCATGAACTGGTGACGACAAACTTGATTGTACGGCAAAGCTGCGGCTGTTTTGAACACGCAATCGTAGACGCAATGCAGAGCGGGTCAGAAACTCACTCCACTGCCATGCAGGAAAGCATGGCGGAAATCCACACCTATCTGGAAGAATCTTTTGCTGCCCTGCTTCCCCAGGAAAAAAGTGAGGCTCGCGATGCGCTTTTGGATGCCGTCCTTGATGACCTCGCCCATGCTAACGAGAAAAATAACACCCCCCCCCTCAAAAAATCGTACGCTGTTTCCGTTCGCTGCTGAAAAAGCGGCATGACTCCTCTTTCCGTGCCTATCCCTGGGAAGAAACAATCTCCCGCTTCAGAAGGATTCTTCTGCCGCTCGTGCAGGAAAACGCGGAGCAATGCGCATGGCTGGAGAACTGCTGCAACGCACTGCGCGTCATGTATTCCGTCACGCTCCGCTATGACATGATTTCGCGGCAAAACGGCGGTCTTTCCTCGCTCACATCCTTTGCCCTCGCCGTTACAGAGGTTTCCAGCATGCAGCAGCTGGAGCATGCGCTCCGATTCAAACTGACTGAACTTGGCATACAGGGAATCATCCTCGCGCTCAGCCCCTACCTCACAGAGCAGCTTGCACCAGCAACGGTACATATTGTCGTTCCCGACCTGCCGCCCGAACTGGGAAAACTGATTCCATACAGAGTGCGGGAGCCACGCACGATTTCCAAGGCACTCTTTCCCCATGGACGGCGATATTCCGCCACACTGGAAATCCTCTGTCATAACGGAAAATACATGGGCTATGCCTATCTGATAGGCGGAAACGAAAGCCTCGCCGTATATGATGACGTAAGGGAACTGCTGAGTCAGGCTCTCTACAAGCTCTACCTGCTGGAAAACAGGACAAAGGCAAACACCCTTGTCATTTCAGACCGCGAAAGCCTCATCAAAAAACTGCCCATCAGCCTGCCCCTACAGGAGACGCATGCGGGAAAAATACAGGCACAGGATATTCTTGACTACCTGATTGACCACATGGATCAAATCTGCACGCTTGAAGAAATGGCAGATTATTTCGGGCTGAGCAAAAGTCACCTTGCCCGCCGCATCCGTTTTCTCACCGGCTACAGTATGCAGACCCTGCACGAACTCCTGAAAATCAGTCAGGCAAAGGACTTGATAAAGGGAGGCGGTCTAAAGATGCATGACATAGCGGCCCGCCTCGGCTACACAAATCCCAATTATTTTTCAAACGTCTTCAAGAAGGTAACGGGCATGAGCCCCCTTGCCTGGAAAAAAAAGAACCGCCGGTAAACGCCATTGCGCAAAAGCAGGGAATATGCTACATTCTATCCATACATATTTTACACAAACAAGGAAGGAATCACTATGGGAATCCGCGGAGAACTGTATACCACTCAGGTTTTGTTGGACAATCGCTCATATTTTTTTAACGTAAAGGAAAACCGTACGGGCGATGTATTCTTACAGGTCGTAGAGAGCAAAAAAGGAGAGGGCGCGGATTTTGACCGTCATCAGATTGCCATTTTTGCCGAAGACATGCAGAAATTCCTGACAGGTCTGGACGATTCCCTCAAATTCATCGAAAAAGACCGCAAGGCAAAGGCTAAGGCCCGGGCAGAAAAGAAAGCCGCCAAGGAAGCAAAATTCGGCAAGGGCGGCGACGACAAGAAACTGGTATACCGCAAGAAGGGCGACAGCGAGCGCAACCCCAACGACGGCATCAAGCGCACCGGAAAAGTGATTCACATCGTAAGCAAGCGCGAAAAAAGCGAAGAAAATTCAGAAGAATAAAATTCACGCCAATAGTCAATACGAAAAGGAAAGCCGCTGGATGGGACTTGGGCCTATTTGGCGGCATATTTGTCTATGGGCCTTGGTGGGATATCCCTTGTGCCTGGCGTAGCCGTACTGGGGATACAGTCTGTCGTAGTCAGTCATAATGCGGTCGCGGGCAACTTTTGCAATGATGCTTGCCGCCATGACCGCAGGATATTTTCCGTCCGCCTTTGGCTCGCACCTGCACTGGCAGGGAAGGTCAGGGCAGGAAGTTCCGTCGGTAACCGCAGAAATCTGCACGGCGGAAGACGATATGCCCTGAGACGCACACCATTTTTCAAAGTCCAGCATCATCATGTCGTAGGCGCGGCGCATGGCAAGCATACTCGCCTGCAGGATGTTGATTCTGTCAATCGTCTCATGGTCAACAATGCCCAGCCCCCACAGGGCCTTTTCCTTGATGACCGCCTCAGCAGCCTCACGTTTCTTTTCGGAAAGTTTCTTTGAGTCATTTAAAAGTTCAAGGGGAAAATCAGCAGGAAGAATGACGCAGCCGGCGGTAACAGGCCCTGCAAGCGGTCCCCTTCCCGCCTCGTCAAAACCGCATTCCAAAATCATCAGTTAAAGCCTGCCGTGGTATTGTCGCTGTTTTCAAGCATCAGCGTCTTTTCATCCTGCCAAATCGGAAGAATTGCGCTCACCTTGTTGTCAAATTCACCCGTATACGATGTTCCCGTGATTCTTGCATTGGTGCGGGTCAGTTCTGCAATGCGGCCAAGGTGAGACACAACCTTACAGTCGCTGGAACGCAGCTCAAACAAACCGCCCTGTACGCTAAAATTTACGGCAGTCTGGGCAATGGCAGTAAAATGGCTGTCTCGCCCAGTCACCTTGGAGTCGCTGGAAGAAACGCCACAGGCATAGGAATCACTCTGCACCGTAATGCCGGAGGAAATGAAATCAAGCACCGAAGACGATGCGTTGAATGCCGTTCCGTTCTGTCCGAACACGCCCACAATCTCACAGCCGGTGAACGAAACCGCAGCATTTTCCAGCTTAAAGAAGGCACCGTTGGAAGGCATGGACTCATCTCCCGCTTCTTTTTCAAAAACACAGTTCTTTGCAGAAAGGCTTGCGGTCTGCAGCGTAAGGGAACCTGTGGGCGGAATCACAAAGCGGGCATCCTTTACGGAAATAAACTCACAATTGGAAGAAATGACCGTCTCGCTCAGCGGCAAGTCAATGGTGCCCGAGACATAGAAGCGAGAAAAACGCCCCTTGTTGATGACTTCAAGAGCCTTGGCAAAACTGTTGAAAGGATGATTCTTGCTTCCGTCAGCCCCCAGTCCACCCGCAGCAGAGTCGAGGTAATAATTGTACTCATCAATAACCACACGGTATTCCGAAACGGCACTTACATTGCCGCTGGCATCAGTGGCGTAGGCACGAACCTTGTAGAACTGAGCCTTATCCGAGCCAGACTGTAAGCGGATGGGAATGCCGCCATAGACATGGAAATTTCCTGTTTCAATAGCGTCAAGGGCATCGTGGTCATCCATGTTGCTTTCATCCACTTCTATGGGATTACTCAGCGCATAAAAGACTTCAGAACCCGTTTCCGAATAAATACGCAGCTCTACAGACGAACGAGCATAGTAGGTATGGGCACTGGACACAAACTCAGGCATAAGCGGCGGCTGATTATCAATGGAATAATCCGCTCCCAAAGTACCCTGATATACACCGTCACAGTAGAAAGCAAAAAGAGCCTTGCCTCCAATGGCATCACCGTCAAAGGTGTCAAAGACTGCCTGAGAGAAAAGCCCCACATCACCTGGCACATCACCGCTCACGCCAGAAGAAAGCAACTCCATGCGGTAGCGGGAATCACCACGAATTGCGAATGTAACAGGCCCCTTTCCTTTTTTTACGGCACGAGTCTCAATAACCGGCATTGCAGGAAGCAGGAAGGACTGCACCGGGTTTCCCTTTTCATAGGCCACACTCTGCCAGCGCACCACATGAGGAACCGAACGGTCTAGATAGGCAGGAGTCGTGTCCGCAGACCACATGCCGTTATCAATGCAGTAGATGAGTTTTTCGCCTTTCCAGACAAATTCATTCCAGCCGTTTATCTCAAAGGGAACGTCTTTTTTTGCAAGAAGCCCCGCCTCACCGCCAGAAACAAAAATGACAAAACGCCAGCGGGAAGTGCCGTCCGTAACCGTGCAGGGCAGATAGCGGGAAAGCCGGTTTGCAGGAGACAGGGAAAGCATCCTGCCCGACATAAAAGGCTTGGCTCCGTCACCGAGAGCATAGAGCATTTTTTCAGGAATCTGAATGGTCGTACCGAATGAATAGATTATCAGCGGCTTTTCGCACATCTTGGCTACAAAAGCATTTTCCACCGTATCAGGCTCGTAAGGATTTTCCACCTCGCTTACCGTGTAGGTAACGCTCAGTTCTTCTTTCTGGTCGCCCTTTACGCTCACCACGCGCACAGTCACTTCTCCAGTTTCATCAATCAGCACCGGCCCATCATAGGCAAAGCCCGACGTAAGGGGATCCGTACCAGAGTAGGAGTAAAAGCACTCGCTTCCGTCATTGGTATTCAAGACCAGACACTGCTTGTTGGCCCAGCTACCCGATACAGGACTGATAATACGCTGGGCAAATGCACTCCCCGCGACAAAGAGAAATGCCAGAACAGTTACATACCATTTTTTCATAAACACTCCTGCCACAACCGTCTTATGAAAAAAGAGGCCCCAGCACATCCCGCAATGCAGGGTCATCGGTATAATAGTACTTTTCCAAATCGTCCTGGGAAAGCCCAACCAACTCGTGGCTCATATAGTGAATCCAGCGGTCTTCCTCAGGCTTGGTGATTTCAAATTTACGGCACCAGTAATCCGGCACAACAGGAAGTTCCTCGCGATAGGTAAAATGCTTGTAGTCATGCACCACCACTTTGATATCTTCACGGGGCACCCCCTTTTCAATCAAAGTTTCCACCAAGAAATTGAGGGTTCTTCCACTGTCATAAATGTCATCAACAAGAAGAATTTTGTCGCCAGAACGCAAATGGTCAGGAGAATAAGTCCAGCCGTCAATATGCACGGCCGAATGCTTACGGACATCCGTGTAGGAACGGGCAACAACAGCCGCAAAAAGCACCGGCTTTCTGTCCTTGCATACGAGCTTAAAGTATTCGCTTATCATGTTCGCCATGTAGGCACCGCCACGCAAAGGACAGTAAAGCACGTCGGGAATAAAACCATCCTGACAAATTTTATGAGCCAGTTTTATCGCATCATTACGAACAGTGTTAAAAGGCAGAAATTCCTTGAACATTGCAAAATCCTTATTATGCAAAAATTTCCCACATATACTAATGATACCGCAAAAATACCGAATTGGCAAGAATATGTTATCGAAAGAATTGCAGCGTCCTCCAAGAGAGGCGCGTCCGAAAATGACATTTTTTTTTGCATTTATTCCAACTTTTTTCTAAAAATTTAGCCTAAAATGCAAATTCATTGCCTATATATAGTGTAGAGAAAAGTCTCTGAAAAATCACTTATATGGAGCATCAAACATGAAAAAAGAAGACATCGACGGCACGCCCCAGTCCGTCACCCTCGCCGTCGTGGGCGGCGACAGGAGGCCAAAGAGGTACG